>NZ_JBFUDW010000013.1:0-230639 GCF_056404515.1 Mesorhizobium sp. P2_C7 | reverse complement strand
GGCCACCGCCGCGCCCGCCACCGCCGCGCCCGCCGCCGCCGCGCCCGCCGCCGCCCTGCCTGCCACCGCCGTGCCTGATCATTTTGTTGCCGCCACCGCCGCCGCTACGAATTCCACCTCCCATGCTCCTCGCACCGCGGTTGGAGGAAATTTGCTGACGTTTTCCGGAGCTGACGTTGCCAAGACCCGAAGGATTCCTCGGCCTGTTGTCCACTCTCGCTGCCGGCCTCGGCTTGCCAACCGGGCGATCGATCCTCCCTGACGCCTTGGCTGCAGGGCGATCATTCTTTCGTGCCCCGGCAATCTGATTGTTGTTGGTTGGCTTTTTGAAATCCTGCCTCGACGCCGGGGGGCGGTTTTTCAAGCCCTCTCTGATTTCGCGTTGGCGGACGTCCTTCACCTTGCCGGACTTTCCGGCAAGCGTGCTCGCTCGGTCCCTTTTTAGATCGGACGCCTTGTTGCGCATATTGTTGCGATCGTCGGACTTGACCCGATTGCTGATCTTCGATTTGTCGATGTTGGCGAATTGGTTCTTGTCGAAATTTATTTTCGAACGGTCGACGTTTTTCCAGTCGACGTCGTTGAAATTGACCTTGCCGTTTCTGTTGTTGAAGCAATCGTTGCAGTCGATATCGATATCGTTGCCGTTCCAGCGGCCTCCTGACACACCCCAGTCATCCCAATCCACTGCCGCTGCCCAGACGGCGCCTGTCACGAAGGCCGCGAAATAGGGCGCAGTGGGGTAATAATAACTTGGGTAGGAGTCTGGATAATAGGAGATCGGAGCGACCGGATAGTCGGTGGTATAGAGCATTTGCGGCTCATACCGTGGAACATAGATCGTGTCTGCGCTCGCGGACTGGATGACGACATTGTCGTTCTCCTCGACAACCTTGATCTTGTCATCCGACTTGATCACGCCTTTGGCGACAGCCGTGTCGCGCAACTGCTGAATGGCGACCAGAACGTCTTTTTGCTGATACGTCAGTGCGTCGCCAAGCGCCTGGGTCCACTCCAGATCGTCGTTCATCATTTTGACGATGTCGGGATAGTTGAGCAGTGAGATGACGCTGCCGTCCCAGCTTTCCTTCGGTTTCAGGCCTGGCTTCTTGGCGACCTGATCCAAAAACCGGTTCGCCTCCACGATCTGCAATGGATAAAGCGACGCTTCGGAAATCACCGCGACAAGTTCATCGGGATAGAGCGCTATTCGCGCTACCAGAACTTCGAGTTCATCCTCGTCGAGCGGTTCGGGCGCCGGGGTAGCCGCTGCGCTGGCTGTAGCAGCGGCTTGATCCTGAGCAATCGCGAAAGAGGGTGGACCCGAGCAGATCAAGAACGTCAGTATGGCCACAGTCCCAACAGGCCAACGCGGAAACTTGATCTCCATTGCCGTCCCTCCAAGGTATGTGAACCTGGTTGTCAGCGATGTTCTGTCGCCGAGTCCGGGCGAGTGATCATGCCTTGGCGTTATGTTGGCGCATTACCTGCCGAGGGGCAATGTAAGTAACTGTATGCTACGTGTGCGACCCTTCACTTGTGAACCTCGCTGGTTAGCGCATCGGGGCGCGAGCCTGCGGAGCGGTGCCCCTTGGCGCAAAGAGGGCAGAAGCCAAGCAAAGCCAAGCCTTTGATAAGATGGCGGCGTTCCATTTCTCCTCCATCAGATCGATTGCAATCGGCAGCGCGCTCGTCACGGTCTGCTCGAACAATCCTTCAGTGGCCACCCAGCACGAGAGTCTGGACGGGCAGCATCAATGCCTGAATCCGAAGAATCATGGCATGCACAAGCCCTACGGTGTCCACCACATGCAGGAACACCCATTTGAGCGTGCCGATGTCCTTTGCCGCGAGCGCGTCGTGATTGTTGGTGTATGCGTTTGCGATGCAGCTGCTGCCCGGCGGCAAGCCGTCGAGCTCCCCCGGATAGAGCGGTTCGAGGAAGACCGTGAGGGTTCCGCCCTGCGCCAGCTGCTGAACATCGATGAGCTGATCTGTCGGCCGCAATTGTCCCGCCGCGATGACATCCTGTACCTGGGTCACGACCAGGGGAAGGATCGTAAACGGCTTGCCGATGCATGTGGCCTCGGCAATCATCCCCTCTTTCATCACCTGCGCCTCGATCTGGCCAAAGCCGGCAATCAGAACACCACGTCCGGCGCCCTCGGGGACCAGGATGCCGGCGGGCCGTATCATGGTGTTTACGATGTCCCCGGGTCGAAGCGTGAACTGCTGGACGGTCCCCGCGACGCCAGCCCGAACCAGGGTCTTGTCCAAATCGACCTGTGCCTGCGCAAGCGCTGCCAGCGCGCTGGCCTTCTGGGCGGGCAGCAGCGAGCTGATCTTCGTTTCGATGGTCCGCTTGCTTGCGACGGCGGCATCAATACCACCCTTGCGACCATCCACGGCGTTTTGCAGCCGCTCGACCTCCCGAATCGAAACGACGTCCTTTTTCACCAGCTGCTGCTTCATTTCCAGTTCGTCCAGGGCCTGCTGGTAGGCGCTTTGCGCCTGCTGGATGAGCCCATCCGCCGCTGCAAGGTCCGTTTGCGCAACCGTGGCCTCGGCGTCGGTTTCGGCTATCTGGCGCTTTGCCGTCTCCACCGCCGCTTCCTGCGCGGAACTGTCAAGCCGAAAGAGCGGATCACCGGCCTTGACCTTTGCATTTACGCCGACGAACACCTCGGCAACCCGGCCCACGGTATCAGGAAGGATGGTGACGGTGCGGAATATCGCGGAGACGTTTTTCGTCGAAGGATGATAATAGAAAATGAGGGTGATCAACGAAACGGTCAGCACCAGGCACGCCGTGATGCCCCAGCGCAGCTCGTACCACATCGAATAGAGGTTGATCTCGCGCCCGATACGCTTGCCTTGCACATAACGGCGGAAAAGATAGTCCGGAAAGACCGTGAGCAACGAACAGAGAATTAGCTCAAACATGGCTCGGAGCACCCACGCGCGCGATGTCGATTTTCTGCTCGGGACCAGGCTGCACTATCGCCTGCTCCTCAGCCTGCTCCTCAGCCTGCTCCTCCGCCTGCTCCTCGGCGGCGGGATCGCGTCCGGACAGTTTCTCGAGTGAGCGTGCAATCGAAGACATCGGCGTCTTGAAATCCGGCAGATCGATGAACGCCAGCAACAGACCCGCGATCCAGAAGAGATGGTTGTGGGTAAAAAGCGAGATCAGACAAAGGACAGCCACAATCTCCATTTGCACTTTTTTCGACCCATGCGCCATTCGTTCCGGAAGGGCATGGAGTTGAAAGTACAAATTGCCTATGATGAGGATCATTGCCAAAATCAGGACGACGACCACATTGAACAGCCAGTCGGTCTGGCCAGGCGCAGTGACGAAGATCGGCAAATGCTCGATCGCCGCAGGATGTATCGTGTCCGCCATTTCGGCTCTCCCACAAAGACTCTCACGGCCAGCCCAGCCAAACTACCATTCTCCAGATTGCCTGTCGATGGTTTGGAGGAACGGGTAGTGGGTCAGTTTGAAATTTCAGTAGTTGTTGAGCGAAACAGCACGGTTCCGTCTTCGGTCGCAATCTCGCGCACCGACGAGCAGCGCCTGGATCACTGCCACGCCGACAACGCCTACTGCCACGCCGCGGATCGTGGCGGCGGTCAGCGTAACCAGGTGAGCCCCGCGTGCCGTGCTGCCGGAGACCCGCCGTCAGTCCCCCAAGCTGAGCAGTGTCGATGGATCGGCCGTTACCGGTGGCGCGAAGAAGGTCAGCCGCACTGCTTCCATAAGCAGTTGCGGCGGGGCCATCTCGCCTGCCAGTTCGACGATGCGCCCTTGCAGCTCCTTCATCCTGTCCGGGTTCGCGGCGGCGAGATCGTGAGCTTCGGATTTGTCGTCGGCGAGGTTGAAAAGCTCCGCCTTCGGCGGCAGTGAGGCCTTCCACACAAGCTTCCAGTCGCCTTTGCGAACGGCTCCGGCCAGAGGATCGACGTTGTAGACCACTTCGGCGCGGGGAGACGGCTTTCCTTCGCTCAGGGCGTCCCAGACATTCATGCCGTCCAGTGGCTTGTTCTTCTCCAGCTTGGCTTCGGCGACGGCGGCAAGCGTGGGATACATGTCCGTAACGTGGACCATGCCGTCGACAACGCCCGGCTTGATCTTGCCCGGCCAGTTGGCGAAGGCGGCGACCCTGGTGCCACCCTCGTAGAGTGTGCCCTTGCCGCCACGATAAGGTCCGTTGCTGGCGGGCAGTGTGCCCCCGACTTTCGAATCGCCAGCAAACAGCGAGTCTTTCACGCCACCATTGTCGCTGTGGAAGACGATGATGGTGTTGTCGCGCATGCCTTTCTTTTCGAGCGCCGCAACCACCTTGCCGACGCCGTCGTCCATCACCGAGATCATCGCTGCATATTTGCGCCGGTTCTCGTCTGCGATGCCCTTGAAGCGGTCGAGATACTCCTGCGGCGCCTGGAAGGGCGTGTGCGGCGCGGTGAAGGCCAGGTAGAGGAATAGCGGGCTCTTGCCCTCGTGGCGCTCGACAACTCGCACGGCCTCATTGCCGAACAGCGTGTTGTCGAAGCCGGTTTCGTTGAGCGGCTTGTTGTTGCGATACCAGTCCTTCACGCCGTGGGAGGAATGCTTGAAGTGGTCGATCTCTCCGACCAGCGCGCCGTAGAAATAGTCGAAGCCGCGCTGCCGCGGCCAGAACTCTGGCTTGGCATGGCCGAGATGCCATTTGCCGACCATGGCCGTCTTGTAGCCGGCGTCTTTCAGGACCTGCGGCAAGAGGTACTCGTCGACCGGAAGCCCGTAGGTGCCCGCTGCCGGTATGACGCCCGTCTGTAGTCCGTATCGCAGAGGATAGCGGCCGGTCATTAATGCCGCGCGCGTTGGCGTGCACATAGGCAGGGCGTAGAACTGGTCGAAGCGAGCGCCGCCCTCGGCGAGCTTGTCGAGGTTCGGCGTCTTGATATCGGAACCGTTGAAGCCGGCATCCCCCCAGCCCATGTCGTCAGCGACGACATAGACGATGTTGGGGAGCGCCGGCTGGGCGGCCGCAGGCTGAACCCCGGCAAGCCCGGCGAGCACGCCCGACAGGCCAACCGGTGTAGCCAGTCGCGACGCCGCAACCGCCGTGCCGGCCATCAATGCGTCTCGCCGCGTGATTTTGTTGCTGATGCCGGCTTCAGCCGGGAAGTCTCGATCGTTGCTCATGTTTTGCCCCTGCTCTGCTAAACCAAATCATGCGTTCAAAACCCTGCGCGCCAAATATGCTGGCGCCGATCATTTCCCCGGTACCCAAAGCGGCAGGGCAGCGGTCAGGACGCGCCACACTGCAGCATAGCCCCGACAGGCCGTTGGATGTCCTAAGCGCACTTGTCCGATTGGGTCTTCTCTATCCATAGTCCCCACCAGCCCTGCGTGGGCATCGATCTCGCGGGACTTAATCATAAGCTACGTCTAATATAATGTGCAGCTATCCATTTGGCGCAAGATCGTGACGGGTCGCGCGAAACCGCCTGCGCGGGGGACCACGCCGCACAGTTGAATGCTGATCATCGACCGACTGGGCGTGGGCAGGAAAGCTGGCGCCGCGACATAACCTCCCGAACGTCGAGGGGAAAACGGTGGCCCGCACCTGAACTCAGACATTCGAATTCGACTAAAGGCAATCAAACCGGCTCAACAGATTTCACGTTGCCGTCGGTGTCCACGAGGCAGCTTGTCTTCTTGCCGCCGGCATCGAGCTCGACCTGATAAGTTTTGGAATCGATCTTGCTCGAGGAGATCGGAAGTATCTTGGCGCTGTTGACGCCGCTCGACTTGGCGACCGCGTTGGCGCAAAGAAGCTGCAGATCCGCCGGAGCCGTCTCAACCTGCGTCCTCGACATCTGCTCCGGAGCAGGCGGCGGCGTGCTGACGCAAGCGCTCAAGCTCTGCGTAATGAATCCAAGAGCTACAACCAGGATCGATCTTCTCACTGCACGTTTTTCCGACATTGCTTGGCCCTCTCCGAATGCCGCTTCAAACGCCCTTGTAAAGGGCCGCCCCCTGCATCAGAACGATGACCTTGGCTCCGACCTTGACGCGGGACGCCAAGTCGGTGATGTCGTCGTTCCGCATCCGGATGCACCCTGATGACACGTCGAGCCCGATCGTCCAGGGCTCCGGCGTACCGTGTATCCGGTAGATCGTGTCCTGATCGCCCTCGTAGAGATAGAGTGCCCTGGCGCCGAGCGGATTGTCGGGACCTCCCGGCATGCCTGCCGCATATTTGACCGCGTTCGGATCCCGAGCGACCATTTCGACCGGGGGCGTCCAGGTCGGCCATTCCGCCATGCGGCCGACGCGCACGATACCGGCCCATCCAAAGCCTTCCCGGCCGACGCCGATGCCGTACCGCATGGCCTGCTGACCCGGCTGCACAAGATAGAGAAAATGCTTGTTGCCATCGATGATGATCGTACCGGGCACCTCAGCGGTGCGGAATTGGACCATCTGCGGGCGAAATGCCTCGGGCACCTCCTTGTGGGCTGCGTAGTATTTTCGCGCTTTCTTCTTGTCGTAGTCGACCCACTTATGTGTCTGCGGATCGAACACCTGCGTCTGAGCGGCATACGCCAGTGTCGCGCCGATCGCGGTCATGACAAGCGCGGCGCCGAGAACGAGGCAGCGGACAGCCAATCTGCGATCATTGCTTTTCGAAGTGACGGACCGGTTTGCGAGCGAAAAGGTCATGGTCGTCCCTGCCTCTACTTCGACCAGGCGCTAAGCCGGTCTTGATGCTTTGCAACCCAGGCCTGCGCGTACTTGGCGGGATCTTGCCGATCGACCTGCAATGCGTAGCTCATTTCGGTGACCTCGTCTGAGCTGAAGTCGACATGAGAGAGGAAGGCCGCCACTTTCGGCAGGCGCTTGGCCATCGATGAGGCAAACCCGATGTAGAAATGGGATGCGTCCCACGCCACCGGCGCCTCAGATTTTGTAAGCCAGTCAGGGTCGTCGCTCGGCATCACGATGTGCCACTTGGCCGGATCGTATTTCGGTTCGGTCAACTGGACGATGTCATGGAGCTTGAACATATGGTGCGGACTGTAGCAGTAGAATACCATCGGTTGCCCCGTTGCCGCGGCCGCATCGACTGCGGCCATTGCCATGTCTTCCGGCATCTGAAGGAGCGTCATCGTTTTTTCATAGCCGTAGCTCTTGGCCCGGATCTTCTCGATGCTCGTCGACGACCAGCCCAACGCGCCAATCCACATTTCGCCCTTGCCGTCGCCGTCGGTATCGAACACGGCCGCTTTTTTGGGATCGGCCAGATCTGAAATGTCCTTGACGCCATATTTGTCAGCCGTCTCGCGCGTCACGCAGATGCCCTGCGTAGCCGACACACCCCTGGGACTGAGGTCCACGGTCTTGCGCCCGTCGACGTATTTCTTGACGAGGGAATCGAGATTGGGAAGCCAGACTTCCGGATAGACGTCGACCTCCCCGGTATCCATCCCGGCGAATGCGGTCATGGAGCCCATCTCGCGTACGTCGGCGTCCAGATTGAGTTTTTCCTTCAATCCGTACTTGATGATATTGGCCGCGGCCTGGCCCGATGGCCAGTTCGGCATTGCAATGAGGAGGTCAGCCGCAAGGGACCGGCCATGCACCGCCAGCATCGTCAGTGCCGCCAGCGACACTTTCAGCAGATGTCGCCGAAATCGACTGTCCATTTTTCCCTCCCCGCGGACCTGACATGAACCGCAGCGGCAACGGGAGGACTCCCGATCCGCCACGCAACCGGCACACCACCGCCGGAACCGCTTTTGTCTGCCAGCCGGCTTTCCATCCCGTTGATTGGTTCGTCTTCTCCCGAGACTACCGGATGGAGCCGGGAGCGGAACGTAAGTTACGTGGAGGGCGGGGTAACTTTTTGACTACGAGGCCGTTCAAACGGCTCGCATCGGCGGCTTAATCTTAAACTGTGCCGATCACATGGAAATCAGTCGAAGGGCGGCGCCCTGCCCATGACGATCGATCGCTAGTAACAATTACCGGAATCGGCTTCCCTGGGCGAACATCGGCGATAGTATCTGTCTGAGTGATACCCATCGCCGTAGTATCGGTCGTGGTAATACGGATCGCCATAGTACGGATCGACATCATACCGATCGACATAATACGGATCGCCGTAGTACGGACCCCCGTAATAGTCACCGCCTCCGTAGTACCCGCCGTAGTAGCCGTTGCTGTTGGCAATCATGCTGCCGAGCAGCGCGCCGGCGACAAATGCGCCGCCCGGGGCCCAGAAGTCGTTGTGCCGGTGGTAGTGGCGGTAGCCGCGATAACCCCTGTACCAGCCGTCCCGAATTTGGATGACATCTGACTGAGCGCTTTGTGCCCTGGGCACGAAGACCGGCGCGGCATCAACTGGAACAGAACTCGCAAGTACAAAAGTTGCGACGAGGGAGGTCGCTATGCCTGACGGGACTCTCATGATCGCGTCCTCGCTGGTGGCAATGTTTACCGTGTGCGAAACGTCGTCATTAGCCGAAACGAAACGTCGTCGATGCAAATTTGTTCCAGACACCTGCAAATTGCCTGAAGCGGCTCCGAACGTTTGACCGCCGGCTAATTCCGGAATTCCATCGGGACGGCAGTGGTCGCTCGATCTCTCGATGTCCCGGACGTTTCCATAGTGGTCCCGAACTGCGAACGAGGGGGTGTCGTTCGGGCGCGCCTGAAAGGGGCCCACAAGGCGATCCCCACCCCCGCCAGCCGATGGACCGGGGAGCGGCCGCCCCCGGCCGCGGCGATCTCGAAACCTGGCGTTCTGCGTTAAGACTGTGTCTGCTGGCAGCAGCCAATGGCCGAGATGGGTGGGAATTTTGCCTGGCGGGCGGTCAGTGCTTCAGGCATTTCCGGCCCACTGCCATTGCTTTGAACGTCCCCTTCAGATCGACGACAAAGGCCCCCTTGGTTTCCGGAAATACGGTCATCTTATATTTCTTCGCCACGTCGCGCTTGAACTTCGGATCGTCGGTCAAGATGTAGCCGCCAGAATATCCGCCCTTGAGTTCGCCGCTCGTGCTGGTGGCCACACCCTTATAGAGATGGCCGTCGATGGAGACAAAGATGTCCGACTTGGTACCGTTCTTAAGACCGATATCCACCTTCGTGAACACGCCAAGATACCCGACCTCCTGATTTGCGGTAACGCCCATTTGTACTGAACTTGGCCCATCTTGGCGCACGATCAAGCAATCTCCGCGCGTTTGATTTGTATAGATCGTCCAGCCCTCGACGTCGTCCCCGTATCGGACAAGCACATCGCTGGCCTTGGGAAGCGGATTTTGTGTTTGTGCGTATGCCGCCGTCGCAGACGAAAGTGCTACTGCCGCGATAAGTGTCGTGAAGATTCGCATGGTCTTGCCTTCCCTTGTTTGCCGTTCTTGCTCATGAATGTCCGTTTTTGTGGATCGTCACTGCCTGCTCATCCTGGGCGTTGCTCGGAGGTCATTTCACCAGTTCGATCTCCCCTCGGCCACCCCCTCGCTTCGAACCACGGGTCGCGCCGTAGACGCGCAGCATCGGCTTCCAACCTTTGCCGGGTGATGGTCTCAACCCCAGTCCGCCACCTCGCACCGTTTGGTCGCTCGCGTTCTCCCGTCTGGCGACGCGCTCGCCGCACTGAAAGGGGACGCCGAGCCCCTTGTGCCTCCACTCGCGCGGAGGCTGGTTAGCCGGCTGGCGTGTACCAGATCGGCGATGTGTAGGCTCGTTCCTGCGTGGTCATGGTCACATCCGGCGACATCTTGATGCCAAAGTATTTCGCGTCATAGGCGGGCCAGCGCGGCGTCGGGATCTCAATCACGCGGCCATAGTAGAAAGCCCGCTGGGACGGATCGAAATTGGGGTCCTTCCATACGGCACTGAGCTCTGGCGCTCCGATCGTGTTGGTCCATGTGGCATTGGCTACGTCGACCGTGTCGCCAACCGGCGGCAGCTTGCCGTCGGTGCCCGGCTTGCGGTCGCCAGACCAGGCGACATCGTAGACCTGTTCATGCACCTCGCCGGCGGCGTCCAGCCAACCTTTGACGATCTGATAGCGGTCGAGATTGGCGCCGATCGGATCCTTCAATGCGGCAACCAGGAAGGTCGGCACCTTGCCCGCGGGCGCCTGCTTGAGGTCACCGCCCATCGGCACGCCCTTGGTGTAACCGGCGATGGCCGGGCTACGGGTATTGGCGTCGGCTTCGACGAAATCAAAGCCGCCGAAGAACCTAACTGCCATCCGCGGCCCGGTCGTGGCATACGTCTCGCGCCGTTTCATGGCGTCGAAGATCGATGCGCGTGTGTTCTCCTGCGCCCAGACTGCGGCATAGCCCGATGCAGTCGTCTCCCAGCCCAGGATCTTGAGCCCGAGCTTGGGGTTTGCCATGAACGGGTGCGACCAGCGTTCCGGGTTCGGCTCGCCGGTCGATATCTTCCCGAAGAAATTGTCGTCGTCGGCGGTGGAGAGACCCGTGTGCGAATCCGTGCTGCCGACGAGGCCGAATTTGTAGGGATTGACCCCGAGCTTGGCTTCCAGCTTCAGCCCGTTCTTGAGCGCCGAGCGCGTATACTCGAACTCCAGCATGTCCGGTGTCTTCTTGACGCTGAGGTCAAGATTGCCCTTGTCCCATTTCTCGAAATTGGCGAATTCGTCATTGGGAGAAAGGAAGGGGTGGCTTTCGCCGTCGCCCTTCATCTGGGTGGTCTCGTAAAGCACCTCCCACTGGGCGCGCTGCTCGGCGTATTCGCGATCGATCTCCCTGCCCGTGACCGGCTCGATGATCGGGAACATCTCGCCATTGCTCAGATTGCCATTGTGGGCGATGGCAAGCACATCGCCGCCGGTCTTGTCCTGATAGTTCCGCAGCCATTTCCACAGGTCGCGCGGGTTGTTGCTGCCGACGGGCGGTTGCGTCGTGTATGGCTCGACGAGACCGGCCTTTTCGGCACCATCGCGGAAGATGACGTTGCGGTGGAGATTGTTGCCCTTGGACAGCGACGTCCATTCAAATCCGATGAAAGCGGTAAAGCGCCCCGGATCGTTGGCTTCCTCGGCTGCCGAGATGATGCTCTGCCACACCGACCGATAGGCGGGGTTGCCCGGCTGGTAGATGATGTCAGGCGGAAATTTACCTTGCGAAAAGGTCATGACGATGGACCACGCCGCCTCCCCGGCGTGCCCCGACTGTATCATGTCATACCACTCGCGGGCCTGCGCGTTCTGCAGGATCTCCGGCTTTCCGGCCATGAAATCGGTGAACCATCCCATATTGTCCGAGTGATCCGCGACGACCAGGAAGTCGAGCGGACGCGACAGTCTGGCCGGCTGACCTGTCGAGGAAATGACCTCCTCGCCCTTCGCAAATTTGTAGGCCTCGCGCGGTCCCAGCCTGGCGCCGGCCGCTCCAGCGTCGAAGGACAGGGCCGTGTGCAAATGCGTGTCGCCAAACAGCGGCCGCGTCGGGAAATTGCGTCCGGCATAAGGCGAGTAGGGCCGGGGCTTGATGGCTTGCCCCCCTTCCTCGACGGTATAGGTGCCGGCATCCTGAGCCCACGCCACGGAGCCTGCGCAGACGGCAAGCAATACAAGACTTGTAATTGTCAGCGGTCTCCGGATCATTGTCTCCCCCCCTCATGGAATGAAATCTCGGTGTGGTCAGGTGTGCGTCTGAGTTCGGCCGGCGCGATGCCAACCGGGTGCGATTGCACCGGAGCGAAATGGGGTGAGCCGGCCGCCGTGCGTACTGGCGGAACGACCGGCTTCTGAGATAATTCGACAGCACCGTCGGTTGCGCCGACATCCGAATAACTGAGCAGGAATTGGGCGATCTGCGACGCCGGCCCATAGAGACGCGCCACGCCGCGCTCGACAGCCTGGCCGAAGGTCAACCGCCGCGCGGCGATTTCGGCGATCACGGCTTCGCCGGCAACGATGACCAGATCCCCGGGCTGCGCCCCCGAGACATGAACCGTTGTGCGCAAGCCGTCAGGACCCTGATCGAACCGCGTCCACAGCATCGGCTCAACGACGACCAGAGAGACCGAAGCCTGGGAGGGGACCGGCGACGCCGAGCGGAGCATGTCGCCGAATTGCTCCAGCGCCGTTGCCGTCAGCTTAAATCTGTGTCCGAACAGATCTGGTCCGGTCTGATCGAAGTTCGCGAGCGGCAGCCGTCCCGCCGCCACTTCCCTCGATATCGCGCCGACGACGTAGAGTGAATTCGGATAGAGCCAATTCAGGAAGCCCTGCGACACCGTCTGCGGACTATCATAGCCGCACGTGCGTCCTTCGGAGACCGGAGCAGCAGCCATCAAAGACGCGGCAAGCGCCACAGTGGTTGCGCGTGCAGGTTTCCGGCCCCTCAGGCAAGGTCGGCGCGGCAGTCTTGCGGCGGGTCCCATTTGCTCCTCCTACAACATCGCGTCCAGCCGCTGGACGCTCCAGAATGCCGCGATGATCCCGATGGCATAGGCCGACGCGACGATCGCCTGCCGCGGGATCAGGACGAACCGCATCACCGAATAAACCGCGGTCAGCAAGACGGCGATGAAGGCCAGTTGCCCGAGCTCGACGCCGACATTGAAGGCAAGCAGCGCCAGCGGAATGTCGCCCTGCGGCAGGCCGAGCTCGACCAGCGCGCCGGCAAAGCCGAAGCCGTGCAGCAGGCCGAAAACGAAGGCCACCATCCACGGCTTCACAATGGCCAGGCTGAGCTGCCCGCGTTCCATCCGCACAACCTCGGCAGCGACCATGACTATGCTGATGGCGATCATCGCCTCCACCAGCCGCGACGGCAGCGTCAGCCATCCAAGGGTGGCGCAGCTCAAGGTGATTGAGTGAGCAGCGGTGAAGGCGGTGATCGCTTTCACCAGCTTGCGCCAGTCTCGCACGATCAGCATCAGCCCGGTGACGAACAGCAGATGGTCGAAGCCGAAGGCGATGTGCTCGATGCCGTGACGGACGTAGGCGACGAACACCGCCCAGGCGCTCTGCGACGCCGGGATGACTGCCGACGGCTCGCTAGGGGTAAGTCGCGCCGTCCAGCTGTTGCCGTTAGCGAACACCACGTGGACCAGCGCGTCGGTCATGCTGTTCTGCAACCCGTCGATCACAACGTTCTGGCCTGGGAGCGGCTCCAGCGTGCGCATGCGCCAGGTCTGCACCATGGCATCCCCGGTCGGATGCGAGATGATCGGCGTCACCGTCTCGATCTTGCCGGAAAAGAGTGCCGACAGCGCCAGTCGCGCATTGCCCTGCATCGGCGTTTTGAACAGGACGCTGAACTCGTTCGGCGCCTCCTCCTTCAAGCTGAGATAGGCGGGGCGCACCTCGTGGGAGTAGGCAGCTTCGCAGGACAGCGCAGCAATGGCTGCCGTCAGCAGGACCAGTCGAACGCACTCCAACGCGGAGCGGGCCCCCCGCACGAACTCAGGCCACTTGGCCAGCCGTCTCATTGTGCGGCCACATTCGTTGCAGGCCCTGACCCCAGTGCCGCTTTCGTACTGTCGTCAAGCTCTACGCCGTACTTGTTGCGCAGCTCGACCAGATACTCTTTGCTCAGTTCGGTCTGCTTCGCGGAGCGCCACTCGGCTAGCACGGCATCTTTCACGGTCTCGAAGGGCTTCGGCGCGGTCGCCGTGCGCTGCGTGACGAGGACCAGATGAAGGCCATAGCCGGATTTCACCGGACCGCGCCACCCGCCCGGTTCAACTGCAAACACCTCGCGCGCAAAATCGGCACCGAACATTCCGGACAGCGCCTGTTCGTCAGTATCGGCAAAGCTGTCGCCGAACAGCAGCCGGTCGCCCTCGATCGAGCCGTCCTCGACATTCGTTGTCAGCGCACCCAGCGCGGCGGCCGCGTCCGCCGCGGCGTCCTTGCGATGTTCCGGGTTGAAGTAGACCTGTCGGAACGACAGTTTTCCGGGCGTCTCGAAGTGTGCGGGGTTGGCGGCATAGAACTGCCGCAGTTCCGCTTCGGTTGGCTCGGCAAGCTGGGCCGTGTCCTCGACAAGGAATTTGAGCTTTTGCGCCAAGCGGCGGCGGATGATGGTGTCGTCCTTCTCGAGGCCCATCTCCTGCGCTTCGCGGGCCATCACCTTCTCATTCAGCAGATCGTCGACAAGACCCTTGAGTTCATCGGCGGTTGGCTCGCGCAGCCATTGGCTCGACCAGGTCTGCTTGAGCCACCGCACGTCGCCTTCGCCGATACGGACCGGCTCCGCGGCCGTTGTTTCGACATGCCTGTTATTCAGCCAGGAATAGCCGCCAAACAGGATCGCGCCGACGACGGCAAAATGCAGCAGAGGCTCCCTGAGCAACGTCATGCGCTTTCCTCCGCCCCGGCTACGGCAGCCATCTCGCTTGCGAGCATTTGTTCATGGATAGTAGGCCCCAAAGAGCTGGCGCCGGAATGTAAGTTACGTGGGGTAAGCATGTAATCGCGCTACTGGGCCGTCGTCGTTGCCGGACGCGAAAGCGTAGATGTGCCGGGCGAGCGCGGCATCTTGCGGACCTAGCGGAGTTTCGCTCGGAAGCCCCGCAGAAGCAGACCACCCCAGACGGCAAGAAGTGCGTGAAATGCAACCGTGGGCCACAGCATGACGCCGGTCATCTCTAGGACTGCGGCCGCGTAGACGAGGAGAATTGATACGGCAGTGTTGTAAATCAGAATGCCAATGAGCAATCCCAATAGTGAAGGATTTGACTCGTCTTTCCTCGCCATCCACCTTGCGACCCCTATGGCAAGCAACGCCGCGCCCGCAATGCGGCCGACAAAAAACGCGTCAACGCTGTAGCTTTCCAATCCAAGCAGGAGTGCGAACGGAACGGAGGGCAGCAAAAGAAGACCGAGACCTGTCGCCGCTTCGACCGCCGCGATTACAATCAAGAATAAATTTCGTGTCGCGCTCATTTGTTGACCTTGTCCATAACTAGGCCCGCCGATTGATGCTGGCAGTATCCGAGCGCACGACCCGCGACCGGTCGTTGCTTGGACGATCGTGTCGCCCAGGCCGACCTGCTGTCGGGCAGGTCTGGCTAGCGGCCATCCGCGCCCCAATCAGTTGATATGGACGACCACGTACTTCGACCCCGTGTGCTGATAATACTTCGCGCCGCAATGCCAGATTGTCGTCCCGTTGACCGAAGTCTTGACGCAACCGGCCGGTAGACTGGCTACGTAGACGCTGGTTCTGCGGATGGTTCGCCGGGTTGTGCGCCGCGCGACGCCCGCCGCACTGCCGGGCGTAAGAGGATGGCCAACGCGGGCCAGCGCTTGAGATGAAATCGATCCCTGTGTGACCACGGAGACCGCATCAACCTGTACGAAAGTGGCCAAAGCCAAGGCCAGGACGGCGCAGTTGCGGAATGTAAATTTCGTTGTCATCACTTCCTGCCTGTTGTCGTTGATGCAGATCCCGAATCTAGAAACGCATGATGAGTCCCATGATGGGTCCTTGCTGGACGACATCGAAGACGAAGCCGTCATTGCGGTAGTTGACGCCGAGCGCGCGGTAGCCGGCGACCGCCGAAAAGCGCTCGTTGAACCGGTAGCCCAGTGCGGCGGCGACATCCCAGTCGACATTGGCGCCGCCTGCACCAACCATGCCCCAGCCCGTCAGATAGACTTCAGGCGTGAGCGAGTAGTTCGCGCGAACGCCAACCAGCCCGTCCACCCAGGTCGCTCCGTCGCTGCCGGATACGCCGTCCAGGATACCGCCATGGAAGTCGAGGTCGGTGTCAACGGACCAGACCCTCATGGCGCCGACGAAATCGAGACGTCCGGCGTCACTCTGGAGGATCGAATAACCAGCGCCGACCAGCCCTGAAAATGTCTGTGACGAGACCTCGACACTGTTGGCGACGACGCCTCTCGGCGTGCCGCTTTCTCCCGATAGTTTCACATACATGAGGTCGCCGAAAATGCTGTAGCGGTCGTAGCGAGCCTCGGCGACGGCCATGGCCGCGAAGTCGAGATTCTTCAGGATGTCGCCAAAACTTGAGTCGACCTCGACAGTGGGCAGGCCAAACTGCGCAACGTCCCCCGAGATCCCGGCCGCCCAGAAATACGGCGCAACGGAGAACGTCCAGCCCTGCTCGGTCACGACTGGCTTTAGCTCCGGCGTCATGGGTGAGACCGCATCTGCGGCGCCGGCAGGATGGGCGAGCCAAAGGAAGGAAAGGACAGCCCAACCTAGGGCTTGTGTCCGATAGAAGGTCATCATGTCAGGGTCCCCTCCTGAGGTGTCCGTCGTTTGCGGATTTGTTTCTTGGGAGAACGAGAGTGCCCTACCGTGCGAAAACCGTCCATCGTCATGCATGGCGATTCATGGCTGTTCACCGTGCCGGCCACGGGTTGATACCCGATTTGCGGGCCGCATCGGTATTCAGCACTGCTGCTCCCACCTCTCCAACCAGGCGATCTATCAATTCTTGCCATTCGGCTCGTCTGGCCTCGCGCAATGCCGGCGGGGCCTGGTCGACCTTCGAAAGCGCTAACTCTGCATCCGCGAGTTCCTCGCAAATATCGCGAAAACTCTCGCTTCGGTCCATCAGCCGATGGATCGTCAATTCAAACTGGGGGTATCGGCGCACTGCCGCCGAGACCGCTCGGTGCCTGTCAGACGATCCGTCTCTTGTGCTCATGACGCCAGTTCATCGACCTGACGCGATCGTATTGCAAAGAAAGGGCCGCGGGAGGTAAGTTACGTGGATAAGCATGTAACCGAGCGACAACAAAAACCGGCGGTTGCAAGGGATCAAGTGAGGACATGGCGATCCAGGCGGAAACGCCGGCACCAAGGGAGCACGAGCCCCCTGTAGAGGCTTGTCGCGCCCAACTTGCCCTTATCCTCGACAGTGCGGACTTCGATGCCACCAGCCGCGAGCGCCGCTTCCTCAGCCATGTGGTGGAAGAGGCTTTGTCGGGACGAGGCGACCGTATCAAGGCCTATTCAATCGCCGTGGAAGTGTTTGGTCGCGGCGAGGCGTTCGACCCGCAGACGGATCCGATCGTTCGCATCGAGGCTGGCCACCTCAGGCGTGCTCTCGAGCGATACTATCTGACAGCCGGACATACAGACCCAATCCTGATCACGATTCCCAAGGGTGGTTATGTTCCTATCTTCTCGCTTCGTTCGCCGGCTTCGTTGGCGCAGCCGCGGGTGCCCATAGTTTCTCGATCAATCACCCACTCTCCGGTCGGGCGGATTGCGTTCCTGCTGCCGGCAGTGCTTGCAGCCATTCTTGCGGCTGGAGCATCGGTATTGGCGTGGTCGTGGGTGTCTGTCAGGTCAAGCGCGCCGGAAACGCCCCGCGTGCTTGTTGAGCCGTTTGAAGATCTGACCGGTACCGCCGCGGCGGCAGCCATTGCGAGCGGATTGAAGCAGGAGATTGTCAGCCAGCTTTCGAAGTTCAAGGATATTGTGGTCATGGAGTCGGCGCCTAACGACGGCGATGCGTCGACCTCGCCACCACGATTTGTCCTCGCCGGAAGTGTCAGCCTGTCGGTCGATACCTTTCTGCTTCGAGTGAGATTGATCAACCGACCCGACGGTTCGGTTCTGTGGGCAGACAGTTATAATGGGCGGATGAAAGTCGCGGACCTTGTCGGAGCTCAGGCAGACATCGCGCGGAATGTGTCGACGAGCTTGGCTCAAACCTATGGCGTCATCTTCCAGGCGGACGCCAATCTCCACGTCGACAATCCGCCCGAAGATTGGGCCGCATATTCCTGCACGCTGTCTTTCTATGCATATCGGGTCGAGCTCAGCCCCGACACCCGTGCATCCGTGCGTGCATGCCTCGAGAAGGCCGTACGGCGCTTCCCGAATTACGCCACCGCCTGGGGTCTTCTTTCGCTTGTCTACATCGATGACTATCGATTCGAGTTTCCCACCGACGCCACATCGTCCGCCGCCGTGCTGGAGCGCGCCCTGGCAGCCGCAAGGCAGGCGGTGGAAGTCGACCCCCTCAACTTACGAGGGCTTCAGGGAGAAATGCTTGCGCTCTATTTCAGCAAGGAAATAAACTTGGCATTGGGAGTGGGCAAACGGGGTTTGGCGATCAATCCCAACGATACCGAGTTCATGGGCGAATACGGACAGCGCCTGGCGGTCTCCGGAAATTGGCATGACGGCTGCGCGTTGATAACAGAGGCGCGCCAAAAAAATCCACGCTCGTTGGGCTACTATGAGGTGGATTTGGCTCTTTGCTCTTATTTCAGCGGCGATTATTCGCAGGCGGTTATGTGGATCAAGAAATCGCCCGTCCGATCGAACCCGATCTATCATATTGTTGCGGCTGCCGTTCTGAGCGAAGGAGGCTACAAGATCGAGGCTGATCGCGAGCGTGGCTGGCTGGAGCAAAATCAACCGGCTTGGACGAAGAACATGCGCCACGTGGTTGCGATGCGCTTGGCCCGTTCGCAAGACGTCGAAATCTTCATCCGTTCACTGAGGAAGGCCGGCTTCAACGTGGCGGATTGAGGGCAAATTCTGTGATGTTGGCAAGTACGGCACTCATGCAGTCGGAATGCCCGCTAGAGCAATTCCAGGAAAAGTGTGAAACGGTTTTCCGTCCGGAATTGCGTCAAAACAAAGAGTTGGAGCAGTTCGCCGTTTCCGTGAGACGGTGAACTGCTCTAGTGGCGCAATGCGGCCTTAGATCAACACCTGCCACGCCTGGCTCGCGATGTAGCTTGTGGCCGGCTCATAAGTCATCTCTCCCCCTGATCAGTCAAAACCCACGCCTCTGGCGGAGAGCGCGGGCCGACCAGGCGATGGAGTCCCGATCTTCGGCAGGATGTGGGTGAGACATCACCTGCCGCAACCACCAACTGTTAGCGACCTCTAATGTTCCGTCAAGCCAGTTCTGCGGCTTGCCGCACCCGCGATGGGATTGCCTCATGGCCCTGCAGCCAAGCGCAGGCGTGTTCCTCCCAGACATGCCTCTATTGACGTCCGCGCGACATCCGACGCGGCAACGCTTAAGCCCAAGGCTTCCGCGATCACACCATAGGCTAACGCGATGATGCAGTTCACAATACAACTACAAGCGGTCGATTCCTCCGGGATGTAGCCACTCCGAAAGCCCGCCGCGGGTCGCTCCCGTGGCGGGCTTTTCATCGATCGGGACTAGCTTTTCGGGCTTCCATCAGGATGGCCTTGGGTGGCATCACAAAAAGGCTGGAAACCAGGCCGCTGCCCAGCCGTAGGGGATAGCCACGGGGAACGGCACAGTCGACCGTCAGCGTCCCTTCTTGACCTTCGGCGCAATCTCTTCAATTCGCACCTTGTCCCCGATTTCCTTGGCCAAAGCGAAGGCCTTCTCCTTGTCCTTCGTTGACAGGACTGTGCGCCAGTGAGGTTTCTCGAACACGCTCACAACATAGGTCGGCACCGGCTTGTCGGTCATCCTTCCGGCCTTCGGAAATGGCCGGTGCGGTGGATGCTTGGGTGAAGCGCGCCGCACCGGCCACTGCAATAGCGGGAAAATCCCCCGCGCTGATAAGTCTATATTATATTAGATGTCGAGCAATTAAGACTGAAGTCCTTGTTTCGCCGGCCCTAAAGGCCCGCTCTCGCGGTGTACGGGCTTCGCGMAAAAAAACGACCGGCTTCCCGGCGGATGACGGCGAAAATGCAGCCACGACATCGTCACGGAGCGGGGTGCTCGAGCGCAATGATCCCGGTGCTGGCGCACCCTGATCTCGATTGCGCTGGCAAGCCGGGAAGACTGCGAACGGAGCGAAAGCGGGAGCGGCCGGCGGACGGCCACAACGAGATGTTGGCGCGACCGCAAAATGTATCGTTTTACACAATTTCCAATTGCTGGACTCGCGCGATGCATCGGTAGTTTAATTTTTGCATCCAGCCAAGGAGTGGAAGGTCGCGAACTGGGAGGAAGTAGGCATGGGTTTCGAATTCGACATCCGCCATCCATCTGACGATCAGCCGTACGAAATCACCTCTTTCGCCCAAAAGTACGGCCTGACGATCCCAATTGCGGATGCCATGCTTTTCGCCAAAGGGCCGTCGCGGACGGCATGCGACGCTGCCGCATTGGCCTTCCTCTGCGCTATCGCCGCACAAGCCAAGAAACAGAGGGCTCAATAGGCCTGCCAGCACTGCGACACGACCGCCTCGGGCCGAAAGCGGGGTTGGCGTCCACCAGGGCGCGAATTGGCCAGACGTCCCGTCCATCACCAAGGCGACGCCGCGAGTCGCAGCTATCTCTGCGACAAGAACCTACAAATCCGCATAAGGCCAACCAACCGGTAGACTGATTGGCGCTCTCAAGGAGCCGAGACAGAGCGTGCGTATTCTGGCGCAACTCACAGGGAGTGGCTCGCGCAGCAGCTGAGTTCATTCGTGGGTTTCGCGCGAGCCATTTCAGTGCCGTCTCGATGATGGCAACATCCTCGGGCCGCGCCTACGCCGACGGAATCGGCCGCCGAAATACCGTGACGAGCAAATAGAGGGGGCCTTCCCTGGTGTCTTTTGCGAATGCAACGGTCGTTTAACGCGATATCGAAGGTCGGAGCGCAGAGCAGCTGGCTGCCGAACCTGGTACAGATGCGCCCCTTACTCAATTGGGCGATGCAGCTTACGCTCTATTTGGTACTCACCACTGCTGATCGACTTTGGTAGGCTCACGCCGTGAGCTTTGTCTGCGCGTCGCGAGCTTTGCGCAGCGCGTGGTCGGTGAGAGTCATGGAGGTCCAGTCATGGATCATGTCCAGACATCCAACGCGGATTGCCACAGCCCTGCACTCTCCGGTGGTATCCGAAGATTCTCGGCCGTGGCGGCGTTGTTTCATGACTCCCGGAAGAGGTCACGCGGCGCTGCGATAAGCCTTATCCCGTTCTGCCTGATCCTGCTATTTGGCGCCCCAGCAAAGAGTCAATCGGAGACTGACGACAGGCTCGCCCCTCAAGACACTGTCGAGCTAAAGGTCTCGGGGTGGGATGCCTTGCGTGGCGGCATCACGGAGGGCGTAGAGCTCAACGGTGCTTTTACGATCGGTGCAAGCGGGACGCTGGATCTTCCGGGGATTGGGCACGTTCCGGCTGCGGGTCTGCGTGAGAGTGAATTGGCAAGGCTGATTACCGATCGCTTACAGGCCAGAAGTGGTTTCGACACCCGTCCCGTCATGACCGTGCAGCGCACGCAGTCGGCAGCGTCTTCGGGCGGCGCCAAAGCCGAGGGGCACCCGGCTGGGGCGCCGCCAGACGTGAGCGGTTCTCGCCCATTGGTGGAGGCTGCCGCGACCGGGCCAGGACGGGAAGTATCCAAGACGGATGCGTCACTGCATGAACTATCGGCCGTTCGCGAGGAGCTTGAGGCCGCTCGCCAGCAGGCGTCTGCAGATCGTCAGTCTGCAGACAGGGTCGAGCGGGTTCTTCGCAGCGAACTGGACGCGGCGCGAGACGAACTTGATGACATGCGGCGCGTCACAGCCGACGCAGGCGTGCGTGAGCGTGCGGTCGCCGAGGCGACGACTCTTCAAGGACAAGCCCTTGAAGACCAGAAGCAAAGAGCCGAACGGCTCGCGCAGGGTCTGGCTGTGGCGCAGCGCGAAGTCGAAAGCTTGCAAGTCAAAGCCGCCCTCGCGATCCGCGAAAAGGCCGCAGCACTCGGCGCGCACCAGGCTGCGGAAGCTTCCCTGTATGGAGCGAGACGCGCGCTTGACGAGGGGCGGGAGACGATCGAACGCCTCGAACGCGATCTTGCCGCGACGCAACAATCTCTCGACGCTCTTGAGGCCAACGGAAAACTGGCTGCCGCTGCACAAATGGCAGATATTCAGGACCGCCAGGCTGCTGAGGCCGCTGCAAAGCGAGCCGGCGAAGCGCTGGCATTGGAACGTGGGAGAGCAGATGCTCTCGGGCGCGATCTCGATGCTGCCCGCCAGGATCGCGACGCGGCAAAAGAGGAAGTCGCCCGGCTCTCTGCTGCTTTGGAGCAACAGCGCGAAAGGGCCGTTGGCCTGACCCGCGACCTCATTGCGGCGCGCAACGAAACCGACATCCTGAAAGCTCGCAATGCGCCTCGCGATCAGCGCATCGAGCCTGCTCCCAAAGCGCCTGCCGGTGATCGCGCAGGCCAACGCACCAGTGCACTCGCGGGGAAACGGGCTAGATCAGCCCATGAGCCCGAGGGGCGAGAAATCCGCAAAGTGGCGGTCCGCAAGTCGCCGCAACCTGTTCGGCTGACGACGATTGGCCTTCCCGCCGCGTTGCTCCCGACGCGGGCGCCATTGCGCACGGCACAAGGATTATGGTGATGCGCAAGTATCCAGTTGCCGTATTGGCGATCGCAGTTGCGATCGGGCCTGCTTCGGCTCTTGCTGGTGGCCTTGGAGGCAAAGTCGGTGGTATCGGGGTCGGCGCCAGTGTGGGCGTTGGCTCGAACGGCACCTCCGTCGGTGTTGGCGCGAGCGTCGACGGTGTCGGAGGAGCAAACGTTGGAGGGTCGGTCGGCCCGAGCAAGGGATCGGCGGGCGTTGGAGGCAACGTCGGTGGCATTGGTGTCGGCGCCGGTGTAGGCGTCGGTTCGAACGGAGCCTCCGTCGGTGTCGACGCAAGCGTCGACGGAATCGGAGGAGCAAATGTTGGAGGCTCGGTCGGCACGAGCAAGGGATCGCTTGGCGCCAACGTTGGAGCCGGTACCAACCTCGGCGGCGTAGGCGGCCTTTCGGCAAGCCCCAGTGCGGGAGACGAATCCGCCGGTGCTGGCGCCGCTCCGGGCAGTACGGCAAACAGTCGAGCGAGCGCGGCGTCGGGGGCTACCACAGGGCCAGTGAGTGTCGGTGTCGGCAAGAAGAAGGCCGCCATAGTCGTGACCAAGGGCGTGCGACACGCAGTCGCCCTGCCACGCAGCCTCTGGCCTTCCAAAGGTGGTCGCGACACGTTCTGGTCGAACACCACAGGTTATCCCACGCGGCCGCTCCCGGTGCCGTTAAAGGCGATACCTGGCACCCCGCCCGCCGTGGTTCGCGTCTGCCGTCAGGCGATCATGTCGGCTGCAAAGCCACTTGGTGCCGTGCGTGTGCACGCAGCCAGCGCAGGTACCCTGCGCCGGCACCGTCGCGGTGCCCTCACCGCACCGATCGAGGTGCGCATAGACTATGCAAGACAAGGCGGCATCGAAGTTCGGCAGGCGCGGGTCGGATGTCGCCTCGACGCGGCGGGACAGGTCGTCGCGGTGACATAGGGGTGACATAGGTTTGACGAACCTGGCGGGTGTCCGACGTCTCACTGCCAGACAATAGGGCCGCGTCCATTCGCCAAAGCGTCCGAACATTCGGCTTGCCTGCTCGTAGCGCTCAGGAGTGGCATTGATACATCCGCGGCTCCGGCCCCAGCCGACCCTGACAGCTCGGCGGAGCGCACCGCCCGATCCTAACCAGGTGTATTCGCCTTGACGACCTTCTGGCATTCCGGCGTCAGCTCGCTGAAATGCTCCGTCAGACATTGAATGACGCGGCCGCCGCCTGGCTCCACACCTTTGCAGAACTTTTCGAAGTTCGCCTGGCAAGCCTCACGTTCGGCCGCTGTCTGCGCCTGAGCCGCAAGCATCTGAACGGCTAGGAAAACCACGCTCAAGGCAATTCGCATGACAAACCCCTCCAAAATGGCTAACATTCAATCAAAATACCGTGAAGTTTTGAGGGGGGTCAAATGCTTTTGGTATCGCGCATTGCGCTGGCCGTAACCTTGCTTACGGCGACGTCATTGCTTTCAGCTTGCAACAAGCAAAATGCCTATGTTCCGCCGCCCCCGCCCAAGGTTGACGTGGCGCTGCCACTCAAGCAGACGGTAACGCCCTATCTCAACGAGACGGGGAATACGGCCGCCATCAATTCGACGCCATTGGTTGCCCGGGTGGCGGGCTTCATACAGGAAATAGACTACAAGGACGGCGACCGCGTCAAAGCAGGCACCCGACTGTTCCTTATCGAGCCTGAACCTTACCAGTTGGCGCTTGAACAGGCCCAGGCTGGCCAGACGTCGGCCGATGCCTCCGTCAAACAGTCCAGCGCCGACCTGAAGCGGCAACAGGATTTGCTCGCGCAGAAGGTAATTTCGGCGTCCACGTTGGACCAGTCTGCCGCTGCCGCTGCGGTCGACGTGGCCAAGCAGCAGCAGAACGCCGTTGACGTCAAGCAGGCGCAACTCAACCTGAGCTACACCGAAGTCAAGGCGCCATTCGACGGCATCGTCACCGCCCGCCAGGTATCGGTCGGCGAGTTCGTAGGCACTGGCAGCACTTCCGACCTCGCAACGATCGTCCAGATGGATCCGATATACGTCAATTTCAGTGTCAGTGAGCAGGATGTGCAGCGGATCCGGGCTGAAATGGCCAAGCGTGGTCTGACAATGCAGAATCTCAAGAAGATACCGGTGGATGTCGGCCTGCAGACCGAGACTGGATATCCGCACAAAGGAACGCTCGACTATGCAGCGCCGGCGGTATCTTCCTCGACGGGCACGCTTCTGGTTCGCGCCGTTTTGGAAAACAAGGACAATGCGCTGCTGCCCGGATATTTCGTCCGACTGCGCATCCCGCTCGGCGAGCAGCCGGACATGCTGCTCGTACCGGATCGTGCAATCAGCAGCGACCAGAGCGGCCGCTATGTGCTTGTCGCCGGAAAGGACGACACAATCGAGCAACGCGGCGTCGAGATTGGCCAATTGGTCGGCGAGTTGCGCGTCATTACCTCCGGCCTGACAGCGGAAGACCGCGTCGTCATATCCGGCTTGCTGACGGCCCTGCCCGGCCAGAAGATCGAACCCACGGTGAAGACCCTCCAGCAAACTCCGGCCAATGGTGCTGGCCAATGATCTCCAAATTCTTCATCGAACGACCCGTTTTGGCGAATGTCATTGCCGTCCTTATCGTCGTCGTTGGCATCGTCTCGCTCTTTGCGTTGCCGGTAGCGCAGTATCCCGACGTGGTTCCACCGACCGTTTCGGTAACCACCCGCTATCCGGGCGCCAGCGCGCGCACCGTCATCGACACCGTCGCCCTGCCGATCGAGCAGCAAGTCAATGGCGTCGAGAACATGCTCTACATGCAGTCCTTCGCTGCCTCGGACGGCAGCTACAACCTGACCGTCACTTTTGCCATTGGTACAGATCTGGACCTGGCCCAGGTGCTTGTTCAGAACCGGGTCTCTGCCGCCATGGCCGGGCTGCCTCAATCAGTGCAGGTGCAGGGCGTCAACGTGCAGAAGAAGTCGACCTCCATCCTCGAGATCGTGACCTTGACTTCGCCTGACGGAAAGTACGACAGCCTCTATCTCAGCAACTACGCGACTATCAGCCTTAAGGACGAAATCTCGCGGTTGCCTGGCGTCGGCAATGTCAGCGTGTTCGGCGCTGGTCAATATTCCATGCGGGTCTGGCTTGATCCCGAAAAGATGCTGGCGCGCGGCTTGACCACGCAAGATGTCGTTCAGGCACTTCAACAGCAGAGCGAACAGGTCACAGCAGGTCAGATCGGCGCCCCGCCGGCGCCGGACGACCAGTCCTTCCAATATTCGATCGAAGTGTCCAGCCGCCTTGACGATCCCGACCAGTTCGGGGCCGTTGTGGTCAAGACAGGCGCCAATGGCGATATGACGCGTGTTCGCGATGTCGGGCGGGTTGAACTCGGTGCGCAGACCTACGGACAGTTCTTCAACCTCGACGGTCAGCAGGCCGCCGGCATGGCCATCTTCCTGGCACCCGGCGCGAACGCGCTCGATGTGGCCAAGAGGGTCGCGTCCAGGATGGAGGAACTGGCGAGTGCCTTCCCGCAAGGCATAGTCTACGCGATACCGTTCAACACGACGAATTTCGTCAGCCAGGCGATCAACGAGGTCTACAAGACGCTGTTTGAGGCGGCGGTGCTGGTTCTGATCGTCATCCTCGTCTTCCTGCAGGATTGGCGGGCGATGCTGGTGCCGGCCACAACCGTACCGGTCACCATCATTGGCGCGTTCGCGGCGATGGCGGCGCTTGGCTTCTCAGTCAACCTTTCCACCTTGTTCGCCATCGTGCTCGCCATCGGCATCGTCGTCGATGACGCCATAGTCGTGGTCGAGGGGGCCGCCCACAACATGGAACGTGGCATGTCGAGCCACGACGCCGCCATTGCCGCCATGAAGACATTGTTTGCGCCGATCATCGGCATCACGCTGGTGCTGCTGGCGGTGTTCCTGCCGGCGGCCTTCCTTCCCGGCCTAACGGGCCGGATGTACGCGCAATTCGCGCTGGTGATCGCGGCGACCGCGCTGATCAGCGCCGTCAACGCCGCGACATTGAAGCCAACGCAATGCGCGACATGGCTCAGGCGTCCCGTGCCACCGGACCAGCGCAATGTCTTCGCGCGCGGCTTCAATGCGGTCTACCAGCGTGCCGAGAATGCCTACGTCCGGTTGATCGGAGGGATGGTGCGTCATAGCGCCGTAACGGGTGTGGTCGCACTCATGATCATCGGCGCGGCCGGCTACGGCATGTCGCGCGTCGCCACCGGTTTCATCCCAATCGAAGACCAGGGCTATCTGCTCGCGGCGGTTCAGCTGCCTGACGGCGCCTCGCTTGGTCGCACCCAGGAAACGCTGCAGCAGGTTTCGAAGATCGCCAAGGCTACACCTGGGGTGGAGACGGTGGTCACCATCGCCGGGCTTTCGGCCCTCGACAACAATTCGACGCTAGCCAACGCAGGCGTCGCTTACATCATTCTCAAGGACTGGGATCTGCGCGGCAAGAGCGAAAACCTGGCTTCGCTCTACGCCACTCTCAACAAGAATCTGTCGGCCATGGCCGACGGCATTGTTCTGGTGCTTCCTCCGCCACCAATCCAGGGCATCGGCAACGCCGCCGGCTTCACGCTGCAAGTCGAACTCCGCGACGGCAGTTTCGACCTCTCGAAGCTGCAAGGCTCCGTCAGTGCGATCGTCAACAAGGCCGAGACACAGTCGGGCATCCAGCGCGTCTCATCATCGTTCCGCGCCAACGTCCCGCAGTACAAGGCCGAGATCGACCGCGACAAGGTGCAGGCCCTCGGCCTGACCACAGACCAGGTATTCCAGACGCTCGCCGGTTATCTCGGCTCCAGCTACGTCAGCCAGTTCAACAAGTTCGGGCGTGTCTTCCAGATCTATGTGCAGGCTGACGCCCAGTTCCGGTTGACGCCGGAGGAAATCGGCCGCCTTACCGTCCGCAACAACAACGGAGACATGATCCCGCTCGGAACCGTGTTGACGATTGAACCCAGCGTCGGTCCATCGCTGATCAGCCTGTATAATCTCTATCCTGCCGCGTCGATCGTAGGCGTGCCCGCTGCAGGCTTTTCGTCAGGTGACTCAATCAAGCTGATGGAGGAGATTGCCGCGGATACCCTTCCGCCCGGCACTGGCTTCGATTGGACTGCGCTGTCTTTCCAAGAGAAGCTCGTTACCAATCAGGTTTACCTGGTGTTCGGAATGGCGCTCCTGCTTGTCTACCTGGTCCTTGCCGGCCAATATGAGAGCTGGCTCGCTCCGATCTCAATCCTGCTCGCCGCGCCACTGTCTCTGGTGGGGCCGGTCCTGGTGCTCAATAGCCTTGGCATCGACAACAACCTCTATGTCCAGATCGGCCTTATCCTGCTCATTGCACTGTCAGCCAAGAACGCGATTCTGATCGTCGAGGTCGCACGCGAACTGCGTGCCGCCGGCACGCCTATCGTCGAATCGGCGATCGAAGCCGCACGTGCGCGCTTCCGGCCCATTCTGATGACATCGTTTGCCTTCATCCTCGGCGTGGCGCCGCTGGTGTTTGCAACCGGAGCCGGCGCGAGCGCGCGAAAGTCGATCGGCATCACGGTCTTTTCCGGCATGCTCGCTTCGACCTGCCTGGCTATTCTTTTTGTGCCATCCTTTTTCGTCATCCTGCAACGATTGGAGGAACGCCGCTCCGGACGCACGAAGAAGAGCGAGGCCACCCCAACGCTCGTCAAGTAACGATACAATCAAAGCTGGATGGCGCGCCGGCATGCCTGTCGTCGCTCGCACTGGATATGCGAGGGGCGTCAACAATCAACGGCCCATGCGAACAGGCTCAGCCGACCCTGACGACAAAATGCTTCGTCACCGTTTCGATGATCTTCCAGGTTCCCTTGAAATCGGCTTCCACCACGAAGGCGTCGCCGGGGCCCACCTCGACCGCTGCGCCGCCATCGGGGGTGATGATGATGCGGCCGGCGATCATGTGCACGAACTCGTAGTCGGTGTAGGTCGCGTGATAGGTGCCTGGCGTCGCCCGCCATGTACCCGAGATCACCTTGCCGTCCTCGGTCGTGTGCTGGACGGCGGTTTGCATGGTCGGCTTGCCTTCGACCACGATCCATCCGGCCAGATCGCCAGCGTCGGCCTTTTCGACGGTGCCGAATTTGAGGATTGTCTCGCGTGTCATGGCTCAGGCTCCGTTTGATTGGCTCAGGCGTCAGTTGCCTGGACGGTCAGATAGCGGATGCTCCTGACGCCGGCAACCGGCCGGCAACATCCGGCCGACATCACGATGCAGCTTGCGCCGCATGCGCCTCGAGCATGCGCCGCGCGCTTTCCTCGTCGGTGATCAGGATCGTCGGTGCGATCAGGGTCATGGCGCCAAGCAAGGCTTCGATCTTCTCCTCGCCGCCGGAGGTCAGGATGCGGATCGGCGCCTTGCGCAGACGGTCGACATCCACCGACATCACGTGGCTGTTGACGGGATGGTCGACCAGATCGCCATTGCGGTCGAAAAAATGGAACAGAAGGTCGCCAACGGCGCCACGCGCAAGCAGGGCCTCCCGATCCGCTTCCTTGAGAAAGCCGCCGCGAGAGAAGGTGGTGGCCGAGGCGATGCCGCCGACGCTCAGCAGAACGGCATCGAGCACGTTGGCCATTTCAAAAACCTCCTGCAGGCCGCAGCGCTCGACCAGCGCGATCTTGGTCTCGACGCTGTCGACGACGGCCGGCGTCGGGATCAGATAGCCGTCGCCCTGGAAGATTTGGGCGAAGCGCCAGGCGAACTCGGCCGGGTTGAATCGACGCACGACGCCGACACCGCCGAGCAGCGAAATGACCTTGAAGTCGGTCAGCGACTTGGCGCTGATGAAGGGCAGGCTTGAGAACAGCGTCCTGCCCCAGCCGACGCCGACGCGCATGCCGGACTTCATCGTGTCGGACAGGAAGCTGCCGGTCTTGGCGCTGATCGCCGGGGTCGGGTCGGCATTGGGGGCGGAAAGCGGCGCCACCAGCGCCTGTTGCAGCCCGAAGGTCTTTTCCAGCGCCCGCTCCAGCCGCACGATTTCCGACAATTCGCTTTCGATGCTGATCTTCACCTCGTTGCGCGAGCGGGCGTCCGCCAGCATGCGCACGATGGTGACGCGGCCGACGCCAAGCACGTCGGCGATCTCGTTCTGCGTCATCTGCTCGACGAAATACATCCAGGCGGCGCGAATCCTGAGACGATCCGTCCGGCTTTCGCTGGCGACCTGCTCGGGCGTCTCGCTTCCACCTCGACGATCGTCGGTTTCGCTCTGTCGTCGCCTGCCCAAATTCGTCCCTCCCCCACGGCGATGGACGAGCGCGCCGTCGCCGATTCTGCATGCTGGTCTAGTATCGCCTATTGATCTACCAATCGATAGGAACAATCTAGAAGTGGCGGCTGCCTCCCGTTGGCGGCCATCCGCAGCAATTCGAGGCGATTGGCAATGCTCCGACAAATCTCCGAAGATGTCCGCGTCAATCTGAAAGACCGGTTGCGGGAAGTTCGTGAAATCATTCGCCAAAGCCGCCATGACGGCAGCGGCGACGCCAGTGTCGTGCGCGAAGCAACCAGCCATCTGCCGCCATTTCCAGGCAAAGGCATCGAAGGCCTGCTCAGCCATGCCGCAAGTGCCTTCGACGAAGCGCTGTCGATTGCCGAATCCTTTGTCCCGCATGAGCGCCCGATCAAGGTCGACGGCACCACCGTAAAAGGCCTCGCCACCTATTTCCCGGCCGGGAACGAAGATCGCCAGTTGAGCGCGGAGCGCCTGTTCCGGCGCGACATGTATTATCTGACCAAGGCGGTGCTGGCCGGCCTGAACATCGACAATGCCCGCATCCACGAAGCCGATTTTGCCGCCGTCCATGCCACGATGCGCAAGCGGCATGGCGATCTGCTGGCCGCCTTGGTCGCGCCAAGTGCTGGGCTTCCGGCGATCGCGGCCACCTGTTCGGCGCTGCTGGTCGAGTGTCTCAACCAGCGCCCCGTCCACTTTGCCGAAACGCCGGAAACGCCGGCGATCGGTGACCGGACGCTCGACATCAGCTGCCTGGCGCCGCTCGTTCTGGCCTGTGGCCTGGCAACCACCGGCAGGGACGGCCTGCCGGAGCCGGATATGCTGGAGATTGCGATCCTGGCAGCCGATATCCGCCATGACCGCATTGTTCAGGCCTGCGCCAAGGCGAGCCCGGTCGACGAACTGACACCCGTCTTCGCCACCTTGCTTGCCCATTTGCCGTAACGGCCCAGAACTCGGCTAGGCGGCACCTTCGGCCGCCATGGCCATGATCGCCTTCTTAGCGCGCTGGATCGAGGCCGGGCTCATCGACAGCTCGGTCAGCCCCATTTTGACGAATGTTGCAATGAGATCGGGGCGGCCGGCCGCTTCGCCGCACATGCCGACCATGATGCCGGCGGCGACGCCGGCTTTGGCCGTCATTTCGATCGCCGACATGACGGCCGGATTGGTGACATCGTTGAGCTTGGCCACTGTCGGGTTCAGCCGGTCGGCGGCCATGATGTACTGGGTCAGGTCATTGGTGCCGATCGAGAAGAACGCCACCTCCTTGGCCAGCGCCGGGGCAATCAGCACGGCGGCCGGGGTCTCGATCATCACGCCAAGATCGAACGCCGCATGCGGCACGCCTTCGGCTTTCAGCTCAGCCGCGCATTCCGCGACCAGAACCCGCGTCTGCCTGACCTCGCCGATGTCGGCCACCATCGGCAGCATCACCTTGACGTTGCCATGCACGGCCGCCCGCAGCAGCGCCCTGAGCTGGCGCTTGAAGATGTCGGGCCGGTCGAGGCACATACGGATGCCGCGCCAGCCGAGAAAGGGGTTTTCCTCGTCGGGAAATTCGATGCCGGCGATCGGCTTGTCGCCGCCGATGTCGAGCGTGCGCACGATAACCGGGTACGGCGCGAAGGCCTTGGCCAGCGCCGCATAGGTCTCGGCCTGCATATCTTCCGAGGGGAGGTGCATATGGCGCATGAACAGAAGCTCGGTGCGGAACAGGCCGACGCCCATCGCGCCGGCCTCCTGCGCCGCTTCGATTTCCTCCAGCGAGCCGATATTGGCCGCGACCTCGATCACCTTGCCATCGGCCAGCTTCGGCGTCACTGTCTTGAAGATGGTCAGCCCGGCGCGTTCCTTTGCCGCCGCTTCGACACGACCTGCGAATTCGGCGCGGGTCGCCGCATCGGGATCGACGATCACGCGGCCGCTGTTGCCGTCGAGGGCCACTTCGTGCGCCGTGCGCAAGGCATTGATCTGGTCGCCGAGACCGAGCACCGCGGGAATGCCGTGCGAGCGGGCGATGATGGCGATGTGCGAGGTGGCGCCGCCATGGCCGCACACCACCCCGCCGATGCGCTTCAGCGGCGCGCGCGCCAGGTCCCAGGCGCCAATGTCGTCGGCGATGAGGATGGCGCCTTCGGCGATGTTTTCGAGGCTGATGTCGTCCTGCCCGAGCAGCACGAGGCAGATCTGCCGCCCGACCGCATGGACATCATCCGCCCGCGCGTTGAGATAGTGATCATCGACCGCGCTGAAATCGGCGGCGATGGAGGAGGCGGCGGTGATGACGGCTGAAACCGCGTCGTTGCCGCCCTTGATCAGGCCCTCCGCCTCGCCGGTCAGGCTGTCGTCGGCAGCGATGTCCCTGAGCGCAGCGATGATGCCCCGGTCGCCGGCCGACAGACTGCCCTGCGCCAGTGCCCGGTCCATGCGCGCCTGGACGGCAGCGACGGCGGCGCGGAACCTGTCGATCTCGCCGGCGATCTCCTCGGCCTGCAACCTGCGACCTTGTCCGGCGATATCAGGCGGGAAATGCGCGAAGGCCGGCCCGATGGCAAAACCTTCGCTTGCGGCCACGCCGCGCAAACCGGTGGTTGCGCCGGCAACAGCAGGCACAGAGCCCAAGGCGGCAGCGGCGTCCTGAGCCGTATTGCCGGCCGGCGGTGAATCCTCGTCGTCAAGGCCGGCCTTTGGATTTTCGAGATAGCCGATCAGCGCCTCGATGGCCTCGATGGCGTCGGCGCCGTTCGCCCGCACGGTGACTTCCTGGTTTTCCTTGACCGCCAGCAGCATCAGCTTGACCGAGCTCTTGGCGCTGACCGCCTTGCCGTCCTTGACCAGTTCGACGTCGGATTCGAAACCCTTGGCGAGCTTGACGAGCCGCGTCGCGGGACGGGCGTGCAAACCTTCATGCACTCTGACGATGGTCGAGCGTTCCATGGCAAATACTCTGGTCCTGGGCACCACCGCCGACATCGGCGGCGACGCGAATGCTGTCAGGCGGCGATGGTGATGATCGCGCCGGTCTTGAGCGCGGCCACGAGCGCTTGCGCATCGACCTGCGAGGCGCAGATCTCGCCCGGCCGCTCGGCCTCGTCAGCGCCGTTGAACGAGATGACGACATGGCCCATTTCCAGCACCTTGCTCCAGGCGCTGGAACCGACCGCGGTAATAGTCGCGGCAACCGGGCCAAGGGTGATCGACGCGCCCTTTTGCGGCGCGCCGTCGCTGGGTCCGTGCTCCGTCTTGTGGAGCACGGAAACCTCGGCAAGCTCCGGCGGCGAGCCATCCGCAAACAGGATGACCACGCCCCCTTCGGCAAGATCCGCCACTTCGGGTCCGATGGCAGTGACCCGTGTTCTCAACAGAACCGTCATATGGCGAACCTCATTTCCTAACTTCTCTAAGAGCGATTCACTGTTTCACGAAAACGGCGAACCGCTCTATCCCTTTGTTTGGCGGAATTCCGGACGGAAAACCGTCTCACACTTTTCCTGGAACTGTTTCAGAATACGATCAGGCTGACGATCCAGGCGATCAGCACCGAGACCGGGCCCATGATCTGGCGGCTGATGAGTACTGCCGGAACACCGATCTCGATCGTCTTCGGTTTGGCCTCACCGAGCGCCAGGCCGACGGGAACGAAGTCGCAGCCCACCTGGGTATTGTAGGCAAACAGCGCCGGCAGTGCCATTGCCGGCGAAATCGTGCCGTTGGCGATCTGCGGACCGATGATGGCAACGCCGATGACCTGTGCAATGACCGCGCCTGGCCCGAGGATGGGCGACAGGAACGGCAGGCCGCAGATCGCCGAGATGATCAGCAGGCCGACGATGTTGTTGGCCAGCGGACCCATCGGCTGCGCCAGCACATCACCGATGCCGGTGTAGAGGATCAGACCGATGAGCATGGTCACGAAGGCCATGAACGGCAGCACGTTGCGCACGACCTGGTCGATGGTACGGCGCCCGGCATTGAAGAAGATGCCGACGACACGGCCCATGACGCGGCCGATCGAGCTGATCAGGCTGATCACGCCGCCCTCGCTCGGCAGCGGTTGCGGCGCCGCCGCCGCGTTGTTATTGCCTGGATTCATCGATCCTGCTCCCCCTGCAGTGGTGACCGCTTCGGATCCGTCCGCCATCGTGATGTTGGCCGGCTTCACGCCCGAAACGTAGATGTCCTCGGTGATGAACTGGGCGAGCGGCCCAGACTGGCCGACCGGCGTCAGATTGACGGTCGGGATACGCTTGCGCGGATAGACGCCGCACCGTGCGGTGCCACCGCAGTCGACGACGACAACCGCCATCTCGCTTTCGATCGGCGGCGCCTTGAAGCCGTCGACGGCTTCGGCGCCCGTCATATCGGCAATGAGCTGCGCCACCGGATGAATCCCGCCACCGGTGACGGAAACAACCTTGCTGCGCTGTTCGGTCGGCTCGATCACCAGCGGACCGCCCCAACCGGTTTTGCCCCGGGAGATTTGTACGGCTTTGTATGTCTTGGCCATGATGTCCTCCCCGCCCTTACAGCTCGACGCCCTGGCGGCGTGCCATGATGGCAGTGATGCGTTCGGTCAGCATGCCCTTGAGCAGGATGACGACGAGGCCGACGATGGCATACCAGATCGCCACCTTGACGTGATAGCCGGCGACGACGGCGCCCTTCTTCTCCAGTTCCAGCAGCGCGACCAGAATGCCACCCCAGACGAAATACTCGCCGGGATTGATGTGCGGGAACAGGCCGAGCGGCGGGTGCACATAGGACACGGCCGCGTCATAGAAGGCGGGCTTGTGCTTCTCTTCCAGGAACGATCCGAACGTATAGGCCATCGGATTGGTGAGGAAGAACACCGCCAGCAGCGGCAGCAGCGTGTAGCGGGTCAGCGCGATCCTGCCGGCGCCGCGCGCCAGGCCGTGCACGCGCTCTTCGCCGACCAGTTCGGTGACTGCGTAGAAGGCCGTCATCAGCACCACCAGCGTCGGAATGATGCCGGTGACGAAGCCGGCGAAGACCTCGCCGCCCTTCTGGAAAATACCGATGAAATACTTGCCGATGGCGGTCAGCCAGCCGAGCTGCTCTTCCTGCTGGACTTCCTTCAGCTTTTCCTTGAACTGATCGACGGTGATCGGTCCGCTGTCCGCCTGTGCGAGGACAACGAGATGGTCGGAGGCATGCTCTACCGCGAGCTTGCCATGCAATGCAGCATCCGAGACCATGGCACCTGCGACATGCAGATTGTTCACGGCCATGTCGGCATGCTGCGCCAACAACGAAAATACAGACATTTCTCCTCCTTATGCCGCCCGCCGGTTGATCCCAGTCGGTGCGCGGCGTCCTCTCTCTAAGCCCTTGCTACGTTCAAACCGGACAGGCCCGGCTTCTTCCCCGGCTCCGACCGTGTCTTGTCGATCTGTTCGATCGCCCGCTTCACGGCCTCGGCCACACCGGGTTCCCCCTCCCCCATGATTGCAGGGTTGGACCGGACTCGATCGAGGGGAACGCCCTCGAATTCTTCATGTCTCTTGAACTTGGTGAACACGGAACGGCCGCTCATCACCATCAGGCGGCGCACGACCAGGTCAGGCGTCACCACGACCAGCGCGATGGTGCCCTTGGCCAATCGACCGCGAAAATTGCCGGCTCCGACGAAGCCATCCTTGTACTGGTCGGTGACACCCCTGAAGACATCCGAATAGTGCCGCATCTGCAGCCAGACGCCGAGCGACTGCAGCGCCCAGACAATAACCAGCAGAAGCAGTCCCCACTGCCAAATCGCCATTCGGTTCTCCTCCCGAAGCCTGTGTTGAACCGCACCTTGGACCGACACGTGACAACAGCAAAGTGAGAACATTTGTTTCCGCGAATGTCAATATGTATGATATTGGGCGTGACCTCGGTCATCCACAGGCCGTCAACCGATTTCGGCGGCGGCGCCGTTGTGCTAGCCTGGCTGGGAACAGGATACGAGAAACATGGATCTGCCCTTCAGGGACGAATTGGCGCTGATGCCCGACCTTCGCCACCGGTTGCGGCAGTTGCGCTGGTTCCGCGCCACCTTCCGCGGCAGCGCCAAGGTGGTGTCGGACACGTTCGGCGTGCGCTTTGAAATCGATGAAGCGAAGCTCACTAGGGCCTTTCTCGACTGGGTCGAGGTCATGGAGGCGCAGAAAGGCTTCGCCGCGGTCGACCGCGCCGACTTCATCGTCTTTGCCGCCGGCCTCGTTTTGCGCGAACTGATCAGGCAGGCGCCGGCACGGGAAATCTCCGGCCTCAGCCAGTTGATTGAAACGGATTCGAATGCCGGCACGCTGGAAATCATCCGTTTCTGGCCGGAAGGGTTCCTCTACACCAACTACTGCGTCTCGGTGATCTCGGCGATCCACGAGCAGGAATTCGGCAATGCGCCAAGCATCGACAAATGCGCCGACGACCTGCGCACATGGTGGTCCTATCGCGAGAACGTGACCGAGATGCCAGCCTACGCAGTGGCTTTCCTCGACCGCTTTCTCGGCGCCGAACCGAACTGGATCACGCCCGATCGCGCGCAGTCCCGGCAGGCCATGCAACGGGCACTCGGATCCGCGCGTGCCAGCGATGCCATCCGCCGGCTTTGATTGCCCCTCGGTTTCGAGCCTCCAGGCATGCGGCTGTCAAAGCAAGCGCACTATTGAACATCTGACTTTTTGCCGATAGCGATGTGCGAAATCGACTCGGGAGAAAAGCGCGTGGCGCGATCAAGGCCTATCATTTTCGATTGCGACGGCGTTCTTGTCGACAGCGAGCCTCTGGCCGCCCGCGCTTATGAACGCGTCTATGACAAGCATGGCATGCCTGGGGTTCACGGCGGTATCATCGCCCAATGCATCGGTATGAAGCAGTCCGACATCATCGCCAAGATCAGGGATTTGACCGGTCACCAGTTTCCGGCGGCTGCGGACGGCGACATCTGGGCCGAGACCAAGATCCTGTTTTCGCAGGAGTTGAAGCCGACCCCCGGCATCACCGCGTTTCTGGAGACGCTTTCGGGCGACCGCTGTGTCGCCTCGTCATCCTCCGTCGAGCGCATAAACCACAGCCTGACTGTGACCGAACTGGCGCGGTTTTTCGGCGATGCGATCTACAGTTCCTCGATGGTCAAACGCGGCAAGCCCGCGCCTGATATCTTCCTGTTCGCCGCCGACAAGATGAGCGCCGAGCCGGCAGACTGCATCGTCATCGAGGATTCGCCCTTCGGGATAGAGGGCGCGGTCGCCGCAGGCATGACGGCTATCGGCTACACCGGTGGCGGCCATACCTATGCGGAGCACGGCGCGCGACTGACAGCGGCAGGTGCCGATTTCATCTGCAGCGATTGGCAAGAAGTTAGCCGGCAACTGGCCGGGCTCGGTGTGCCGGCCTAATCTATCAGCGCACAGGCAGTCCGAGGCGAACCCATTCGCTGGGCGGGATCGCCGGCCCGACGCGGAAGGTGAAGGACAAGACCCTCGTCGCATCGGTGTCGACCTGGCACCGGAAGCCCAGATGGTACCATTTCGTCGTTGCGCGGAAAGCGACATCCGGGGCGTCGAGGACATTGCCCACCTTCAGCGGAACACTTGGGATCAGGTCGGGGAAATAAGAGGCATCCACCAGTTGCTGCTGCAACGCGCTGGCGCAAAGTTGGGCAATACGCTTCTCGCGAGGCACCCCGCCCATTGCGCTTGTAGCCAGCGCATCGCCGGTAGCGCCCTGCGAGTAGAGCCTGTGAACCCCCGGAAGACCCGAATAAGCCCGCGAAGCACTAGCGGCGGTATCCGTGGAATTTGGCCTCCCGGCGCTCTCGCTTCGGGACTTGGAGACCTTCGCAGGGCCAGGCTTCGGCGCATTTGCGGGTTTGGGCTTCGGCGCTTCGGTTGACGTGGGAAGCTCGATCTCGCCGTCGCCGTCGGCAGCCAAAGGTGGTGGCGCCGCTTCTGTCTGCTTGTCGGGTTCGTTCGCTCCCGCCTCCTGTTTGTCCGCCTGCTGTTTATCCATATCCTGGGTTGGAGCTGCCTGTTTCTCCTGTTCGGGCTCGGCGTCCTTCGCAGCGTCCACCGGCTTTTCGCCGACCTTGGTTGAATCTGGCCGCCCCTCGGCGACCGCCGGCGTGGTGGATTGGTTCTCTGCAGGCTTCGGCACGACAAGCGGCTTCGAATCGTCCTCCTTGGCCGGCGACGGCGAGGTGTCTTGAGCGCTGGCACCATCCAGGGATTTCCTGGGACCGGTGTCCTTGTCGCCAAACTGGAAAACCGGCTTCAGGACCTCGACTTTCGAGGGCCTTTCCGGCGCAGGTGGTTTTTCTGCTTTCGGTTCCGGCGGTTTTTCAACCTTCGGTTCCGGTGGCTTCGGAGGCGGCACCGGAGCAGGTTTCGGTTTTGGTTGCTCGGGCGGAGGCACGAGCGCGACATTGACCGCCTGCTCCTCTTGCGGCTGTTGGGGAGGCCTAGGCACGTTGTAGACCACGAGCGCTGCGACGAGCGCGTGCAGGATCAGCGATGCGGGCAAGGCCCACAACAAACTCCGGCGCCGGTCTCGTGTCTCGTCCTTCATTCCTTCCGATGTGGAATGAAAAAGCGGCGGCTTCAAGCACAGGCACTGTATTGGCGCCGTTTAGCCCCTGATAGCTTGTCGATTTGGATCACCACACCCAGGGCAGCCCGGCCAAGGCGCTGGGGCGGCTCAATGAGCGGCTACCCACGATCCGATCCATCAAGACCGGAGATCAGCCAGTTCGCCGCCGCCAGGATGGGTGCCGATCCGGCCGACTGCATCGTCATCGAGGATTCGTCCTTCGGCAGCCAGGGCGCGGTTGCCGCCGGCCTGACGGCGGCTGGTGCCGATTTCGTCTGCGCGGACTGGCAAGAAATGGCCGGCAATTGTCCTTTTGGCGTACCGGCCTAATTTAGCGGATACTTAGTGAATCCACGGCTGGCCCATTCGCCAGGCGGGACTAATGACCCCACACGGAAGTTGAAAGATAGGACCCTCGTCGCATCGGCGTCGACTTCACATCGGAAGTTTAGATCGTACCAAGTGCTTCTGGTGCTGAAGGCCGCTTGAGTAGGGTTGAGAACATTACCTTTGTCCAGCGTGATGGTTGGCACCCATTTGACCGAATAGTCGGCACTTTGCAGTTCCTGGCTCAGAACATTGCCGCAAAGGGTGGCCACGCGCTGACCGCGCGGCACATTCTCCATGGAGCTTGTGGCGAAGGCATTGCCGGTTGCCCCCTGCGAGTAAAGCTTTCTGACGCCCGGAAGGCCGGAATAGATTGGCGATCCTGCAACATCGTTGTTGGTGGGATTTGACCTTCCAGCATTCCCGATCGGCGCTTTGAAGGCTCTTGCGGGTTTGAACGTCAACGTCTTGGCAGGTTTGGGCCTTGCCTTTCCATTTAAGGCTGGAGGGGCTGGCTTACCACCAGTCTCAGCCGCCAATGGCTTTGGCGTCACAACCGCTTGCTTTTCGGCGGGTTGCGGTGCGAGCTCCTGTTTGTCCGGCTGCTGTCTGTCAGCGTCCTCGGTCGCCTGCTTCTCCTCGTTTTGCGCAGGTTTGGCGTCCGGCGCGGCGGCCTCCTGCTTTTCCTCGCCTTGCGCGGGCTTTTCGTCCGGCGCAACGGTGGCCGGCTTCTCGTCAGGCTTGCTGGGCTCTGCCTTCTGCTGTGGCGTTGCAGCCGGGGCGGGCTGTGTCGGCGCGGGTGTCGGTGTTATGGGCGGCTTCGCCGCCTCATCCTTGGCCGGTGATGGCGTGTTGGGTTTAGCGCTGCTTCCGTCGAGCGATTTCTCCGGTCCCGTATCTTTCTGGCCGTACTGGAAAACGCGCTTCAGAACATGCTCGTCTGGCGGTTTCGGGGGCTCCGGAGGCGGCTTTTGTTCAGGCGGCTTTTCAGCCTTCTTTTCAGGTGTCGGCTCCGGTGGCTTTGGAGCAGGTTTCTGCTTAGGCTTCTCGGGCGGCGGCACAATCGCGACATTGACGGGCTGTTCCTGCTGATCCGGCTGCTGCTCGGATCTCGGCACGCCAAAGAACAAGAACGCTGCGATCAAGGCATGCAGGATCAGCGATGCCGCCAAGGCCCATCGCCAATTGCGAAACCACTCTCGTATCTTGCCGTTCATTGCGCCCGATGTGGAATGAAAAAGCGGCGGCTTCAAGCACAGGCACTGTATTGGCGCAATTTAGCCGCTGACAGGTTGGTGATCTCGATGACCGGCGCAACAGCTGGCGGCGAGACCGGTGCGGCCTTTTCCCAACCCGCCGAGCAGGTCGAGCATCATCATGATGCCGCCCCCGTCGCCGGGATGAGCCATCCAGATCGTATCCGCAGACGCGACTGCGAGCCGCGCTCCAGCACCACCGGATCGGGCTGTTCGAAATGCAAGGTCAGGTCGGGGTTGGCGGAAGGCGCAAATTCGATGCGCGCCGAGCCGCCTTGGTAGATCACCCGCTTGACGAGGCCATCGAAGCCGGGACCGTCCGGCACCACCTCGAGATCGGCTGCCCGGCAGCAGATCTTTGCGCCGGCGCGCGGCCGCTCGCCGGTCCGGCAGCGAACGACCAGCTCGGTGCCGAGAACCCTGACCTTGCAGTGCCTGGCCTGCTCTGAGCTGAGCACATCGGCGGGAAGCAAGATACCTTGCGAAATGAAGGATGCCATCATTTCATTTGCCGGCTCATGATACAGTTGGCGCGGCGTCGCCAACTGCACCAGGCGTCCATGATCCATCACCGCGATGCGGTCGGCCAGCGCCATCGCTTCGGCCTGGTCATGGGTGATGTAGACGATGGTGGTGCCCGTGCGCTTGTGAAAGGCGGCGAACTCATCCTCCATCGAGGCTCTCAGATGCACGTCCAGATTGGCGAGCGGCTCGTCGAACAGCACCAGCGACGGCGCGGCGACAAGGCAGCGCGCCAGCGCCACCCGCTGACGCTGGCCACCGGAGAGATTGGCCGGCCTGCGGTCGCCCAGCCCCTGCAGATTGACCAAAGCAAGCGCGTCCTCGACCTTCTGGCGCGCAGCAGCCTTGTTGAGCTTTGCCACCTTGAGCGAATAGCCGATGTTCTCGGCGACCGTCATGTGCGGCCACAGCGCATAGTTCTGGAAGACGATGCCGACGCGCCGCTTTTCCGGCGCAACGCTGCCGCCCGTGCCCGACATGACCTCATTGCCGATGCGGATCTCGCCTGACGTCACCTTCTCGAACCCGGCGACGAGGCGCAGTAACGTCGTCTTGCCGCAGCCGGAGGGGCCGAGCACGGCCAGGAATTCGCCGTCGCCGACATCGATCGATACGTCCTTGACCGCGTCGAAGTCGGCAAAACTCTTGGTCACATGGTCCAGGGTCAATCGCGCCATGGCAGCACTCCGCCTGGAAGGTGTGTGGCAAGCAGATTGGTCGCTAGCATCAGCACGAAGGTCACCGCCACGGTGATGACGGACATCGCCGCCGCGTAGTTGGAATCGCCACCCTGCTCGAAGGAAAACATCACCACGCCGATCGTCTCCGAGCCCGACGACCACAGCAGCACTGACACGGTGAGCTCGCTGAGCGCCGTCATGAATATCAGCAGGCCGCCGGCGATCGCCGCAGGCGCCACCAGCGGAAAGATGATCGTGCGCATGCGCAGGAACAGCCCGGCACCTGCCACCTGGGCCGCTTCCTCCAGCGCCCGGTCGATCTGGTGATAGCCGCTGATGGTCGGCCGCAGCGCCAGCACCAGGAAGCGGGCGAGGTAGGCATAGAGGATGATCCAGACGGTGTTGTAGAGCTGGATACCGGTGAGTGGGATCGGCCGCAGGAACAGGAGCAGCGAGGCGATCGCCAGCACCACGCCGGGCAAGGCATAAGGCAGTTCGACCGACAGGTTGAGCAGCCGCACCCAGCGCTGCTTGCTCCAGGCAATGAGGTAGCCGATCGGCACGGCGACGACGACCGCGAAGAAGGCCGCCGCGATCGACAGCCAGAAGCTGTTGAAGAAGGCGCGGCTGGCCGCGTCATGCTCGAACAGCACGAAGCGATAATTGTCGAGCGTTGCCGTCCTGGCGGTGAGAGCAATGCCGTAGCCCGGCACCAGCGACGTCAGCAGCAGCCCGAACAATGGCAGGGACAGCACCGCCACGATCAGCAGCCACATGCCGGCCTGGACGCCAGGTCGCCAGCGGCCGAGCTCGTAGGGCTCGGCCGGCAGCGACGTCGAGCTGATGCGATAATCGCGGCGGCGGCTCACGACCTCCTGCGCGAGAATGCCAGCCATGGCGATGATACCGATCAACACTGACAGGAACGCGGTTTCGCCGAGCACCGCAGGGCCGCCGCCGGCCAGGCGCTGATAGATCAGCGTCGGCAGCACGAGATAATTGGCGGGAATGCCGAGAAAGGCAGGGATGCCGAAATTGCCGACACAGGACACGAAGGCAAGTGCCGCGGCCGCCATGATCGACGGCGTCATCAAAGGCAGCACGATGGTGACCAGCACGGTGAACCAGCCGGCGCCGCCGGCGCGCGCCGCCTCGACCAGTTCGCGCGGCAGTTTGCGCAGGCCGGCGCGCACCAGCAGGAAGACCAGCGGGCCGTATTGCACGCCGAGCAGCAGGATGATGCCCGAGGTGGAATAGAGCGGATTTCTGGTGCCGAGCGGCGGTGCCGCACCGAACAGCTTGAGGAACGGACTTGCCGGACCGAACAGTTGCAGCCAGGCGAGCGCGGTCACCTGCGGCGCGATTATCAATGGCATGACGTAGCAGAGCACCAGCGCACTGCGGCCGCGTATGTCGGTCAGCGTGATGAGGAGAGCCACCAGCGTTCCCGACAGCACCGCAAGCAAGGTGCCGCCAATACCGACGACCAGCGTGTGCCAGGTCGCGATCCAGGTCGCCGGGCTTCTCAATCCGGCCTCTATCGCCATGCCGGACCAGGTGCCGCCGGGTGCGACGATCTCCTTGAAGAGACGCAGCACCGGCAGCAAGGAAAGCAGGGCGATCACGACAGCTACCGCCGCCGTCAGGGCCATTTCCTGGCCCCGGCTTTCCCTGATCCGTGTGGACATGATTGCGTTTCCTGGGATCTGTCAGCGGTCCGGGATGCCGCTTTCAACGGCATCCCGCCGCGATTGTCGGGCTCAGCCGCCGAACAGTTCCGAGAACTTCGCCTTGTCGGCGTCGGTGGTGGCCACGATGGCCTTGGTGTCGAACGGCATTACCTTGACGTTGACGCCATCCGGCATCCATTCGGGACGGCCGACCGAGGCGCGTGCCGGCAGATACCCCATCGACAGCGCCAGCTTCTGGCCTTCGTCGGAAAGAATGAAGTCGACGAACTTCTTGGCGCCGTCAACATTCTTGGCGGTCTTCATGATCGCGACCGGTTCGGTCACCGCCGGCACGCCTTCGCTAGGGAACACGAATTCGACCGGCGAACCCTTCCTCTTGGCGTTCATCGCCATGAAGTCGACCAGGATGCCATAGGGCTTCTCGCCGCTCGCCACCGACTTCAGCACAGCGCCGTTGCCACGGACGCTGACGGTGTTGTTGGTCTTCAGCTTCTGGAAGAAATCCCAGCCATAATTGGTGTCACCGACGAAGCCGGAGAGCAGGTAGGCGGCCGCACCCGAATAGAGCGGGCTCGGCATGACCAGGCCGTCGGCATAGGCCGGCTTGGCGAGATCGGCCCAATGCGCGGGCTTTTCAGCCGCCGCGGTGTTGTAGACAATGCCGGTGGTGATCAGCTTGCTGCCGAAATAGGTCTTGCCGGCGTCATAGGCATCAGCCTCGATGCCATCCAGCTTTGCCTCGGGATAGGGGAGCAGCCGGTCGTCCTTCTTCAACAGCTCCATGCTGACCGCGTCGGCGATCAAAAGCACGTCGGGCTGCGGGCTGCCAGCGGCGAATTCGGCTGCCATCTTGGTCAGGATGTCACTCGTTCCCGAACGATAGATGGTCACGTCGATACCGGGCTGCGCCTTTTTGAAGGCATCCACGGTCTTGGCCGCATCGGCTTCCGGTTGGGATGTGTAGAGCGTCAGCGTTTCAGCACCGGCCACGCCGGCAAACAAAGTTGCCGCGAGTGCAAGCTGGCTGGCCAGCAGCTTGATGAATAGCGTCTTCATGAGACCTCCTGTCTGTCTGTGCATGAGCGGTCCGGCGCCTTGGCCGGTTCCCGTCTCCCCTCCCTGCACGGCGCATATGACTGGTGGATGACAGTGCGCATGCCCGGCCCGATCAGGCAACGGCTTCGCGCGGAATGCTCTCACAGCACAACAACACCGGCCCGCGGAACCAGTGTTCCACGAGCCTCATGGCCGCCCCTGGGGCGGCTGCGATCCTTCGGGGCACCGAAGCTTTCGTGCGTCGACCGGCCTAGACCAGCATGCCCATCGGGTTCTCGATCAGGTGTTTGAAGGCAACCAGCAATTCGGCCCCCAGCGCACCGTCGACGGCGCGATGGTCGGTCGACAGCGTCACCGACATGACGGTAGCGATTTTGATCTCGCCATTCTTGACAACCGCCCGCTCCTCGCCGGCGCCGACCGCCAGGATCGTCGCATGCGGTGGGTTGATGACGGCGGCAAAGTCCTTGATGCCGAACATGCCGAGGTTCGATACAGCCGTGGTGCCGCCCTGATACTCTTCCGGCTTCAACTTGCGGCTGCGCGCCCGGCTGGCTAGGTCCTTCATCTCGTTGGAGATGGTGGACAGCGTCTTTTCGTCCGCCTTGCGGATGATCGGCGTGATCAGGCCGCCSGGGATCGACACCGCAACGCCGACATCGGCATRCTTGTGCTTGACCATGGCGCTTTCGGTCCAYGACGCATTGGCATCCGGCACCGCCTTCAGCGCCAGCGCCATTGCCTTGATCACCATGTCGTTGACCGACAGCTTGTAGGCCGGCACGTCACCCTTCTCGGTCTTCTTGACTGGCGCTGCCGCATTGATCTGCGTGCGCAGCGCCAGCAGCGCATCGAGTTCGCAGTCGAGCGTCAGGTAGAAATGCGGGATGGTGGTCTTGGCCTCGACCAGGCGGCGCGCGATGGTCTTGCGCATATTGTCATGCGGGACGAGTTCGTAGGAGCCTTGCTCGAACAGTTTCAGCACCTGCTCGTCCGACATCGCCTTCACCGGCGCGGCGGCAGCAGCCGGAGCCGCTGGTACCCCTGCGGGCGCTGCCTTGGCAGCAGGCTTGGCGCCGCCACCGGCAATCGCCGCATCGACGTCGGCTTTCACCACGCGGCCATGCGGGCCGGTGCCTGCAATGGTGGAGAGTGCAAGACCCGCCTCACGGGCAAGACGACGAGCCAAGGGTGTTGCGCGCGCAACCGAAGGCGATTTGCCGATCTCCCCCTTTGGGGAGGAGATGCCCGGCAGGACAGAGGGGGGCGCGACAGGTTGAGACGCAGGCGGGACATCGCCTCCCTCTGTCGGCTTCGTCGATATCTCTCCCTCAAGGAGGGAGATCGGCGCCTTGTCGCCGTAGGCTTCGCCATCGGCATAGATCCAGGCGACAGCCGCGCCGACAGGAATGTCGATCCCCTCCTTGCCAGTGACATCGCGCAAGGTGCCGCTGGCCGGCGCATCGATCTCCATCGCCGCCTTATCGGTCTCGATCTCGAATAGCACATCGCCCTTCTTGACGCTGGCGCCTTCCTCGGCGAACCAGCGCGAGATCTGTCCGGTCGCCATGTCCATGTCGACCTTGGGAAGAATGACTTCGGTCGGCATCGATCAGCGAACCCCTCTCACGAGGTCGCGCGCAGCCGCGATGATGTCGGGAACTTGCGGCACAACAGCCTTTTCCAGCTCAGGATTGTAGGGGATCGGCGTCTCCGCCCCGCCCAGCCGCACGATCGGCGCATCGAGGTAATCGAACGCCTCGCTCTCGGCGATCATCGCGCTGACCTCGGCGCCGATGCCCAGCGTCTTGACCGCTTCGTAGACGCACATCAACCGCGACGTCTTCTTGACGCTGTCGATGACGGTCTGCTTGTCCATCGGCCGGATGGTCCGGAGATCGATGACTTCGATGTCGATGCCTTCGGCTTCCAGCGCCGCCGCGGCGTCAAGCGCCTTGTGCACCATGATCGAGGTGGCGACGATGGTCAGGTCGCGTCCCTCGCGGCGGACGTCGGCCTTGCCTATCGGCACTGTGTAGTAGCCTTCGGGCACCGGGCCCTTCATCTTGTAGAGCAGCTTGTGCTCGAAGATCATCACCGGATCGGGATCGGCGACTGCGGCCAGCAGCATGCCCTTGGCATCGTATGGCGTCGCCGGCTGGATGACCTTGAGGCCCGGCACATGGCCGAGCCAGGCCTCGAGGCTCTGGCTGTGCTGGGCTGCGGCACCTGTGCCGGAGCCGGCGGGAAAGCGCATCACCACCGGAACCGATACCTCGCCGCCGAGCATGAAGCGCATCTTGGCCGCCTGGTTGACGATCTGCTCCATGGCGAGCGTGGCGAAATCGGAAAACTGGAACTCGAAGATCGGCCGCATGCCGGTGAGGGCGGCGCCGACCGCCACGCCCGCGCCACCCAGTTCCGAAATCGGCGTGTCGATCACCCGCTCGGTGCCGAACCGATCGACCAGATCGCCGGTCACCTGGAAGGCGCCGCCATAGACGCCGATATCCTCGCCCATCAGGAAGACGCGTTCGTCCATGCCCATGGCGATCGCCATGGCTTCCTGGATCGCCTGGGCGTAGCTCAGTTCACGCGCCATCGCGTCCATCACGCCTGCTCCGTATAGACATAATTGCCGGTGTCGCGCACATTCGGCGACGGGCTCGCCTTGGCGAACTCGATGCCGTCGGCGATCTCCTGTGCCACCGCGCCGCGAATGGCCTCGATGCCCTTGTCGTCGATGAAGCCGAATTCGCGCAGCTCGCTTTCGAACAGGGTGATCGGATCGCGGTTCGACATCCAGTCCTCGATCTCCTCCTTGCTTCGATAGCGGTTGCGGTCGCTCTTGGAATGGCCGCGATGGCGATAGGTCTTGGATTCGATCAGCGTCGGCCCCTCGCCGGCGCGTGCACGCTCGACAGCCTTGCAGGACGCCTCGGCGACCTCCGAAAAAATGTTGCCGTTGACGATGACACCCGGCATCGAATACGCGGCGGCGCGCTCGGCGATGTTCTTGACGGCGGTCGAGCGCGCCGTCGAAGTCGACATGCCGTAGCCGTTGTTCTCGCAGACGAAGATCACCGGCAGCTTCCAGACCGAGGCCATGTTCAACGCCTCGTGGAATGCGCCTTCATTGTTGGCGCCATCGCCGAAGAACGACACCACGACCTTTCCGGTCTTCATCATCTTGGCGGAAAGTGCTGCCCCAACGGCGATCGGAATGCCGCCGCCGACGATGCCATTGGCGCCGAGATTGCCCTTTCCGACATCGGCGATGTGCATCGAGCCGCCACGGCCCTTGCAGTAGCCGGTGGTCTTGCCGAAGAACTCGGCGAACATGCGCTTGACCTCGGCGCCCTTGGCGATGCAGTGGCCGTGGCCGCGATGCGTCGACGTTATCTGGTCATCCTCGGCAAGCGGCATGCAGATGCCCATGGCGCTGGCTTCCTGGCCGATCGACAAATGCATTGTGCCGTGGATGAGGCCGCGCGTGTAGCAGTCCTCCGCGCCCTCTTCGAAGCGCCGGATGAGGTACATCTTGTAGAGCACATTTCTGAGCTGCTCGGCGCTGTACTGTCGATAGACGAAGGGCAGGTTGGCGCGACTGTCGGCGACGGCTTTGCTGGCTCCGGCCATGGTCAGGCTCCCACGGACCCGTAGACGAGCTTGTCCTGGCGGGCACGCAATTCGGCGATCTTGGAGCCCGGCGCGGGAGCGGCATTCGCATAGGTGATGAGCTCGCCCTTCTTGATCGGGTGGGTCACCGAGCCGCCTTGCAGCAGGCCGCAGGGAATGGCCTTGGCGGCGCGCGCCTCCGGCGCCATCATGATCCAGGCGCGGTAGCAATATTCGCCGATCGCATCGAGCTTCTCACCCGGCTTCATATCCTTCTTGGCCACCGCGCAGACTTCGGCCGTCGGCTTGGCCAGCGGGACCATGTCCGCCTTGCCGTAGAGCACGACGCGGGCGCAGGTCAGCGGCACTTCGAGCGAGGTCAAATGATAGGGGCGGTGGAAGGTGAAATACGGGCCCTTGCCCATCTTCAGATCTTCCATGCGCTCCGAAATGCGCGGGTGCGACATGTCGGCGACGACGAAGACGCCAGGCGCGACACCTTTGCCGATCGAGTAGTCGACGACGCCGACCTTCGACAGCACGCCGCCGTCCTTTTGCGGCACCAGGACCTTGGACAGCTCGCCAAGCGTCGCCGCCGGGCCGTGCATGCCGGGCTTGTCGGGAACCAGCCCAGTGGCATTGGCGATCGCCGCCATCTCGACCATGGTCTTGGAGCCATCGACGAATTCGACCAGCATGCGCACATTCATATGCCGGCGCTCGGCCTCCTCCTCATAGTCGGGGGGCGTGGCGTCGATGTTGAGCGGATTGTTCTTGCCTTTGCCGGCGGCGACGATCGGATGGCCCATCGCCGAGACGAACTCGATCAGCTCCATGCAGGACGACGGCTCGTCGCCGGCACCCAGCGAATAGGTGACGCCAAGCCTGTCGGCCTCGCTTTTCAGATAGGCGCCGATGGTGACGTCGGCCTCGACATTCATCATCACCAGATGCTTGCCATGCTCCATGGCGCGCAGGCCGATTTCGGCGCCGACCGCCGGAACGCCGGTGGCGTCGATGACGACATCGATCAGGTCATTGTCGATGACCAGGCTGGCATCGTTGGTGACCGCGACCTTGCCGGCCTCCATCGCCGCCGTCATCGCTGACGCGTTCGACACTTCGCGCGCATGGCCGGTTTGCTGGAAGGCGATATCCACCGCCTTGCTGGCGGCGGGCAGGTTCAGTTCGGAAATGGCGCCGATCTCGATGCCGGACATATGGGCGACGCGGGTGACGATATCGGTTCCCATCTCGCCGGAGCCGATCAGGCCGATACGGATGGGCTTGCCCGACCTGGCGCGTTCCTCGAGATCGCGGGCAAGGCCCGTCAACGAAACATTGGAAGCCATACCGCTCGTTCCTCCCATAATGCAGGTTATTCAATCGCCTGACCGGTATTGAACATATGTATTTCTGTCAAGACTAATGTGCACATCAGTTGCTTTGTGGCGCACCATTGTGGAGGCTCCGCGTGACCCAAAACAGCCCACCAACGCGAGGGTCGCGCAGCGGTTGCGCAGACCACACACTGGCACGGCTGCGTGCTTCCCGGCACACGGATTCTGGGTAGCTCGTCCACTGGTCGTGGCGATCGCTGCGCCAGGCCTCTCGACGGTTCAGGCTATAGAGCCGGCGGCACCGGGAAATCGTGGAAATGCACGATCACCCCATCCGCATCGATCAAGATCACGGCATAGGCTGGCGGCTCGTGGCCGAGGCTCCAGCTCTGCGAGAAATCCAGCGCGGTCTGATGATTGGTGCTGCGCAGCGTGCTGACGGGAATGCCGCGCCAGCTGCCGGCGATCAGCCGGTGGACGTGTCCGGCAAAGATGTGGCGGACATTGCCGTGGCGCAGCAGTACCTCATGCAAGGCATCGGCATCGGCGAGCATGACACGGTCGAGCTCGGGGATGTGTATCCGGAACGGCGGATGGTGCATGAACAGGAAGACCGGCCGATCTCGGGCCTCTTGCAGTTGCTCATCGAGCCAGTCGAGACGCGCTGCACACAGTTTGCCTTCGACATGGCCGCTATCCAACGTATCGAGCAGGATCAGGCGGCCTTCGCTGCTGTCGACGACGCTTTGGACGAAGCCGGGCTCGGCGGTGGCTTGCGGGAACATCTCGAGAAACAGCGCCCGGTCGTCATGGTTGCCAAGCATCAGCCGGCAGGGCGGACCGAATTTTGTCAGACTCTCACTCAGCGCGGCATAGGCGGGGCGCTCGCCGTCATTGGTCAGGTCGCCGGAAATCACCACCAGATCAGCGTCGGCATGGTTGGCGCCGATGTCGGTAAGGCAGGCTTGCAACCTGGAGAGCGGATTGGAGCCGTACAGAAGACCGCCCGGCGTCATCAGATGCGGATCGGATATCTGGATGACTTTCATGGGCCTAACCGGGATGCCTCGTGCTGGCGGCTTTCCGGTTGAATCCTGGCGGCACCAGCCGGCAAACGAAACGCCTTGACCATCCTCTACTGCGCAGTCCAGCCGCCGTCCATCGGCAGGGTCGTGCCGGTGATCTGCTTGGCTGAGTCCGAGCACAGGAACAGCGTCAATGCCGCAAGCTCGTCGACGGTCACAAATTCCTTGGTCGGCTGCGCCGCCAGCAACACGTCGTGCTTGACGTGTTCCTCGGTCATGCCGCGCGCTTTCATCGTATCGGGAATCTGCTTTTCGACCAGCGGCGTCCAGACATAGCCCGGCGCGATCGCATTGACCGTGATGCCGTCAAGCGCTGTCTCGAGAGCCACCGTCTTGGTCAGGCCCGCAATGCCGTGCTTGGCCGACACATAGGCCGACTTGAACGGCGAAGCGACCAGCGCATGCGCGGAGGCCGTGTTGATGATGCGGCCCCATTTGCGCGCCTTCATGCCGGGCACCGCCGCCTTGATCGCGTAGAAGGCGGCGAGCAGGTTGATGCGGATGATGGCTTCCCATTTGTCGTCCGGGAAGTCCTCGATCGGCGCGACATGCTGGATGCCGGCATTGTTGACCAGGATATCGAGACTGCCGAACGCGGCCTCGGCCTCATGCACCATGGCGCTCACCGCCGCGCCGTCCATCATGTTGGCATCGGAGTAGCGGCACTTGACGCCGAAATCCTTCTCGATGCCGGCGCGCTCCTGTTCGATTGCCGCGGCATCCCCCAGCCCGTTGATGGTGACGTTTGCGCCTTCGGCGGCAAAGGCGCGGGCTATTGCCAGGCCGATACCGCTGGTCGAGCCGGTGACGAGGGCATTCTTCGAAGACAGGGAACCCATGGTGATCTCGCGCGAGGTGGGAGGGAACATGACATATAATTGTGCATCGCAGCATGACAATGGCAGAGCCATGTGTCGATGCGATTACAACCTTGCGACAACGCCGGAGCATGGCTCCTGTCCCTTCGAAACCGTTGTCGCCGGGATGACACGGCACTGTCATGGTGCCGTGCAACATAATCGGTTGCGCATTCGCGCGGTCATTCCTGACGAAATTTTGCCTGTAAAAGACCTTTGGGGGTGCAGCTTGGAAATCGCCGATGTCGTGAAGCGCGCCTATGCGATGCCGCTGACCAATCCGTCCTTCCCTCCGGGGCCGTATCGTTTCTTCGATCGCGAATACGTCATCATCACCTACCGCACGACGCGCGAGGCGCTCGAGGCCGTCGTGCCGGCGCCGCTGGAGATCGATGAGCCGCTGGTCAAGTACGAATTCATCCGCATGCCTGATTCAACTGGCTTCGGCGACTATACCGAGACCGGCCAGGTGATCCCGGTGCGCTACAAAGGCCAGCACGGCGGCTACGTTCATTCGATGTATCTCGACGACGACGCGCCGATCGCCGGCGGGCGTGAACTGTGGGGATTTCCCAAGAAGCTGGCCAGCCCCAAGATCGTGCATGAGGGCGAAGTGGTGGTCGGCACGCTGCACTATGGCAGCGTTCTGTGCGCCACCGGCACCATGGGTTACAAGCACCGGGAGGCCGATCACGATTCCGTGCTTGCCTCGCTGGCTGCTCCCAACTTCCTGGTCAAGATCATCCCACATGTCGACGGCACGCCGCGCATCTGCGAGCTGGTCCGCTACTATCTTACCGATATCACGCTGAAGGAGGCATGGACGGCGCCCGCGGCGCTCGATCTGCGGCCCCATGTCATGGCCGACGTGGCGAAGTTGCCAGTGCTCGACATCGTATCCGCTGTTCATTTCACCGCCGATCTGACGCTCGGGCTGGGCGAGGTGGTTTACGACTACCTTGCTGATCGCGACCCCTCCGAGATTAGCGCAACCCAGCCGGAGAAAATTCGTGCTTGAACGCAATCGCAAGAAGGAGGCCACCGCCACCATCGAGGAAATCTCGGCGCAGTATGACCGCATCGCGCTGGTGTTTCAGGGTGGCGGCGCGCTCGGCGCCTATCAGGCCGGGGTCTATCAGGCACTGGCCGACGCCGGCTGCGAACCGAGTTGGCTTTCCGGCGTATCGATCGGCGCCATCAATGCGGCGATCATCGCCGGCAATGAATCAAGCCGCCGCCTGCAGCGGCTCGAGCAATTCTGGCAGACGATCTCGGGCCGGAAGATCTGGGCCTATACGCCGGAAGGCGACATCTACCGCGACATCCGCAACCGCACCAGTTCGTGGATGACGATGACCATGGGCCAGCCCGGCTTCTTCAAGCCGCGCAATCCCAATCCCTGGTTCGAACAGCCGGGAGCCGAAGGCGCCACCAGCTTCTATGACACGGCCGAATTGAAGGAGACGCTGGAAAGCCTGATCGACTTCGATATCCTCAACGACGGCAAGAAGCGGCTGAGCGTCGGCGCGGTCAATGTCAGGACCGGCAACTTCGTCTATTTCGACACCGAGAAAGTGCGCATCGAACCGGAGCACATCATGGCCAGCGGCGCGCTGCCGCCGGCCTTCCCGTCGATCCGCATCGAGGGCGAATACTACTGGGACGGTGGCATCGTCTCCAACACGCCGCTGCAATACCTGCTCGACCAGGAGGAAGACCGCTCATCGCTGGTGTTCCAGGTCGACCTGTTCAGCGCGCGCGGCACCTTGCCACGCGGCATGGCCGACGTGCTGTCGCGGCACAAGGACATCATGTATTCCAGCCGCACGCGCCAGAACACCGACAATTTCCAGCGCATCCATGCGCTGAAGATGAAGCTGCTCGAGGCGCTGAAGCGCGTGCCCGCCGAACTGTTGAAGGATGGCGAAAAAGAGCTTATCGAGGACTATTCGCAGGCAGGCGTCGTCAACATCGTCCACCTGATCTACCAGCACAAAGGCTATGAGGGTCACGCCAAGGACTACGAATTCTCCGGCACCTCGATGCGTGAGCACTGGGAGATGGGGCTGGAGGACACGCAGCGCACGCTGCGCCATCGCCAGTGGCTGACCCTGCCGACCAATGTCGAGGGCGTCGCCATCCACGATCTGCACCGCGAGGACCCGACCTGAGGTCATTGCTGCGCCTTCCTCTGACGAGGCGCACGCCAAATTACACAGTTTTGCGGACCAAGGCCTTCAGCCGCGTTGAAACAAGCCAGACTACCCCAAACGAAAAACGGCGCCGAAACCGGCGCCGTTTTCATTTCAACATCTGATTGTCCGCTCTAGAACACCTGGCGGAAGATGATGAACAGCACGAAGGCGAGCGTGATCGAGCACGGCAAGGTCAGTACCCAGGCAAGCAGCAGGTTGCGCACCGTCGACCATTGCAGCCCCGAACCGTTGGCGGCCATCGTTCCGGCAACGCCCGACGACAGCACGTGCGTTGTCGACACCGGCAGTCCTAGCCGGTCGGCCATGCCGATGGTCACCATCGCGACAAGCTCCGCGGCGGCACCCTGGCCATAGGTCAAATGGCTCTTGCCGATCTTCTCGCCGACCGTGACGACGATGCGCTTCCAGCCGACCATGGTGCCGAGGCCGAGCGCCAGGGCAACGGCGACCTTCACCCAGATCGGGATGAACTTCGTCGCGTTGTCGACGGCCTTGTGATAGTCGGTGACCGCTTTCAGATCGGCGGCCTCCATCGGCAGCAACTTCTTCTTGTCGATCAGCTTGAGTGCCTCGCCGATCAGGTAGATGTCGTTGCGGGCGTTGCTGACCAGATCGGTCGGCACGTTGTCGACAGTGGCATAGGGCTGCAGGCCCGCTGTCGTGTTGTGGATGTAGGTCTGCAGCGCGACCGTCGTCTGGTCGCTCCAGGTCCGGGTGCGCACGGCATCCTGGACGGCGGCCTTGGCGTCGGTGACGGTGACGCCCGGCTTGACATATTTGCCCAGCGCCTGCTCGACGTTGACCGAAGCCGACTTGTAGGCCTCTAGATAGTTGATGTCGGGCGTCCGGTTCAGCGCAAAGGCCGTCGGCACGACACCGATCAGGATCAGCATGATAAGGCCCATGCCTTTCTGTCCATCATTGGAGCCGTGCGCGAAGCTGACGCCGGTGCAGGTGAAGATCAGCGGCCCGCGGATCCACCACGGCGGCGGCGTGTTGCCTTTCGGTGCTTCGTAGAGGGCCGGATTGCGCACCATAAGCTTCATCGCATAGAGCAGGATCGCCGCGGCGAAGAAGCCGATGATCGGCGACACCAGCAAGGTGATGCCGACATTGGTCGCCTGCGACCAGTCGACACCGCTGGTGGCACTGCCGGCAGGTGCCATGAACTGGTTAGCGAGGCCGACGCCGATGATCGAGCCGACCATCGTGTGCGAGCTCGACGCCGGCAGGCCGAGGAACCAGGTGCCGAGGTTCCACAGGATCGCGGCGACGAGCAGTGCGAACACCATGGCAAAGCCGGAGGATGAGCCGACCTGCAGGATCAGCTCGACCGGCAGCAGCGACAGGATGCCGAAAGCGACCGCACCGCTGGAGGTGAGAACCCCGAGGAAATTGAAGGCGCCCGACCACATGACCGCGAACTCGGCCGGCATGGAGCGTGTGTAGATGACCGTCGCCACCGCATTGGCGGTATCATGAAAGCCGTTGACGAACTCGAAGCCGAGCGCGATCAGCAAGGCAATGCCGAGCAGGATCCACGGCACGGTCTTGGCCTCGGCCAGATCCTGGCTGAGCGCATAGCCGACATAGACGACGCCAACGAGCACCAGCACGCCGAAAGCCGGCAGGAACCACTTCGCGCTACCCGAATTGTGCAGCGGATGATCCGGTCTCGGAATGCCCGCCTCACTAGAAACTATGTCCACCATGTCCCACTCCTATTGCATTGCAGCAAAGAACCGGGACGAACGCTATGTCCGCACAATGAACCCTGTGTGACGATATCGGACACAACTTCCGAGGATATTTCAGGCGAAAAGCCTGGCGTCGACGCTGTCAGGCGCCCCTGGACCGCGTCTTCAGGATCGCCGAAAACAGCGGATCGAAGGCCCGGCTGATCGGCGCCGCGGCGGCACCGAGCGCGATCGACCAGGGATCGGTGGTGCCGAGCTGCAGGCGCGGCAAATTCCGCTCCGGCCGGTCGGCGATCGACGGCAGCAGCGGATGCATCGCCTCGACCAGCCGGCGGGCCAGCGCTTCCGGCGCTCCGCTGGTCAGGATGACAGTCTGGGGATCGAAGATCGTTTCGATGAGATGCACGCTCCAGCGCAGATCATGCGCCGCACCATCGATCCAGGCAATGATCTTGGGATCCTCGGCCGCGACCAGGCCGTCCATCTGTTGGTAGATGTCGTCGTCGGCCGGATTGAGGCCGAGATGCTGGTAAAGCGAGGCCAGCGACGCGCGATGTTCGAGCGGCGTCGAGCTGGGGCCGGCCGGCGACAGCAGCGCCATGCCGATCTCGCCGGCATTGCCATAGCCGCCGCTGTAGAGCTCGCCGTTCAGGATCAGTCCGGCGCCGATGCCGTAACCGACGTAGAGGCAGACCGCGTGATCGACGCCATGCGCCGCGCCGACGATGCGCTCCGCCGTCGCACAGGCGGCGGCGTCGTTCTGCAAGCTGACATTCAGGCCTGTGCCTCTCGCCAGCGTGTCCAGAAGCGGAAATTTCTGCCAGGCCGGCATCATCCATTTATCGTCCGAATTCTTCAGCCCGAAAGGACCCGGCATCGCGACGCCGAGGCCGACAAGCCTCTCTTCGGATTGGGCGGACATCTGGGATAGCTCACGCCGGACGCCGCCGACCAGGCCAAGGATCACCTCGACGCCCTTCGATGGCTCATCGAACGGCAGGTTGGCCTCGGCTCGCGCCAGCACGCTGCCGACCAGGTCGACGGCGACCGCCCGCGTCAGGTGGCGATCGATCTGCAGCCCGATGGCGAAGGCGCCTTCGGGAACCAGCCTGTAAGGGGTCGATGGCTGGCCCCTGCCCTTGCGCACCGCCTCGAGGGCAACGACCAGGCCGTCGCTTTCGAGATCCTCGATGATGTTGGAGACCGCCTGCTTGGTGAGTTGGGTCGCCCGCGCCAGGTCGGCGCGCGACAGGGCGCCATTGAGGCGCAGCGCCTCGATCATGACACGACGGTTGTGCGCGCTCGTGCCTTCCTGGTTGGTGCCGCTCTTGGCGCGGATCGGGCTGATATCGTCCACCGGCGTTTCCCTCTTGACTCCATTAGGGTATTGATCGACTAATTAAGTCAAGCGAATTGACTTAATAGCGAAACCGACCGCAGAACAAGACGGCCAGGGCTTTAAGCCGGGCGCCGCCCACGGTCGGGGGACCATTGGGTCACGTGACATCAATCCGGGAAGGCAACGCATATCGCCGGCCCGCCAACATCGGAAATGGGAGAAGAAGATGCTGAAATCGATCGGTAAGACACTCTTGGGCGCAGTCTTTGTCGGAGGATTGCTCGTTCCCCATGCTTTCGCCGAAACGTCCATCAATGCGCTTTTCATGGCGCAGGCCGCCTACAGCGAGGCTGACGTACGCGCCATGACGGACGCTTTCACGAAGGCCAATCCCGACATCAAGGTCAATCTCGAATTCGTCCCCTATGAGGGCCTGCACGACAAGACCGTGCTCGCGCAGGGCTCGGGCGGTGGCTACGACGTCGTGCTGTTCGACGTCATCTGGCCGGCCGAATACGCCACCAACAAGGTGCTGGTCGATGAGTCGTCGAAGATCACCGGCGACATGAAGAAGGGCGTGCTGCCCGGCGCCTGGACCACGGTCCTGTATGAAGGCAAGTACTACGGCATGCCGTGGATCCTCGACACCAAATACCTGTTCTACAACAAGGATATCCTGGAGAAGGCCGGCATCAAGGCGCCGCCGAAGACCTGGGAAGAACTCGGCGAACAGGCCAAGATCATCAAGGACAAGGGCCTGCTGAAGACACCGATCGCCTGGAGCTGGTCGCAGGCCGAGGCCGCGATCTGCGACTACGCCACGCTGGTCAGCGCCTATGGCGGCGACTTCCTCAAGGACGGCAAGCCGGACTTCCAGAATGGCCCCGGCGTCGCGGCGCTGAAATACATGGTCGACAGCTACAAGTCGGGCCTCACCAATCCCAATTCCAAGGAATTCCTGGAAGAGGACGTGCGCAAGGTCTTCGAAAACGGTGACGCCGCCTTCGCGCTGAACTGGACCTACATGTACAACATGGCCAACGATCCGAAGGACAGCAAGGTCGCGGGCAAAGTCGGCGTTGTGCCGGCGCCAGGTGTCAGTGGCACCAGCGAGGTGTCGGCCGTCAACGGCTCGATGGGCCTTGGCGTCACAGCGGTCTCCAAGCATCCGGACGAAGCCTGGAAATACATTGAATTCATGACCTCGCAGGCGACGCAAAACCAGTATGCCAAGCTCTCGCTGCCGATCTGGGCGTCGTCCTATGACGACCCGGCGGTGACCAAGGGCCAGGAAGAGCTGATCGCCGCCGCCAAGCTCGGCCTGGCTGCGATGTATCCGCGCCCGACCACGCCGAAATACCAGGAGCTGTCGACTGCCTTGCAACAGGCGATCCAAGAATCGCTTCTCGGCCAGTCTTCGCCGGAAGACGCCTTGAAGACCGCCGCGCAAAACAGCGGCCTCTGAGCACTGTTGTCGTTCAACATGGGCGGCCTTGTGCCGCCCATGTTATGTCCAGATCAAAGATGAACGAAGAAAGGCTGCTCCGATGTCGGGCACCTGGATGACAACCCGTGCATGGTTGCTGATGCTGCCGCTGCTCGTGGTCATGGTCGCCGTCATCGGATGGCCATTAGTCGATACTGTCGGGCTTTCCTTCACCGACGCCAAGCTTGTCGGCACGGGCGGCAATTTCGTCGGCTTCGACAATTATGCGAACATGCTGTCCAGCTCGAATTTTTCGCGCACGCTGGTCACCACGACACTCTTCGCGGTGATTTCGGTCGCCGCCGAAATGGTGATCGGCGTTCTCGCAGCACTGCTGCTCAATCAGCAGTTTCATGGCCGCGCCATCCTGCGCGCCTTGATGATCCTGCCCTGGGCGCTGCCGACCGTGGTCAACGCCACCCTGTGGCGGCTGATCTACAATCCCGAATATGGCGCGCTCAACGCTGCCCTCACACAAATGCACCTCATCGATGCCTACCGTTCCTGGCTCGGCGAGCCGGGCACCGCCCTGGCGGCGCTGATCGTCGCCGACTGCTGGAAGAATTTTCCGCTGGTGGCGCTGATCGCGCTGGCCGCGCTGCAGGCGGTGCCGCGCGACATTACCGCTGCCTCGCTCGTCGACGGCGCCGGGGCTTTCAACCGCTTCCGCTTCGTCATCCTGCCCTATCTCGCCGGCCCGCTGATGGTGGCGCTGGTGCTGCGCACCATCGAGGCTTTCAAGGTCTTCGACATCATCTGGGTAATGACCCGCGGCGGCCCGGCCAACAGCACGCGCACGCTGTCGATCCTCGTCTACCAGGAGGCCTTCTCCTTCCAGCGCGCCGGCTCCGGCGCGTCGCTGGCGCTGATCGTCACCTTGCTCGTCACCGTGCTGGCCGTCGCCTATGCGGCGCTGGTGCGCAAGACCGCCGGGAGTGCCGCCTGATGGAACGCCAGAGCCCGGCCTTCACCATCTTCATCCATGCCTGCGCTTTGCTGCTCGCAGCCGTCATCCTGGCGCCCCTTGCCTGGCTGTTTATCATGAGCATCTCGCCAGCCGCCGACCTTGCCGCCAAGCCGCTGCGCTGGTGGCCGCAAAGTGCTGACTTCTCGCGCTACGGGCAATTGCTGTCGACCGCCGAAAACAGTGCCGGCGCTGCCTTCACCTCATCGCTGCGCAACAGCCTCGAGATTGCCGGCATGGCGACCATCGCGGCGCTCGCGCTGGCGATCCCGGCCGGCTGGGCCGTCTCGCGCACGCCATCGATCGGCTGGTCGCTCTCGATGGTCATCGCCACCTACATGCTGCCGCCGGTGGCGCTGGCCGTGCCGCTCTATATGGGCCTGTCGTATCTCGGCCTGCTCAACAATGTCTTCGGCCTGGCGCTGGTCTACCTGACCATACTGGCGCCCTTCACCACCTGGCTGATGAAGTCGGGTTTCGACTCGATCCCGCGCGAAATCGAGGCGGCGGCGATGATCGACGGCGCCGGACTGTTCCAGACGCTGCGCATCATCACGCTGCCGCTGGCCGCACCGGTAATGGCGACATCGGCGCTGTTTGCCGTGCTGCTCGCCTGGGACGAATTCTTCTATGCGCTGCTGTTCACCTCGGACCAGCGCGCCAAGACCCTGACCGTCGCCATCGCCGATTTGGCCGGCGGCCGGGTTTCCGACTACGGATTGATCGCCACGGCCGGCGTGCTGGCAGCCTTGCCGCCGGTGCTGATCGGCCTGGTCATGCAGCGGGCGCTGATTTCGGGCCTGACCAGCGGCGGTGTGAAAGGATGACGATGACCACTGGCAAGAGCCGCCCCGCCGGGCTCATGGCGATCGACCGCGAAATGGCGCGCCAGCATGCCGATGCGATCGCGTCGTTCGAACACAACGCGGCCATGGCGGCAAAGATCGCCGCCTCGATCCGGCGGAGCGGGCGCCTTTTGTTGCTCGGCATGGGCGGCTCGCATGCCGTCGGCCGCGCCGTCGAGCCGCTCTACCGCGCGCTTGGCATCGATGCGCTGGCACTGCCGCTTTCCGAGCAACTCGGCCAACCGTTGCCACGGGCCGGCAGGACGGTGCTCGTCACCTCGCAGTCAGGTGAGAGCGCGGAGGTCGTCAGATGGTTCTCAGAGGCTGGCGGCACCGCCGATGTTTTCGGCTTGACGCTTGAAGGCGATTCGTTCCTGGCTCGCACGGTGCCTTGCCTGGTCGGCGCCGGCGGCACCGAACTGGCGTTTGCCGCAACCCGCAGCCTGACCGTGACCTTCGCCTTGCATCTGGCGATCCTCGCGGCACTCGGCGAGGATCCGAGTGCCGCGCTTGGCGCCCTGGATCAGCCACAAGACAATGACATCACGTTGGCGCTCGCAGCACTGGCTGGAGTGACGGCCGTCGTCACCTCGGGCCGGCGGTTGCAAGGTCTCGGCGAAGCGCTGGCACTCGGCCTTACCGAACTGTCGCGCCTGCCGTGCTTTTCGCTCGAGGGTGGCCAGTTGCGTCACGGGCCGATGGAAATGCTCGGCCCGCACGTCGGCGTCATCCTGTTTCGCGGCAACGACCCGACATCGGATCTGGTGACCGCCATGGCCATGTCCGTGATCGAGGCCGGCGCACCGCTCGTCGTCTTCGATTCGTCCGGGCAAAGGCCTGTCGCAGGAGCCGTGACGCTTTCCTTCAAACCGGCTTCCGGTATGGCCGCGATCTTCGCCATGCTGCCTCCAGCGCAACGCCTGATGATCGCTTTCGCCGATGCCCGCGTCGACAATGCCGGCACGCCGGTTCGCTCGACCAAGATCACCAGGAGCGAGTGATGCGGCCGCTTGCGGTGATCGGCAACGTCAATGTCGACCTGATTGTCGGCCCGGTAGCGCCGTGGCCTGTCGCCGGAACGGAGACCGTCGTCGACCACGACGAATTGCGCGTCGGCGGCCAGGCAGGCAACAGCGCGCTGGCCTGGGAGGCGCTGGGCGTCGATTTCGCCGTTGCCGCCAATGTCGGCGACGACCAGTTCGGCCGTTGGCTTCGCGAGGCGTTTGGCCGCCGTGCCGAGAAATGGCCGGTCCGTCCTGAAGGCACGACCCTGTCCGTCGGCATGACCCACCCGGACGGCGAGCGGACCTTCTTCACCACACGCGGACATCTGCCGCGCTTCGGCCTCGGCGATGTGCTTTCCGTGCTCGACGGCAGGGCGCTCTCGGGCGGCTACGCGCTGTTGTGCGGCTCTTTCCTGACCGACGATCTCACACGCCATTACGAGGCGTTTTTCGACTGGGCGGACAGCAACGGCATTGCCGTCGCGCTCGACACCGGCTGGCCGATCGATGGCTGGACCGAGGCCAATTGCACGGCCACCCGCGCATGGCTGTCGCGCTGCGAACTGGCGCTGTTCAACGAGGTCGAGACCGTGACCCTGGCCGGAATGCAGAGCCCTGTGGAGGCAGCCCGCGCGATCCGGTCAAGCATGAGGGAAGGCGCGACCTTCGTCGTCAAGCGCGGCCCGCTGGGCGCCATCGCCATCGGCCCGGACGGCGCACTTGTCGAAGCCGTCGCGCCCGATGTCCGGGTGGTCGACACGATCGGCGCCGGCGATGTCTTCAACGCCGCCTTCCTCGCTGCACTGGCGCAGGAGCAGCCGCTGTCGGCCTGTCTCTCCGCCGCGACGCATGTGGCGTCGCGCGCGATTTCCACCTTGCCCCGCAACTATGGTGGGCCGATGCAGTTCAGGGAATCCACACATGAGCGCGCTTGAAATCCGCGACATCCGCAAGAGCTACGGCAGTGTCGAGACGCTGAAAGGCATCGACATCGCGCTGCAGAGCGGCGAATTCCTGGTGCTGCTCGGCTCCTCGGGCTGCGGAAAATCGACGCTGCTCAACATCATCGCCGGGCTGGCCGAGGCGACCAGCGGCGATGTGCTGATCGGCGGTCGCTCGATCCTTGGCGTTCATCCCAAGAATCGCGATATCGCCATGGTCTTCCAGTCCTATGCGCTCTATCCGAACCTGACTGTTCACCGCAACATCGGCTTCGGATTGGAGATGCGAGGGGTTGCCGCCGACGAGCGCAACAGGGCGGTACACGAAGCGGCGAAGCTCCTGCAGATAGAGACCTTGCTCGACCGCAAGCCGAGCCAGCTTTCTGGCGGCCAGCGCCAGCGCGTCGCCATTGGCCGGGCGCTGGTGCGCAAGCCGCAGGTCTTCCTGTTCGACGAGCCGCTGTCCAATCTCGACGCCAAGCTGCGCCTGGAAATGCGCACCGAACTGAAGCGCCTGCACCAGATGCTGCAGACCACGATCGTCTATGTCACCCACGACCAGATCGAGGCAATGACGCTGGCGACCCGCATCGCGGTGATGCGCGACGGCCGGATCGAGCAGCTCGGCACGCCCGAAGATATCTACGACCAGCCGGCGACACTCTATGTCGCGGGCTTTGTCGGCGCGCCGTCGATGAACATGCTGCAGGCGGTCGTCGCCGACGGAAAGCTGGCCATAGCCGATACCGACGTCCGCATACCCGTGCCTGCACGCTATCGAAACTCGGCTCGCAACGGCGCACGGGTCGTCGTCGGCATCAGGCCCGAAGCGCTTCGCGTGACGTCCGGTGCTGCGACGGACTTGTCATTGCCCGTTGAGATCGAGGTCATCGAACTGACCGGACCCGAACTGGTCACCACGGCTCGCATCGGTCCACAGCGGCTGACGGCTTGCCTGCCGCCACGGACCCGGCTTGCCAAGGGCCAAACATGCAGCTTCGCCTTCGATGAGACAGCGCTTCGCTTGTTTGACCCGGCAACCGGCAAGGCCTTCCTGGATCAGCCCTGATCGATGTCCTCGCGGGTATGCGGTGACCCCGCAATCTCAAGCAGGGACGACACCAGCAACTGCCGTTCGTCTTTCGAAAGGACATCCGCATCGAAGAGGCTCATGCTGCGCAGCCCTTCTATGGCCAAGTAGCAGACCAGCAGCGACTTCAGATCCGGCGTCTCGCCCTTCAGCCGCTCGAAAAGCTGCTGCTTGAACGTCTTTATCGGCGTCATGAAGTCGGGATCCTCGGCGATCGCCGAAAAGATCCAGGATGCCGATGGCCGCTTCTCCTCGCAATCGCTTGCCGACAGCGTGATGTAGACTGCGAGTGGGTTTTTGCCTTTGTCGGCACTATTTGCGGTTTCGAGCGCTTGCCCGAAGTCACGCAAATAGCCCTCGACCAGTCCCTGCATCAACTTGGCCTTGGTCGGGAAATTGTAGAGCAACCCGCCTTTCGATACGCCGGCGCGGCTGGCGACCGCTTCCAGCGACAGGCTGCCGGGCCCGGATTCTCGTGCGACGTCCGCCGCCGCAGCAAGAATCTTCTCGCGCGAATTCGATCTTGGAGCTTTCATGGCCCCTCCCATCGCAAGCTTAGGCCCAATTGACAAGACCGTCCAGACGGTACAGTAAGACCGCCGTTATTTGAAATCGGGACCCGCAGTCGATATGTGTCCCGATGTCCGCGCTTCGCGCCGGATTTCGGCTGAGGGGACTTCCTTGTTCAAGCGCATCCTTCGTATCGTCATCATCGCCCTGGTTCTGCTCGTCCTCTTCGTCGTGGTCGGTGGCATTGTCGGCTTCAACTTCCTGCGCGACAACGGCATCAAGCAGTATTTCGCTACGATGAAGCCGCCGGCGGCGACAGTGTCGACGACCATCGCCAAGCCGTCGACCTGGACGCCGGGCGTCGAGGCTATCGGTACGGTCAGGGCTGTGCGCGGTGTCGATCTGACGGTTGAAACCACCGGCATCGTCAAGGAGATCCTGTTTCACGCCAACCAGAAGGTTGCGGAAGGCGCGGTCCTGCTGCAACTCGACGGTGCGGTCGAGCGCGCCGATCTGGAAGCGACGAAGGCGCAAGTCGCGGTCGTCCAGATGGCGCTGACGCGCGCCATTGAACTGCAGAGGCGCGGCGTCAATGCGGACGCTACGCTCGACACGGCGCGGGCAACCGCATCGGCAACCGCCGCGCAAGTGAACAAACTGCAGGCGGTGCTCGACCAAAAGCAGCTGACGGCGCCTTTCAGCGGCACGGTGGGCATTCCGAGAATCGACCTCGGCCAGTACCTGGCGCCTGGCACCGTAGTGGTGACGTTGCAGGATCTGGACACGATGCGGGTCGATTTCTCGGTTCCCGAACAACAGCTCCCGCTGCTCAAGATCGGCCAGACGGTGCGGCTGGGCATCGGCGGCGGCGAGATGCCCTATGCCGGTACCATTCGCGGCATCGACCCGAAAATCGACCCATCCAGCCGGTTGGTGAATATCAGGGCGGAAGTCGCCAATCCTGAAGGCAAGCTGACCCCGGGCCAGTTCGTGCAGGTGCGTGTCGAACTGCCCGAAGAGCAGAATGTGCTGGCGCTGCCGCAGACGGCGCTGACCACCAGCCTCTATGGCGACTACATATTCGTGGTGCAGCCAGCGAAGCCCGCCGAAGCGCCCTCCACGCAGGCAGCCAAGCCGGAAGAAAAGCCCGCCGCGTCGGCAACCGACAAACCGGCGGACGCCCAACTCGCAGGCAAAAAGCCCGCGGATACCAAACCGGCTGACGCGATGAAGCCGGCGGCTGATGCAACCAAGCCTGCCGCCGATGCGGCAAAGCCGGCAGACAAGGCTGCCGATCCGGCCAAGCCGGCGGCGGAAGCCGACAAGCCCGCGCTGGTGCTGTCGCAGGTCTTCGTCAAGCCCGGTCGTCGCAACGAGGGCATGGTCGAGATCGTCGAGGGGCTGAAGGCTGGCGACGAAGTCGTCACCGCCGGTCAGAACCGGCTTTTCAATGGCATGTCCGTCGCGGTCGACAACACCATCGACCCGACCAAATCGGCGAACAAGCAGGCCGACCAGCAATGAGCTTTTCCGATATCTTCATTCGCCGGCCTGTCCTTTCGACGGTCCTTGCCTGCATGATCCTGCTGCTGGGTTTCCAGGGCATCTTCAACCTGTCAATCCGGCAATATCCGAAGGTCGACGAGACGGCGATCACCATCACGACGGCCTATCCAGGCGCCAGCGCCGACCTGATCCAGGGCTTCATTTCCGCTCCGATCGCCCGCGCCGTCGCCTCGACCGAGAACATCGACTACGTCACCTCGTCGAGCCGTCCGTCCTCCAGCACCGTGACGGTGCAGATGAAGCTTGGCTCCAACCCCGACGTGGCACTGACCGAAGTGCTGTCCAAGGTCCAGGGCGTGCGGGGCACCTTGCCGGACGCTTCCAAGGATCCCGTCATCGTCAAGGGCACGGGCCAGCAGTTCGCGATGATGTACATCTCGATGCAGAATCCGAACATGACGAAGGAGCAGCTGACGGAGTACATCGAGCGCGTCATCCGGCCACGCATGTCGACGGTCGAAGGCGTCGCCGACGTGCAGATCTTCGGCGCCCAGGAATACTCGATGCGCGTCTGGATCGACCCGGTCAAGCTTGCCGCGCGCGGCGTGACTGCCGCCGAAGTTCTGGAGGCGATCGATAATTCCAACTTCCTGTCGGCGCCGGGCAATACGCAGAACGAGTATGTGGTCTCGTCGATCACAGTGCGCTCGACGCTGCAGACGCCCGAAGCATTCGCCGCGCTGCCGTTGCGCTCGACGGACGGCAATGTGGTGCGGCTGCGCGACGTGGCTCGCGTCGAACTCGGCGCCGAGAACACCGACACCAGGGTCAGCTTCAACGGCAAGCCCGGCACCTTCCTCGCCATCTTCCCGACACCCGCGGCCAACCCACTGACCACGGCGGCGGCGCTTACCAAGCTGGTACCGCAGATTCAGGAAACACTGCCGAAAGGCATGACCATCGAGGTCGTCTACGATGCGACCGGGCAGATCAGCGCCTCGATCGAAGAGGTGTTCAAGACCATCGCCGAGGCGGTTGCCATCGTCGTCGTCGTCATCCTTTTGTTCCTTGGCTCTTTCCGTTCGGTGATGATGCCGATCGTCACCATCCCGCTGTCGCTGATCGGCGTCTGCTTCCTTTTGTTTGCGGTGGGCTATTCGATCAATCTTCTCTCCCTGCTGGCCATGGTGCTGGCCATCGGCCTCGTCGTCGATGACGCCATCGTGGTGGTGGAAAACATCCATCGCCACATGGAGGAAGACCATATGTCGCCGATGCAGGCGGCGTTCAGCGGCATGCGCGAGATCGCCTCGGCCATTGTCGCCATGACGATGACGCTGGCAGCCGTGTTCGCACCGCTGGCCTTCACCGGCGGCCTGACCGGCGCGCTGTTCCGCGAATTCGCGGTCACGCTCGCCGGCTCGGTCGTGCTGTCAGGTGTCATCGCCGTCACCATCACCCCGATGATGTCGGCGCGCCTCTTGAAGTCCGGCACACCGGGCCGTTTCCAGCGTATTGTCGACGGCACCTTCGCGCGGGTCGAGCACGTCTACGAGAGGGCCGTCACCGGTTCGCTGAACTATCGCCCGCTGACGCTGATCATCGTGCTGGCGCTTGTCGGCGTCACCGGTTTCATGTTCACCAAGACCTCGAGCGAACTGGCGCCGGAAGAGGACCAGGGCTTTCTGCTCTCGATTGTGACAGCGCCACGCTATGCTACGTCCGACTACACCGAGACATACGTCAACCAGATGCTCGGCCTTGTGAGGGATATTCCCGAGACGCGGGCGCAGTTCTCCGCCGTCGCCTTCGGCGGTGAGACAAACAGCGCCTTCGTCGGCTTTGCCTTCAAGGACTGGGCTGAACGCAAACGCAATTCCAAGGAATTGCAGGCCGACATTACGGCCCGTCTCGCCAAGGTGGCGGGTGTCCAGGCCTTCGTCTTTGCGCCACCGACGCTGCCGGGCTCCGGCGGCGGCCTGCCCATCGCCATGGTGGTGCGATCGACCGGCGATTCCTCGGAAGTGTACGATGTGGCGGAGAAGATCAAGAACAAGGCGCAGGCCTCCGGTCGCTTCATCGTCGTGCAGAATTCGATGGCCTATGACGCGCCGCAGGTGACGGTGACCATCGATCGCGACCGCGCCGCGGCCCTCAACCTGCCGATCGCCGATATCGGCCGGACGTTGACGCTGCTGGTCGGCGGTGCCGAAGTGGCGCAATTCGATCGCGACTCCAACAGCTACGACATCATCCCGCAGGTGCCGCAGGAGTTCCGCGACAACCCCGAAAAGCTCGGCCAATACTTCGTGCGCAGCGTGACGGGCGAGATGGTGCCGCTGTCGGCCGTGGTGAATATCTCCAACAATGCCGCGCCAGCGGCCATCGAGCAGTTCAACCAGCTGAATTCAGCGACGATTTCCGCGCTTCCGCTGCCCGGCGTCACCACCGGCGACGGGCTGAAGGCACTGGAGGACATCGCCAGGGAGAACCTGCCCGATAGTTTCTTCATCGATTACTCCGGCCAGTCCAGGCAGGAGAAGGAACAGGGCAACACCATCCTGATCGCCTTTGCGGCGGCCGTCATCGTCATCTATCTGGTGCTGGCGGCGCAGTTCGAAAGCTTCCGCGACCCGCTGATCATCATGATGGCGGTGCCGCTGTCGATCTTCGGCGCCATCGTGCCGCTCAATCTGGGTCTCGGCACGCTCAACATCTATACGCAGGTCGGCCTGATCACGCTGATCGGCCTGATCACCAAGCACGGCATCCTTCTGGTCGAGTTCGCCAACCAGCAGCGTGAAATCCATGGCATGCGGCGGCGCGACGCCATCATCGCCTCGGCCAAGGTCCGCCTGCGCCCGATCCTGATGACGACGGCGGCGATGGCGCTTGGCGTGGTGCCGCTGATCATGTCCAGCGGTGCGGGCGCCGCGGCGCGCTATTCGATGGGCCTGGTCATCTTCACCGGCATCCTGGTCGGCACCATGTTCACGCTCTTCGTCGTGCCCATGTTCTACACTTTCATCGCCAGCAAGGACCTGCCGCATCTGGCCGAGAAGCCGGATCCCAAGCTGATGCCGGCACTGCCGAACTAAAGCAATTCCAGGAAAAGTGTGAAACGGTTTTCCCGGGAAAAGCGCGTAGCGCTTTCCCTTAGGGAATTGCGTCAAAACAAAGAGTTAGAGCAGTTGGCCGTTTCAGAGAAACGGTGAACTGCTCTAAAGCAAAACAGGATGACAACAAAAAAGAGGCCGGAAAATTCCGGCCTCTTTTTTTGGCTGGGCTCGATACCGCCGGTTTGAGCTGTACTCGATACCGCGCAAACCTTCCTGCGGGAGCCTTGAACGAGGACGCGGCAGTTGGCCTGCCCGTTTCACAGCCTGCTACTTGACGATGACAATGCTGGTGTTGGTGGGCCCGAACATTTCGACGAGCTGATAGAAATCGGCGGCGTTGTCGGGATGCAGCCGCACGCAGCCATGCGAAGCCGGCTGGCCGAGGCGCTTGATCGCGTTGGTGGCATGCACCGCATAGCCGCCGCTGAAGAAGACCGAGTGCGGCATCGGCGCGTTGTCGTACTTCTTCGAATACCACATCTCATGCATGCGCGTCGGCTTGAACGAGCCGGTCGGCGTCACATGGGCTCCGTCGCCGGTGGAAACCTTCCAGGCGAAGGCTGGCCGGCCGTCGACCGAGACTTCCATGACCTGCTGTGAAAGCGAGACGCGCGCCACGATCTTGTTGGCGGCGTGCGCTGCGCCCGAGCCGGCGCCGAACAGCAGTGCCGCACCGGTCAGGGCGGCGGCGGCGACGTTGATCAGCTTGGCGGAAATGGCGGTGTGCATGATGGAATCCCCTCTCTCTGCCGGACTTGGCCGGCTCCAATTCGATGGCTGCTTATCCCAATGTCATGTTTCGGGGAGATTTCGTGAAATGCTCGTTTATGTTTCGAATCTGTTTCCTCTGGTTAACAAGAAACGCCGCTGACGCAGCCGAGAATGGGGGACAGACACTGCTTGCTGGCGGGGCCCAGATCACAAACATGGGTATTTGCCTCTAAACGAAGGTGCGAATTTCTGTATATGAAACAATGATCTTCGATCTCGAAACCAAGCGGCAACAAAGCGCGACTCCAAGCGGCATGATCCGGATACGGGCCGCAAGCAAAGTTGACGTAACGAAAACAGCCGGTACGAAAATGGAAACGAAATCGAACGCACTGTCCTGGGTTCTCAGGATCAGCATCGCGGCAGTGGTCATCGGCGGCGTCGGCACGGTTGCCGGCAACTCGTTGACAAGTCTCGGCGCGATGACGTCAGGCGAGATTTCGACCCTGCATGCCGCACTGTTTTTTGCCACGGTCTGGATTGTTTCCAGCCTGCGCATCGTTCGGCTTAAGGCCCTCTGGCGGGTCGGTCTTAAGCTGACGGGAATGCGCGGCCCCTCCGGCAACTTGCTGCCGAGAGGACCGAAGGCCCGCGCCGCAGCGGGGGGCTCCGTGAGCGGCGCGGGCACTTCGGGAGTATCCTGAAGTGACCTGCAACACACATATGGGGAACTGATACGATGAACACGAAATTCGCCGCTTCGGTGCTTTCTGCACTGCTTTACGCGCAGGGCCTGCTGGGCTTTGCCGCTGTTGCCACCGTGCTGCTCAGGGACCGCGCCCATGCGAGCGAGCTCACCATGGGCAATGACATGCCGGCGGGTCCCTCGCTGCTGGTGGTGCGCTGAGCGTCAGGAGCATCGGACCCAGGTGGAAACTCCGATGCTCGAACGAAGAGATGGTGTCAGTGCCCAGCCGTCAGTCGACGAATTGCTGCGGCGGATCGAACCGATAGCCGGCGCCGCGTATGGTGGTGATGGTGTCGGTGTCGAGCTTGCGGCGCAGCCGCACGATGCGCGAATCGATCGAGCGATCGAAGGCGTCGGCGTTTTCGGCAGGTGCCGCGGCAATGATATCGTCACGCGTCAGCACCTTGCGCGGACTGGCCAGGAACAGCCTGAGCAGCGCCACCTGACCGGGCGAAAGCTGCTCTTCCGTGCCGGACCGATGCATGACCATGGCCGATCTCAGATCGACGGTCGCGTTCTCCAGCACGATCAGTTCCTGCGTGCCCCTGCCGCGCCGCGAAAGCAGGCCGCCGACACGGGCGGCGAGTTCCCTGACATTGAGTGGGCTCTCGACGACGTCGGCCGCACCAAGCTCGAGCGCCAGCACCTTGTCGACGAGATCTGCCGGCCGGCAGATCAGGATGAAATCCGGTCCGCCCTCGCCACCATGGCGCTTGAGCAGGTCCCGCCCCTCCGCCTGGCTGACGCTGTCGCCGATGACGACGACGTCGATGCCCTTTCCCGACAGCAGCGACTCAGCCTCCCATGGCTGCCGCGCCTGATGCACGTCGTGGCCACGCCGCTCGAGATGGTCGGCGAGTTCGGTGGCGACCACTTCGGCGACCGAAACGAGCGCAATGACGGATCGTGCGGCCATATTTTTCAACCGTTCCCTGGCAACTAGATATGAGTGCTGGACATCATGTTTATACCCAATCTACTTTCCACTGAAAGTGGGAGCGAGAGCATCGTGCGGGCAAGAATTGTCATCGTCGAGGATGAGCCCGATCTGAGGGACGCGGTTGCCGAATATCTGGGCGCCGCCGGCTATGACGTGGTCACCGCCGAAAGTGCGGCCGCCGCGCGCAGCCTTGTTGAAACGCAGTCGTTCCATCTCGCCATCCTCGACATCGCCATGCCGGGCGAGGATGGCCTCTCGCTCGGTCGCTGGCTGCGTTCGCGGCTGCCGATCGGTATCATCTACGCGACCGCCGCCGGCACCGCGCTCGACCGCATCGTCGGGCTGGAACTCGGCGCCGACGACTACATCGTCAAGCCCTACGAATTGCGCGAAGTGCTGGCAAGGGTCCGTAGCGTGCTGCGCCGGGTTCCTCAGCCGCAGGAGCTTCAAGGCAAGAAGGCCGCGACAGATCGCCGTTCCGTTGCCTTTGGCCCTTTCCAGGCCGATCTCGACGGCAGGCTGGTCACCGGCGCCAATGGCTCGGTGATCGACATGGCCAAGAGCGAGTTCGACGTGCTGGAGGTTTTTCTGACCCGCGCCAACCGGCTGCTGACCCGCGCCGCGATCTCCGAGGCGATCGGCTTCACCGAAGACCCGGACTCGTCGCGCGCTGTCGACATTCGCATCATGCGGCTGCGCAAGAAGATCGAGACGGATCCGGCCAATCCGAAATTTCTGCGCACGGTGCGCGGCGAAGGCTATATCTTTTCGCTGCCGACCGGCGACGGCAACTGAGCATCGAGCCCAAAGAGGGGTCAGGCTCGCAGCCGTCGCCCGCCGATCGAACTGGCCCTGGAATGACGGCAGAAGATGACCGCTGAAACAGCAAACACGGATATGCAAGGGCTCAGGCAGGGCGCGGCGATGGCGGCCGTGCGCGTCGTTCGCCGGCTGCGCGAGGCCGGCGACTGGCAGCGCGAGATGGAGGGCATCCTGGAAACGCTCTGCCGGGCCATAGAATGCCAGCGCGGTATCCTGTTTCGCTTGCGCGAGCTGCCCGGCCAGGGCTTCGCCCAGTCGGTCGCCGCCTATTGGATCGACCCCGACTTCGGCGGAGAACTGGCATCGCCAACCGTCATCATGCAGTCGGTCGTCAACTCGGATCCGCTGCTGGAGCGGGTGGCCGAGGATGAACGGCAAGGCAAGATCTTCGCCGGTCACACGCGCGATCTCGAAGGCTTCCTGAGAACCGACTTCGAAAAGCAGAACATCAAGTCGTTCCTGTCGGTGTCGGTCTTCGCGCATGGCCATCTGTGGGGCACGCTGGCGGTCAATGACTGCGTCGACGAGCGCGACTGGACCGACGAGGAGGAGGCGACGCTGCACATCATCGCGCTCGCCATTGGCGACGCCATCGAACGATCGCCCTCCGACGCCCATGCCAGCGAGGTCATTCGCCGCACCATGCTGCAGGCCTCGCTCGACGCCATCATCGTCATCGACGAGGCCGGATCGATCATCGAATTCAACCCTGCCGCCGAAAAGATGTTCGGCTTCCAGCGCAGCGACATCCTCGGCAAGGACCTGCTCGACACCGTCGTGCCCGAATACTACCGCAAGGGCTATTCTTCGGGCGCCGACTATATGTCCGGCCGCGGCGCGCCTATGGTTGGCCAGCGGCTAGAGACCGTGACGCAGAATGCGGCCGGCGAGGTGTTTCCGATCGAGCTGACGGCGACCGAGATGCGGGTCGCCGATCGCCGACTGATCTTCGGTTCGATCCGCGATTTGCGCGACAGGCTACGCGCCGAGGAGGAGATCGGTCGCCAGCGCGAGAAGCTACACCAGAACGAGAAGATGGCGGCGATGGGTTCGTTGCTGGCCGGCGTCTCTCACGAACTCAACAACCCGCTGGCCGTGGTGGTCGCGCAATCGACGCTGCTGCACGAATTCGCCTCCGATCCGCAGACCAAGGTACGTGCCGAGAAGGTGCGCGCCGCCGCCGAGCGTTGCGGCCGCATCGTCAAGAGCTTCCTGTCGATGGTCCGCCTTCACCCCGCCGCCCAAGCCGAGACCGATCTCAACCAGGTGATCCGCGCGGCCCTCGAGGTGACCGCCTATGGCGCGCGGTCGAGCGGCATCATCATCGACACCGATTTTGCCGCCGGCCCGCTGCTGGCCATGGCCGACGCCGACCACGTGACGCAGGTGGCGGCCAACTTCCTCATCAACAGCCAGCATGCGTTGGCCGGCATTGCCGGCGACCGGCTGATCAAGGTGCGGACGTTCCGCGGCGACCGGGGCAACCCTGGCTTCTCGGTCGAGGACAATGGCCCCGGCGTGCCGGAAGCGATCCGCGGCCGCATCTTCGAATCCTATTTTACCACCAAGCCGGTCGGCGTCGGCACCGGCATCGGCCTGTCGATCTCGAAATCGATCATCGAGCGGCACAATGGCAATGTCTGGTTCGAGGAAGTGATACCGAGGGGAGCACGCTTCGTGGTCCAGCTGCCCGCCATTGCGGCCGGCGCCGCCAGCGCCGGCGAGAACCAGCCGCGCTCGAGCGGCTTGCGTCATGCCCTGATTATCGACGACGAGCCGGATGTCGCCGGCTCGCTCTCCGACATCCTCGAATTGATGGGCATCAAGTCGCGGATTGCACCCGTCTGGGAATCAGGCACCAGAACCTTGGGCGGCCACATGCCGCCCGATATCGTCTTTTCGGACCTGCGAATGCCCGGCATCAGTGGCATATCGATCTATCGCGAGCTGCTTGTCGAAAGGCCCGACCTGGCGCAGCGTTTCGTGCTGGTCACCGGCGACCTTATCGGCGCGAAAGCCGAAATCGAGGCCTTGCCGGCGCAGCAGCGGCCGCAGATACTGGAAAAGCCGTTCAGCACTTTGGATGTACGCAGCGTGCTGTCCGCCATTGCCGAACAGGCGGCATTGAAAGGATAAAAAGAGGCCCCCAGCCGGGCTCGTGGCAGGGGGCCGAAGAAGAGCGCGCTGGAGGGAGCGCTCGGGGGAAGTCAGAGCATGATCCCAACGAGGGAACCGGTTTCGGGATCAGGCTTTGACAAAAATCAGAAAACGTTCGGCGTGCTGGTCAACGGCGCAGCATTGGCGATCATGCGGATCGCGCGGATCTTGTGCGCTCCTGACTGCTCGGCGATGGCGCGCAGGCAATCCATGCTCTCGGCGCCCCAGGCCTGACCCTTGCAGGCGAAGTCGATCGTCGGCATCGGCAGGCGCGCGGTCCTGGTCGTCGTCTGCGCGCCGTCGACGAGGTTGGCTGGCGGATTCAACGAGGCGAAGGCCGGCCCGACTGTCGGCGCGAACGCCATGCCGATGAAGGCGCAAGCAGCCAGCAGAATGAACATCGCCATGGGATGGTCGCTGGCCTGCTGGCGCAGCGCCAGTTTCGGACGGCGGTCATCGCGCTCTGGAGCCTGGAGGAGGTGCTCGCCACGGGTCGTGTTGATTTTCGCATACATCGCCGTTCCCTTCGCTGAGTTTCTTTTTGGTGATGAAACGAACTTAGCCGCACTTTGTAACCGGGCTAGGGTGGCGCAAGTCTGACAATGTAACCGGCCTGAAACAGTGTTTCGGGCAAAATCGGGCAAAACCGGTCACAGCGGTATCCACATCCTCTCGAAGAATGGGGCTTCGCCCGATTCCGACCCCAATTTGCTCTGGCCAAAGCGCAGCCGCGGCGCGGCCCAAAGCGGCGACCGGCAAGCCCTTCCCCGCCCGCGCAGAGGCGCTTCGTCCTTCGCCCGTTCGCCTCGCAAAATTGTGCCGGGACAGCGCCCTTGAAATCGTGACTAACACCCGGATTCTCCGGGATTTTCCGGGCCGACAGCCGCGGAGATTTTGGCTCCAGACGACATGAGGATTCCGTCCCAGAAATTGCCAGATTCCTACAAACCATTGCATTTCAATGAAAAATATGCTTTTATTGAATGAGCATTCAACAAAAAGAAGAGACGTTTTATGAACCCGCACCTCCGCGACGTGGCGATCCCCAACGATTGGGACCGGCGGGGACTGCCGGGCTGGAGTTACCATTCCGATGCCCTTCTGGAACTTGAGAAGGAGCACGTCTTCCGCAACCACTGGCAGATCGTCGGTCATGTCTCGGACATCCCGAATGCCGGCGACTACCTGACCATGGATGTGGTCGGCGAGCGCGCCTTGATCGTGCGCGGCAAGGACGACGTCGTGCGCGGCTTCAACAACATGTGCCGCCACCGCGGCAGCCGCGTCGTCGCCGACAGCCAGGGCAATTGCAAGAATGCGCTGGTGTGCCCGTTCCATGGCTGGGTCTACAATCTCGACGGCACGCTGCGCGGTGCCGCGCGCCCGCGCTCCTTTCCCGATCTCGACAAGACCGAATTCGGCTTGATGCCGCTCGATCTGGAAATCTGGATGGGTTTCATCTTCATCCGTTTCCGCAATGGTGGGCCGCAGCCTTCGGTCGCCGAGTTGATGAAGCCGATCGAGCCGGAATTCGCGCATTACAACGCCGCCGACATGGTGCCCTCCTGGGGCATCTGGACCCAGAAGACGCCGGTCAACTGGAAGTCGGTTCGCGATGTCGACAATGAGGGCTATCACGTCGCCATGGCGCATCCCGCGCTGCAGGATCTCTATGGCGCCACCTATTTCGACGAGCCGTTCATCAACGGCGTGTCACGCTCCTTTGCCACATACAACCCGCATGCCGGCCGCCGCTGGAGCGTCAAGAACTATGTCAAGATCGCGCCCGAGCCGACGCATCTGCCCGACTATCTGAAGAAGGCCTGGGTCTATTACGGCATCTTCCCCAATGCGGTCATTTCGGTGATGCCGGAATCGGTGCAGTTCTATCAGGAGTTTCCGCTGTCGACCGGGCAGACCCTGCTGCGCGGCGCCATCTACCGCTACCGCGACGAGAGCCGCGAGCAGGCCGCCGCCCGCTACCTCTCTTTCCGCATCGATCGCGACACCATGTCGGAGGACGTCCAGCTTTCGGTGTGGTCGAACGAATCCATGCTGTCCGAGGCCTTCGAAGGCTTTTATCTCTCCGACCTCGAATATGGCGTGCGCACCCATCACGATCACCTGCGCAAGATGCTGCCGGTGCTCGGCCTCGAAACCGCGCCCGAGGAGAAGGACATGTGGAATCTGAACGACGCGCTCAGGTCGCGGTCTTAAGGGCAGACGGCGATCAGAGGCCCTCCCCGTGCTAAAGGGAGAAGGGAGAATTCACCCCCGCCACACGCCTTCTTTCGTCAGATCATCCATCGTGCGCGAAATGCCCTCGCGCAAGATGCCGACCATGTCGTCGATCTGCTCGCGCGTGATGACCAATGGCGGCGACATCACGCACATATTGATCAGCGGACGGACCAGCAGGCCGAGCTCATGGCAGTGCGCGTCGATGCGCTTGCCGACATTCTTGTCGAGCTGCAGCGGGTCCTTGCTTTCGCGGTCGGCCACGCATTCGACACAGCCCATCAGCCCGAGGCCACGCACCTCGCCGACCAGCGGCAGCTCTTCCAGTTTCTTCAACTGCGCCTGGAAATAGGGCGCGACGTCCTGCGTATGGGCAAGCACGCCCTCTTCCAGCAGGTCGAGGTTTTTCAGCGCGACGGCGCAACCGACGGGATGGCTGGTGTAAGTCAGGCCATGGCCGAAGATCGCGTCGGGATGGTTCGACCGGCGCAATTCTTCCAGCAGCCGCTCCGAGATGATGACACCGCCGAGCGGGAAATAGCCCGAGGTGACGCCCTTGGCGAAGGTGATCATGTCGGGATCGATGCCGAACATGTCGCCCGAGGCAAAGACATGGCCAAGCCGGCCGAAGGCCGTCACCACCTCGTCGGAGACATAGAGGATGTCGTTGTCGCGGCAGATCTCGCGGATGCGCTTAAGGTAGCCGTCGGGCGGCACGACGACGCCGCCGGACGCCTGCACCGGCTCGCCGACGAAGGCACCGATCTTTTCAACGCCGACTCGGGCGACCGTGTCGCGGAACTGATCGACCAGGAAATCGGTGAAGGCGGCAAGGCTCATACCGTGCGGGCGGCGGAACGGGTCGGGTGAAGACAGCTTGATCACAAGCTCGTCGGCGCCGTCCATCCAGTCGTGGTCGCGCGGTCGGCCATTGAGCGAGGCCGACAGATAGGTCGAGCCATGGTAGGCGCCGCCCCGGCTCAGGATCAGCTTCTTTTCCGGCCGGCCGCGCACATTGTTGTAGAACTGCATGAAGCGCAGCGCCGTCTCGACGGCCGAAGAGCCGCCGGTGGTATAGAAGACATGGCTGAGATCGCCTGGCGCATGGCCGGCGATGCGCTGGGCAAGTTCCGCCGACGGCGCGTTCATCGTGTACCAAGGCGTGTTGTAGGACAGTGCCATCGCCTGGTCGTACATCACCCTGGCGAGTTCCTCGCGGCGGTGGCCGACATTGACGCACCACATGCCCGCAGGCCCGTCGATCAGCCGCTTTCCGGTGCTGTCGGTGATGTAGATGCCGTCGCCTTCGCCTATCAGCGTGCGCGCTTCGGCACCGACCGAACCGGCATAGGGCCAGGGCTGGATGAGATGGCGCTTGGCCAACTCGACGGCATCGTCGTCGCCGACATCAGCCGTTTCGCTCGCCCTCAAATCTCTCACAGCAGCCACAATAGCCTCCACATCATCTCGTCCAATTTTTCTCGGGCATGAAATTCAGCGTCAAATGCCGGAAATGGTGGCTTCCTTCACTTCATTTTGAATGTCCGTTCAATCAATATTACAGAAATAGCGCTTGATTTCAATCCGCCGATGCGCGCATGATCAAAGAAAGCCGGCAAGCCAAAACAAAATTGGGAACAGGCGCAGCGCCGGCACAGTGGGATGCCGTATGGCGGGACAGTCCAGGCCAGCAACCGAGATCACACCCGGAGCCCTGCAATGACGGCGGCGGCGGAAGGGTCGCCCCCGTGGCGCATGACGCGGGCCAGACGAAATGCCCTTCTGCAATCCGAACCCGTACAGGGCCTTGCCCTGATCAGCCCAACCTTTCTCTACGCGCTCATCCTTCTTGTCCTGCCGATCCTGGTGGTCATTGCGCACTCCTTCTGGACGCAGAACTACCTGACAATCGACCGCACCTTCACGCTGGAAAACTACCGCATCGCGCTGACCGAGCCGATCTACCGCGATCTGTTGTGGCGCTCTCTCTACATCTCGCTGACGGTCAGCCTGTTCACCGTCATCCTGGCCTATCCGATCGCCTACTTCATTTCGTTCCACGGCGGTCGCCACAAGAGTCTGTGGCTGTTCCTCATCACCATCCCGTTCTGGACCAGCTATCTCCTGCGCGTCATGTCGTGGAAGGTCATCCTCGGCTACAACGGCGTCCTGAATTCCGGCTTGATGGGTCTCGGCATCATCGACGAACCGTCGACCGCCCTGCTCTACAATTCAAGCGCCGTCATCATCACGCTCACCCATGCCTGGGCGGCCTTCGCCATCCTGCCGATCTTCGTCTCGCTGGAAAAGGTCGACCGCACGCTGGTCGAAGCAGCCACCGATCTCGGCGACGGCCCACTGCGCTCATTCTTGCGCGTGACCTTGCCGCTGTCGGCGCCAGGCGTGATTTCTGCGGCCTTGATCGTCATGATCCCGACCGTCGGCGACTATGTCACGCCGAAGCTGGTCGGCGGCAAGGACGGCGTCATGATCGCCAATGCCATCCAGGCGCAGTTCGGCAAGGCCTCCAACTGGCCGCTGGGCGCGGCCCTGTCCGTCACCACCATGCTGATCGTGACGCTGATGGCGGGCGCCACGGTGCTCATCATCCGCGCTCTGCAGAGGCTGGCGCGATGACGGCGGTGCGGCGTTTCTTGTCCGGCGGCTGGCTGCCGGCCTACGCGTTTCTCTACGTCGTGTTTCTCTACCTGCCGGTCATCTTCCTGCCGATCTTCTCGATCAACACGGCGGCGACGCCGAAGTTCCCGCTCTCCGGCTTCACCTTGCATTGGTACGAGGACCTGCCCCGCACCCCGGCTTTGCTCGACGCCGCCTGGAACAGCCTGATCGTCGGCGTGTCGGCCGCGGTTCTCTCCACGGTGCTTGGCATCCTCGCCGCCCGTTCGATCACCCGCTACCGCTATCCCGGCCGCCGCACCATCAACGGCCTGATCATGGCGCCGCTGGTTCTGCCGGAAGTCATCGTCGCCATCTCGATGTTGCTGGTGATGCTGCAGCTCGGCTTGAGCCTGTCGCTGTTCACCGTCGTGCTCGGCCATGTCCTGGTCTGCATCCCCTATTCGATGACGGTGCTGACCTCCGGCTTCGAAGGCTTCGACCGTAGCCTGGAGGAAGCCTCCGCCGATCTCGGCGAAAGCGCGTTCGGAACGTTCCGGCGGGTGACGCTGCCGATGGTGGCGCCGGCCATCATCTCCAGCCTGCTGGTCTGCTTCACCATCTCATTGGATGAGTTCATCATCGCCTTCTTCCTCACCGGGACAGAGGCGACGCTGCCGATCTACATCTGGGGCCAGTTGCGTTTCGCGGCGAAATTGCCCGGTGTGCTGGCACTCGGCACGTTGTTGCTGGTTGCCTCCTTCCTGCTGATGACAGTTGCCGAAATCCTGCGTCGCCGCGCCGCCAGACGCACCCAGAACGAGGGAGGCCTCTATGCCTGAGCAGCCGCAAGTCGAGCGCTCCCAGTCCGATAGGCCAATGATCGAGATCCGCAACGTCACCCGCAGCTATGGCGCGTTCAAGGCGCTCGACGACGCCTCCTTGACCATCAAAGAGGGCGAATTCTTTTCGCTGCTCGGTCCATCCGGCTGCGGCAAGACCACGCTGCTGCGCATGATCGCCGGCTTCGACAATCCGACCAGCGGCTCGATCTCGGTCGGCGGCCAGCCGATGGAAGGCATCCCGGCCAATCGCCGGCCGACCAATATGGTCTTCCAGAGCTATGCGATCTTCCCGCATCTCAATGTCGAGCAAAACGTTGCCTATGGGCTGAAACGGCTCAAGCTGCAGGGCGGCGAAGAGAAACGCCGCGTCGAGGAAGCGCTGGCGCAGGTGTCGCTGACCGGCCTCGGCAAGCGCCTGGCAACCGAGCTTTCCGGCGGCCAGCGCCAGCGCGTGGCGCTCGCCCGTGCGCTGGTGATGCGGCCCAAGGTGCTGCTGCTCGACGAGCCGCTGTCGGCGCTCGACAAGAAACTGCGCGAGCAGATGCAGGTCGAGCTGCGTCGTCTGCAGCAGGCCGTCGRCATCACCTTCGTGCTGGTCACCCACGACCAGTATGAGGCGCTCGCCATGTCCGACCGCATCGCCGTGATGTTCGGCGGCAAAATCGCGCAGGTCGCCTCGCCCAAGGAAATCTACCAGCGGCCGGTCAATCGCCAGGTCGCCGACTTCCTCGGCGGCATGAACTTCGTCAAGGCTGAGATCGTCGAGGAGAATGGCGCCTCATTGGTTGTCGACACGCTGGGCTTCGGCCGCGTCAAGACCGACAAGCCCAAGGCCTTCGTGCGCAATGGTGGCGCAGCCACGCTCGGCATCAGGCCGGAACGCCTGCGCGTGCTGTGGGACGATGCGACGGCCAAGTTCGAGGTCGCAGGCAAAGTCGTCGAACGCCACTATTTCGGCGAGATCACCCATTTGATCGTCGAGATACCGGGCCTGGAAAAGCCGCTGTCGGTGACCGAGACCAACGATTTCGGCGCCGACGACATCCCCGTCGGCACCTCGATCCGCCTCGCCTACGATCCCGAGGCGCTGGTGGCGATGGCCGATTGAAGATCGGCCATGATCTTGCCCGCCGCGATGCGCCCGGCAACGATGGCGCCTTCGACATAGCCCGGAAATGACGGTGACAGTTCTGAACTGGCGAAATACACCGGCGCAGCGCCGGCCAGGATTGTGCGCTCGGCGTCGGTTGCCGTCGCATCGATGATGAGATCGCCGTAGGCGCCGCCGCTCCAGCGGTCATCCGTCCAGTCGCGATAGCTGAGATCGAGGATGCCGGCCGCCTCGGGCCCCAAGGCCTCCACCAGCTTTTTCGCTATTTCGGCGCGCAGTGTCGCGTCGCCGAATTCGCGCCAGCGCAAGGCGAGCGGCCCGCCGACGAAGACCACCAGCGCGGCGTCATCGTCGTCCTTRCTGACATCACAGGCAAAAAGCCCAGGCAGGTCGCGCCACATCACCATGCCGCTCAGGCCGCGGTCGCGCCAGAAGGCGGTCGGAAAGCGCACCAGCACCTTGATCACCGCCCCGCTTTGCCAGACCGCCAGAGCTCTTTGCAGGCCAGCCGGCAGCGGCGGCGCAAAATCCAGTCTCGCGGCCATCGTCGGCGGCACGGCGATCAACACCGTCCGTGCCTCGATGATGCCCGCCGCCGATGCAAGACGGACCCTTCCCGGCCCATGTTCGATCCCCGTGACCGCTGTGCTCAACCGCAGCCGATCGCCGAGATCGCGGGCCAGGTCGTCGGCCAGCGAATGCATGGTTTCGCGCACGAAATACTGCAGCTCCGTCACCTCGTTGGTGATGCGCCGGTCATTGTCGATCAGGTGCCACAACGGCAGCTTTTCCAGAGCCTGACACCACAGGCCTTCGATCATCGAGCGGAACACCGCCTTGGCGTCGTCAGGATCGCTCTGGCCAGCGAGCCATGTGGCTACGGTCAGGCCGGCAATTGCCGGATCATCAGGCGAGATCGCATTCATGCGGTCGCGGATCGCCATCGCGCCGGCATAAGTTCGTTCCGCCTCCCTCGCAGACATCGCCGGTTGGGCGACGAAGTCGCCATCCAGATAAGTCTCGACCAGCGTCTTGCCGCGCGCCGCGACGAGGGCCATCAGCTCCGGCATGTCCTCGCACAGGAACTGACCGCCGCTGTCGACGCGCTCGCCAAGCCCATTCTGCCTGGACTCGACACGCCCGCCGACGCGGTCACGCGCTTCGAGCAGCCGGAAGTCGATGCCGGCTGCCTTCAGCTCGAGCGCTGCCGACAGGCCGGTGAAGCCGGCGCCAACGATGACGACGTCGGTTCTTTCCGGTTCGTTCGTCAATAGCCGGCCTTGATCTTCTCAAACTCGGCGACCATGCGCTGCTTGAGCTCCGGCGCCACCGGCTGTTGGAACAGCGTCTTGTCGAGGAATTTGTCGAGATTGTCGAAGCCGCGGTCGACCAGCACCTTGTGGTCGATCGCCGCCATGCCGGCGCCATTGCCATGGCCATAGCCGAAGGTCTTGACCAAGTAGTCCGACACGGCGGGTGCATTGACGGAGTTCAAGAAATCATAGGCTTCGTCGAGCTTGCCCGGCGCATCCTTCATCAGCACATAGCCGCAAACCCAGGTCGAAATGCCTTCCTTGGTGTCGCGGTTCATGGCGATCGGCATGCCTTGCCCCTTCAGCGTCACGAAGGTCTCATTCCAGCCCCAGACGAGGTCGACCTCGTTGCCGATAAAGGCCTGGTTGAGGTCGGTGTCGTCGGTCCAGTAGAAGCGGATGTTCTTGTGCACGTCGCGCAGGAAGGCGGATGCATCCTGGAACTGTGCATCGGTCATCTTGGTCCAGTCCTTGAGGCCGATGACGAGGCTCGCCAGCGCATAGGCGTCGTCGACATTGTCGCCGATGGTGACGCGGCCCCTATACTTGGGATCGGCAAAAATCCTGAGCGACTGCGCCTGTTCGGCCGTCACCTTGTCGGTGCGGTAGAGCAGCGAGGTGTTGCCCCAGTCGAAGGGCATGAACCAGGCCTTGCCGTCGGCGGTGGTGGCGAGATCCTTCATCGCCATGATGCCGGAATTGAGGTCCTTCCAGCCGGGGATCCTGGAGGTGTCGAGCGGCTGCAGCATGCCGGCCTCGCGCCACTTGACCACGCTTTGCGAACAAGGGTGGGCAACATCGGCCTTGAAGCCCGCCCGCATCTTCTCGAAGGCTTCGTCCTCATCGCCAAAGAAAGCGAAGGTCGGCTCGGCGCCGTATTTGGCAGCGTAAGTGGGGTGCAGCAGCGGATCTTCATAGCCCGACCAGTCGAACACCACGAGGTCGCCGCCGCCTTCCGCCAAGGCATGGACGGAGCCTGCGCCGATCAAACACGCGGCGGCAAGGGCAAGGCGGCGTAGCACTGATTTCATGGCGCGAAACTCCCCCAATCGCGAAAAAGAGGCTGTGACGTTAGGAGAATTCGGCGGCTTTGGCGAGCCCGTCCGCCCGCTCAGTTGGCGGGCGGACGGGCACTCGAGACAGGCTCAATAGCCGGCTTTGATCTTCTCGAATTCGGCGATCATCTTGAGCTTGAGGTCGGAAGGAACCGGCGACTGGAACAGCGTCTTGTCGACGAATTTCTGCACGTCGTCATAGCCCTTTTCCTTCAGCACCGCCTGATCGACGCCAGCCATGCCCTTGGCATTGGCCTGGCCATAGCCCCAGTCCTTGACCAGCACCTTGGCGGTCTCCGGATCGTTGACGGCGTTCAGATAGTCATAGGCCTTGTCGATATTGCCGGGTGCGTCCTTGAACAGCACGTAGCCGCAAACCCAGGTCGAAATGCCTTCGTCGGTGTCCTTCTTGGACATGATCGGCACACCGGCGGCCACCGATTGTACGGTCGCGTCATTCCATGCCCAGGCGAGGTCGACCTCGCCACCGCTCAGCAGCTGCACCACGTCGGTGGTGTCGGTCCAGTAGGAGCGCACGTTCTTGTGCACCTGGCGCAGGAAATCCGAAGCCTGCTTGAACTGGTCGTCGGTCATCTTGGTCCAGTCCTTGAGGCCGATGGCCAGACTGGCAAGCGCATAGGCGTCGTCGACATTGTCGCCGATCGACACCCTGCCTTTGAACTTGGGATCGGCGAACGCCTTTAGCGACTGCACGTCCTTGGCGTCGATCTTGGAGGTGTTGTAGGTGAGTTGGGTGTTGCCCCAATCCCAAGGCATGAACCACGCCTTGCCGTCCGGCGTGGTGGCAAGATCCTTCATCGCCATGATGCCGGGATTGAGGTCCTTCCAGCCCGTGATCTTCGAGGTGTCGAGCGGCTGCAGCAGGCCCGCCTCGCGCCATTTCACCACGCTCTGCGAGCAGGGATGGCCGAGGTCGGCCTTGAAGCCGGAGCGAACCTTCTCGAACGCCTCGTCTTCGTCGCCGAAGAAGGCGAAGGTCGGCGAGTCGCCGTTCTTCTCGACATATTTCGGGTGGAAGCTGGGGTCTTCGTAGCCGGACCAGTCGAACACGATCAAGTCCTTGTCGGCGGCGACCGCAAGTGCGGCTGCCGACGCCGCCAGCGTTCCGGCCAGCGCCAAGGTCAGTGTCAGGCGTCTTGTCAGTGTCTTCATTGCCGTTCCATCCTCTGTGGTTTTCTTATGGTTTCGCCGCGCCGGCCGCCTTCCACGGATAGTGTTTGGGGAATGCCGCCGACAGGAATTCATTGGCCGCCTGCAAGGCGGTTTCACGGGTGGTGTCCTCGGTGCCCATCATCAACCGCAGCCACAACCCTTCGGTCATGGCACTGAGTGCCAGCGCCATGACCTGCGGCTCATAGGCATAGTCGCCGCTCTGCTTCAGCGCCGCGCAAAGGTCGATGAAGATGTTTTGGTAGACGGCATCGCGGGCACTGCTCAGCGCCTGATAGGTCGGCCGCGACTTGGCCTCGCCCCAGAAGGCGCACCAGGCGGCGAGCTTGCGCTTGTTGCAGATCGAGCGATCGAAATCGGCCGCGACCAGCGCCTGGAGTTGCCGGGCGGGATCATCGCCGGCCTTCTGCAGGGCATTGCGCCAATGCGCCGAGTACTCGTCATACATATGCTGCAAGGTCGCGATGAGCAGCTTTTCCTTGCTCTCGAAATGGAAATTGACGATGCCGCGCGACAGACCCGCGCCATCGGCGACATCGGCCATCGTCGTCTCCGAATAGCCGCGCTTGGCCAGTGAATCGATCGTCGCCTCGATGAGCTGAAGCTGCCTGACCTCCTTCGAGGCCTTGCGTCCGCGCTTCTCGGATTCAGCTTTCCGCATTGGTTCAAGGAGGGCGTCCCTGGCGTCTGCCGTCTTCATGGGTCTGATGGTCTCCAGCATCGCCGGCTATCCAACCGGCTTCCGACCGCGAAGATGAGTGGGACGGTGTTCGCCACTGTCAAGCACCTTCTGCATGGCTTCCCAGGTTCGGATGTTCTTGTCGACATAGGCGGCGCCGACCACCGCGGCCACAGTCGGATAGAGCGGTCCTTTCAGCCTTTCCAACTCGCCACGCGCGACGTCGCGGTACCAGGGATTGCGGTCCCTGACGGTGACATCGGCAAAGCCGGCACGCCGCATTGCCTGCGCATAGCGGGAGGGCGATGCCATGGCGAAGGACAGGCCTTCGGCGGCGACGTAGGCCTTCATCTCCGGCGACGGTTCGCCGTCATGCGAGATCATCCAGTTGGAGGCGGCAAAGACACCGCCCGGCTTCAGTACGCGGAAGATTTCGGCGAACAGGCCATCCTTGTCGGGCACATGCAGCAGCGCATCCTTGGAGAAGACGACATCGAAGGAATGGTCGGCGAAAGGCAGCGAGCCCGGTGGCGCCTGGATGAAGCTGACACGATCCGCGAGCCCACGCGCGGCCGCGCGGCGCCGAGCTGTCTCGATCACCGGCTGTTCGACATCGAAGCCGGTAGCGTGGGCGGCGCCATGGCGCTCGACCAGATGAAACGTGATGCCGCCCGAGCCGCAGCCGATGTCGAGGATCGTCTTGCCTTTGAGCGAAAGCCCTTCGACCACCCGATCGACCTCGTCCGGCCCGCCCGGCGACAGGTAGCCGTCGCCCCACAGCGCTTCGAGGAAGCGGATGGCGGTGTCGTCATACTCAGGCTCGGCAGCTGCCGTTTCGATCATCGCACCTCGGCCCCGTCAGCCGATTTGAGCACTTTCGATTGCCGGCAAAGCGTAGCGCATACAGGGTAAAACGCAACACCATTTGTTGAACATTCATTCAATATGGCTGGACAAAATGACGGTTGCCATGCCAAATTCCGTTCATTCGGGAACAGATCACGCAAAAATGAAGAGCGGGTCGCACGGGAAGACTGGGCCAAAATGAAAGCTTGGGATGCGATCATCATCGGCGGCGGACACAACGGCCTGGTCAACGCCTGCTATCTGCAGCGCGCCGGCCTAGACGTGCTGGTGGTCGAGAAGAACGACTGGATCGGCGGTGCCGCCACCAGCCGGGAATTGACGCCGGGCTTCCTCTATTCCAACTGCTCCTATGTCTGCTCGCTTTTTCGCCCCGAGATCATGCGCGACCTCGAATTGCCGCGCTTCGGCCTGCAGGTCATCTCCTATGAGGGCGGCGCGGTGTTCATGCGCGACGGTGACTACCTCGCCAACTACCGCGACCACGATGCCCACCGGCGCGAGTTCGCCCGCTTCTCGAAGCGCGATGCCGAAGCCTATGACCGCTACGCCCGCGACGTGACGCGGCAGTGCCGTTTCATCCAGCCGCTTCTGATGCGCACCGCACCCGATCCGACCAGCCTGCGGCCGCGCGACCTCGGTGAACTGCTCTATCTCGGCAAGAAATTCGCTGGCCTTTCGGCGCAGGAAATGGCGCTGACGCTGCGCTTCTGGACTATGTCGATCTCGGAGTTCCTCGACGAATATTTCGAGACCGATGTCATCAAGGCGAACTTGGCTTTGTCCGGCATCATCGGCACCGCGCTCGGGCCGATGTCGCCCGGCACCGCCTACGTGCTGCTGCACCACTATATGGGCGAGGTCGATGGCTCGGTCGGCGCCTGGGGTTATGCGCGCGGCGGCATGGGCGCGGTCACCAAGGCGCTGGCCGCGTCGTTCAAGGCGTCGGGCGGCACCATCCGCACCGGCGCCGAGGTCGACCATGTGCTGGTCGGCAGGGGCAAGGCCAAGGGCGTTGTGCTGGCCGGCGGCGAGGAGATTTATGGCAAGCTCGTCGTCTCCAATGCCGACGTGAAGCGCACCTTCCTGAAGCTGGTCGAGGAAAAGGAACTGCCCGATGTCTTCCTGCGCCGGGTCAGGAACTTCAAGATCCGCGGCTCGTCCGGCAAGGTCAACATCGCCCTCGACTCGCTGCCGGAATTCCCGGCGCTGCCGAAGGATTCGCCGGTCTATCGCGGCGACATGCATTTCACCGATTCGATGGAGCGCATGGAGCGCGCCTATGACGACTGGAAGGCCGGACGCTGGTCGGCCGATCCGTTCCTCGACATGGTCATTCCAACGACCCTCGACCCGACCATGGCGCCGGCCGGCAAGCACTTCATGAGCTGCTTCGTGCAATACGCGCCGCCCAAGATTGTGGGAGCCGAATGGACCGATGCCGACCGCGACGGCTTTGCCGAGAGCGTGATTTCGCAGATCGCGGAATACTCGCCGGGCTTTCGCGACCGCATCGTCCACATGGAGGTGCGCACCCCGCGCGAGATCGAAGCCGAGGTCGGCCTCACCGAAGGCAACATCTTCCAGGGCGAACTGACCTTCGACCAGCTTTTGTTCAACCGGCCCGTGCCGGGTTACGCGCAGTACCGCTCGCCGGTCGGCGGCCTCTATATGTGCGGCTCCTCGACCCATCCCGGCGGCGGCGTCATGGGAGCGCCCGGACGCAACGCCGCGGCCGAAATCCTGCGCGACCTCGCCAAATCCACCTCGCATATGAGCGCTGCCCATGACGTCATCTGAGACAATCGTCATTGGCGGCGGCCACAACGGCCTCGTCGCCGCGGCCGCGCTGGCGAAAGCCGGCCGCAAGGTGCTGGTGCTGGAAGCCGGAAGCGAAGTCGGCGGCGCCGCGCGCACCGAGGAATTCGCGCCGGGCTTTCGTGTCTCGTCAATCGCCCATCTGCTGAACCGGCTGCATCCCGATGTGGTCAGGGCGCTGGACCTGGACAAGCACGGGCTGCAATTCGCGCGCGCCGACTTCATGCCGTCGGTTGCGCTGTCGAGGGACGGCCCGCCGCTGGTCTTGCATGGCGCCTATGGCGAGGTGTTGACCGGCGTCAGTTCGTCCGAGCAGTCGGCCTGGAAGGAATTGCGCGCGCAGCTTTTGCGCTATGCCGGCATATTGAAGCCGTTCCTCTCCCGCCGCCCGCCCGATCTCGCCGGCATGTCGCTGCTCGAGACCGCCTCGCTCGGCCAGACCGCGCTGGCGCTGAAGAAGCTCGGCAAGGAAGACATGCGCGACTTCCTGCGCGTGCTGCTGATGAATGTTGCCGACCTGCTCGACGAGCAGTTGGCTGATATCAGGCTAAAAGGCCTGCTCGCTTTCGATGCGACGCTGGGCAGCCATCTCGGCCCCCGCTCGCCGACCTCATTGCTCGGCCTCTACTACCGGCTGGCCGGCGAGACCGGCGGCAAGGCCGGCGCGCAGATACTGCCGCAAGGCGGCATGGGCGCGGTTGTCGCTGCCATCCAAGCCGCGGCGGAAAAGGCCGGCGTCACCATCCGCACGTCGACGCCGGTGGCGAAGATCATCGTCGAGAACGGCCGCGCCGTCGGTGTCGCGCTCGACACTGGCGAGGTGCTGCGTGCCAGGACGATCGTCTCGGCCATCAATCCCGCGACCACCTTCCTCGACCTTGTCGGGCCACGCCAGATCGATACCGGCTTTCTGCGCAAGGTGAAGAACATTCGCATGAAAAGCGATGCGGCCAAGCTCAATCTGGCGCTCGACCGGCCACCACAATTCACAGGCGTCGATGCCGCCGGCCACAAGGGCCGCCTGGTGATCGCGCCCTCGCCCGACCATGTCGAGCGCGCCTTCAACCCATCCAAATATGGCGAGTTCTCACCCGAGCCGGTGATGGAGATCACGCTGCCAAGCCTCGCCGACCCGTCGCTCGCGCCGAGCGGCGCCTGCGTGCTGTCGGCGGTCGTGCAATACGCGCCCTACGCACTGAAAGAGGGTTGGGATGCCGGCAAGCCGAAATTCCTCAAGGCGATCATGGCCCAGCTCGAAGCCTATGCGCCTGGCATCGGCAAAAGCGTGGTCCACGCCGAGCTTTTGACGCCGGCCGACATCGAAACGCGCTACCGCATGCCGGGCGGCCACTGGCACCACGGCGAATTGCAGGCCGACCAGATGCTGATCTCGCGACCAGTGTCCGGCTGGTCGGGCTATGACACACCGTTCGAAGGGCTGTTCCTGGCCGGTGCCGGCTCGCATCCAGGCGGCGGCGTCTCCGGCGCTCCCGGCCTCAACGCCGCGCGGCGCATCATTGCGATGAAGGGGTAAGCCATGGCCCAGGCAACCAGGAAGAAGCCCGTCTCGAGGACAATCAACGCGGCTGTTTCCGCCCGCATCGCCGCGCAGGACCATTTCCGCACACTGCGACTTGGCACGCCGTTCCAGCCGCGCATCGACGCGCTGGCCAAGACCCAGGACTGGTACAATTGGGCCGGCTACCGCGCGCCACATTCGCTGTGGGACGAGGAACTCGAATACTTCGCCATCCGCAGCCAGGCCGGCCTGTTCGACATTTCGCCGATGACCAAGTACCGGATCGAGGGACCGGACGCCGAAGCCTTCCTCGACCGCGTCACCTTGCGCGATGTCACCAAACTGAAACCCGGCCGTGTCCACTACACGGCGTGGTGCGACGACGAGGGCTTCGTCCTCGATGACGGCACGCTGTTCCGGTTGTCGCCGACACGCTTCCGGCTGTGTTCGCAGGAGCGGCATCTGCCATGGCTGCTCGACAGCGCGATTGGCTTCGATGTCACCGTCGCGGAGGAAACCGAGGCTGTCGCCGGGCTCGCGCTGCAAGGGCCGACCTCGTTTGCGGTGCTGCGTGATGCCGGCTTCACCGGCGTCGAGAAGCTGAAAATATTCGACCTCGCCGATTTCCAGCATGATGGCGGCACCGTCGGCATTTCTCGCACCGGCTTCACCGGCGATCTCGGCTACGAACTGTTCGTCTCCGCCGACAGGGCGCTGAGCCTGTGGGACCGTTTGATGACGGCCGGCCAACTGCGCGGTATCCGCGCCATCGGCTACACCGCGCTCAATCGCGCCCGGCTCGAAGCCGGGTTGATCGTCGCCAATGCGGATTTCACCACCGCCGAGCACGCCATCCGCGCCGATCGCCTGCGCATGCCGGACGAGATCGGCCTCGGCTTCATGATCGATCTGGAGAAAGGTCATTTCAACGGGCGCCGCGCCATCCTCGAGGCTCGCGCCAGACGCAAGCTGCGCCATGTGCTGGTCGGGCTGGAGATCGAAGGCAACATCCCCGCCGAACACGCCATCGTCTACCACAAGAAAAGCCAGGAGGTCGGCCTGGTCAGCGCCGCCATGTGGTCGCCAATGGCCAAGCGCAACATCGCCATCGCCTCGCTGGCGCGGCCGTATGGTGACACCATGGTCGAGGACCTCTGGGTCGAGATCTACGCCATGCGCGAGCTGCAGTATCAGAAGCTGATGAAGCGGGCCAAGGTGGTAGCGCGGCCCTTCATCAAGCTCGACCGCCGCACTGCCAATCCGCCGGCGGATTTCTGACCATGACCGACGAAGCCGAACTCGAAGCCGCCGAGCAATGGGAGCTGGTCAACACGCCGCTCGGCGAGAAATGGTCGGGCCGCACGCGCTATGCCGCCGCCATGTTCTTCTACAAGGGCGGCGAGATGAGCGCCGAGACGCTCGAAGTCTACCGCATCTGCGCACGGCTCGATTCGGAAGATCCGCTGCCGATCATCCGCGATCGCGGTGTCGGCAAGGACTGGCTCAAGCGCATGGGCTTCGAATAGGTCTTTCTACCCGATGGTTCTCTCCAGCATGCTGAGCCAGTTGCGATAGGCGATCTTTTCGATCAGCGCGCGGCCGAAACCGCGCGCCGCCAATGCATCGATCAGCTTCGGCAGGCCGGCGACATCGCCGATGACGGCTGGGATCATGGCGCCATCGAAATCCGAGCCAAGGCCGACACCGTCCTCGCCCAGTGCCTGCAGCAGCGAATCGACGTGGCGCACCATGATGTCGAGGCTGGTGTCGGCGTTCATGCGGCCGTCCTCACGCAGGAATCCGGTGGCGAAGTTCAGCCCGACCATGCCACCGGATTCGCGGATCGCGCCGAGCTGCCAGTCAGTGAGGTTGCGCGAATGGCCGCAGATCGCGTGGACGTTGGAATGAGTGGCGACCAGCGGTGCGTCGCTGAGCGCGGCGACATCGCGAAAGCCCTTCTCGTTGAGATGCGACAGGTCGATCATGATCTTCAGCTGGTTGCAGGCCTTGACCAGCGCCTTGCCGGCATCGGTCAGCCCGGGGCCGGTGTCGGGCGAGGACGGAAACCGGAACGGCACGCCGTGACCGAAGGCGTTCGGCCGGCTCCAGACGATGCCGAGCGAGCGCAGGCCGGCGGCATGCAACACGTCGAGCATTGTAAGCTCGGGATCGATCGCCTCGACCCCTTCGATGTGGAACACCGCCGCGATCGAGCCTTGCGCCATGGCGTTGCGGACATCGCCGGCACTGCGGCAGACGGTGAGCCCTCCGGCTCGTTCCAGCCTGAACAGGATCGAGGCCATCGCGATCGTCGAGGTCAACGCATCGGCCCGCGGGACCTCGGGTGGCAGTGGCTCAGCATCGCTCGGCGCCAGCGGCACGGCGCTGCGCCTGGTTTTCTCGACAGGCGGCGGAAAGATGGCGAACATGCCGCCGGCAAAGCCACCGGCTTTCGCGCGCGGCAGGTCGATATGACCGCCCGATTTCCCCTCGATGAACAGCTTTTCGACGTCCGTGTCCTTTGACTGGTAGAGTCTGAGCAACGTGTCGTTGTGGCCGTCGAAGACGGGAACGAGGTCGGTTTCGGTCATTGGGGGATCATTCGGTTCGTTTGTCGGCGCGGTGGCTGCGATAGATCATATCCACTTAGGCAAGATGCGCTACCCGTGCAAATGCCAAAGCCATCGAAGCGGGACGACAGCCTGATGTCGCGCCCGTTCCGATCGACGAAATGCCGGCCGATCCTACTGCTTCAGCACGTCTGCCCACTCGTGGTGGCGGCGGAACTGGGCGTTCGCGAACGGGCAAAGCGGGATGATCTTCTTGCCCGCCGCGCGCGCATCCTCGACGGCGCGGGTGACGAGCCGAAGCCCGGCACCCTGACCGCGGAAGACGTCCGGCACTTCCGTATGGTCGATGATGATCTGGTGCTCGCCGATCTTGGTGAAGGTCATCTCCGCCTCGGCGCCGTCTGGCCCGCGCAGGACGTAGCGACCCTTGGAACCGCGATCTTCCAGTTCGATTTCAGGCAGTTGGTCCGGCATCGCTATACTCCCTGGGTGGCGCCGGCAAAGACATGCCGTGCCGCCTCGATTTCGTTTGGCCGCACCTCGTGCCCGCCGTCATGCCACGCCACTGTGACATCGGCGCCATCGGCACGCAAATAGGCTTCGAGCCGCGTGGTCAGGTTCGGCGGACAGATCGGATCGCGCCTGCCGGCGGTCACGAGAATGTGACGGCCGGCGAGACTGCCGTTGATCTCGGGTTCGAACGGGATCAGCGGATGCATCAGCACCGTGGCATCGAACATCGCCGGCGCCGCAAACACCACCGAGGCCAGGATGTTGGCGCCGTTGGAATAGCCAAGGCCGAACGCGGCTGACGGCTTCGCCGCCTCGATATGGGCCTTGATGAAGCCGGCCATCTTGTCCGTCGCCCGCGCCAGATCGCCCATGTCGTAGACGCCTTCGCCGGTGCGGCGGAAGAAGCGCGCCGCACCATGTTCCGCCACATCGCCGCGTGGCGAGATGATGGTTGCCTGGGGCAAGAGATCGCGCCCCAGCGACAGAAGCTGGTTCTCATCGCCCCCCGTGCCGTGGAAGACGAAGAGCAGCGGACCGCCCGGCGAACCGGGCAGCACCTTGTAAGTGTAAGCGTCCTTGCTCATGGTCTCAGCCTTCCAGCTTCTGCAGATGCTGTTCGAGATAGGGCCGCAGGTGCTGGTGCTGCGTCGGCAGCTTCAGCGCCTCACCGAGATGAGCGGTATCCTCATCGCGATCGAAACCCGGTTCGTTGGTGGCGACTTCGAACAGCACGCCACCCGGCGTGCGGAAATAGATCGCCCAGAAATAATCGCGGTCGATCACCGGCGTCACCTGATAGCCGGTGTCCATCAGCGCCTTGCGCACTTCGAGCTGCTTGGCGCGGTTCTCGACGGCGAAGGCGACATGGTGGACGGAGCCCGCGCCGAGATCGGCGAAAGGGGCACCCGGCAGCGATTCGATGTCGACGACGTCGGCGCCATTGCCGTTCTTCACTGCCAGCCGCCTGACATTTCCGGACTTGTCGATCTTCTCGTAGCCCATGAACTTCAGCAGCTCCTCGGTGGCGCCGCCATCCTTCAGCCTGAGCGACACGGAGTGAAAGCCGCGGATCGCCTCATCGGTGGGGATGCCGCCTTTCGCCCATGGCTTTCTGGCGTCGGCCTTGTCCTCGACCAGGGCGAAACCATCGCCGTCCGGTCCGGCAAAGGCCAGGCGCTTCTCGCCGAATGTCTCGTCGCGCGACAGGCCCGAGACACCTTCATCGGCAAAACGCTTTTCCCAATAGGCGAGCGTGCCTTCCGGCACGGAGTAGACCGTGGTGCCGACTTCGCCGACGCCATGACGGCCCTTGCCGATGTTGGGAAACGGAAAATAGGTCATCACCGAACCCGGCGTGCCGGCCTCGTCGCCATAGTAGAGATGGTAAACGTCAGGCGCGTCGAAATTGACGGTCTTCTTGACCCGGCGCTGGCCGAGTTTCCTGGTGAAGAACTCGTTGTTCTGGCGGGCATCCCTGGCCATCGAAGTAACGTGATGCAGGCCCTTGATCTGATCGAGCATCGTTTTGCTCCTTCCCTTGGTGCTTGTACGGCCCTAGCCGCTGTCCACGCCTATATGAGGACACCACCGCCTGCGGCAAAGGCGGCAAACACAGAATGGACTGTGCTTTAATAGTGAACAACCAAAATGCCTTTGTTCACCAATTGACGAACATGTCAGGCTTGCGCCGTCCCCGGAATTCGGTTCCATGGGCGGCGTTCGACCATAGAGGATAAGGGTATCGCGAGTGACCGGAAAAGCCAGGCGCCCGAATGTTCTTCTGATCACATGCGACCAGTGGCGCGGTGATTGCCTGTCGGCTGCCGGCCATCCGGTTGTGAAGACGCCGAATGCCGACGCGCTGGCCTCCGAGGGTGTGCTGTTCAAGCGGCACTATGGTGGTGCGGCACCTTGCTCGCCGGCCCGCGCCTGCCTCTACACCGGCCTCTACCAGATGAACAACCGCGTCTGCCGCAACGGCACGCCGCTCGACGCCCGTCACGGCAACATCGCGCTGCACGCCCGCAGCCTCGGCTATGATCCGACGCTGTTCGGCTACACCGACGTATCGCTCGACCCGCGCCTGCTGGCGCCGGGTGACCCGCGGCTGCAAAGCTACGAAGGTGTGCTGCCTGGATTTGCGGTGCGTCAGTTGCTGCCCGAGCATCAGAAGCAGTGGCTGTCCTGGCTCAAGCAGCGGGGCATCGATACCGGCGCCGGATCGCCAGATATCCATCGCCCGGTGAACGAAAGCGGCAAGGCCGAGGCCGCCGTCAGCAACGCACCGCCCGTTTATTCGAAGGACGAAACCCCATCCTCCTTTCTGACCGGCGAATTCACGCGCTGGCTCGGCGAGCAGGAGGACGACGCGCCATGGTTTGCCCATCTTTCCTTCATCAGCCCGCACCCGCCCTTCATCGCGCCCGAGCCATACAACAATTTGTATGATCCGGATGCCGGTCCTGCCTTCCACCGTGCGGCAAGCTGGCAGGCAGAAGCGGAGAGCCACCCCTATCTCGCCTATGATCTCGGCCGGCAGAAGCAGGCCAAGTTCCGTCCCGAGGCCAGTGGCAAGGTGCATGATTGGAGCGATGACGACTTTCGCCGCATCCGCGCGATCTACTACGGCATGATCTCGGAGGTCGACGCGCAGCTCGGCCGTATCTGGCAAGCGGTCAAGGCCGCAGGCGCGTGGGACGACACCATCATCGTGCTGACATCAGACCACGCCGAGATGATGGGCGACCATTTCATGCTGGGCAAGGGCGGCTATTTCGACGGCAGCTACCACATTCCGCTGATCATCCGCGACCCGCGCCATGGCAAGGCTGCCGGCGGTAGTGTCGATCGGTTCACCGAAGCGGTGGACATTTTGCCGACGCTTCTCGACCTGCTCGGCGAAGCCCCACAACCGCATCTCGACGGATGCTCGCTGAAACCGTTCCTGAGCGGCGGGAGCCCTGCAGCGTGGCGCGATGCCGCGCATTGGGAGTTCGATTTCCGCTCGATTGCCGAGGGCGAAGCCGAACGGCATTTCGGCGTCGCCTCACGCCAATGCAATCTCGCCGTCATCCGCACGGAAGAATTCAAATATGTGCATTTCGGCGGTAACTTGCCGCCGCTGCTGTTCGACCTGGAAAGCGATCCGGGCGAGTTGAACAACCTCGCCGCTGATCCGGCCCACCTGCCCGTGCGGCTGGAGTTCGCCGAAAGACTGCTTGCCTGGCGAGCCGAACATCTCGACCAGTCGCTGGCACTGGCCGAACTGACCGAGCACGGTGTTGCCGGCCATGTTAGCAGGGGATCAAGGCAGTAGAGCGGTAGGCTTGGACTACGCCGCACCCTACTGCCCTACTGCCCTACTGCCCTACTGCCCTGCTATCCTACTGCACGATCATGCGCTGCTGGTCACGCTTCTCCGTATAGCTGCCCTTGTCGTAAGCAGTCTGAGCCTCGAGCTGTTCCTTGGTGAAGGTCGTGTACAGGTACTTCCTGCCATCCTTGTCGGTCATGAATTTGAGATTATCCATGCCGACCGCGACTTCCTTCTCGCCAATGCCGAGGAAGCCACCGACATCGACGATCACCGCGTCGGTCTTTCTGTCGGGCGCCAGCACGACGTCACCGATTTCGCCGACCTTGGCATCATTGGCGCCGTAGACGGTCGTGCCCTTCAGGTCGTCGGCGCGAATCTCGCCGACAGGCATCTCGGTCAAGGTCGACTTGTCGATTGCCGCCGTCTGGGTCTGGTCGGGTGCCGAGGCATCGGGTGTCGAAGCAGCAGGAGCCTCAGCCGTCTTGTCAGCCGGTGCAACGGCAGGAGCCGTGGCATCGGACGGTGCAGCAGCCGGTGCGGTTGCAGCCGGCTCATTGGAAGCCGTCGTTGCCGGTGCCGGATCATAGGCCTTGCGGTTGAAATCCGGCTGCGCCTGAAGTTCCTCCTTGGTGGTCTGGGCCACCAGCCAGCGGTCGCCGTTCTTCTCCGCCCACTGGGCCTTGCCGAAATCATAGGTGACATTCTTGGCGCCAAGGCCGAGGAAGCCGCCGACGCCGATGACCAGCGACTCGGCCTTGCCTTCATTTGTCAGAACAATGTCGTTGACGCTGCCGATGTTCTGCGCGTCATCGCCGGTGCCGTTGTAGACGGTTTCGCCAATGATGTTGGTGGCGAGATTGCCGTCGGCGCGCTTCACCGGTTCGGCCGGCGCAGCATTCATGTCGACGGGTGTCTGCGCGGTGTCAGCCGGCGCGGATGCAGCCGGAGCCTTTGCGTCCGTCGATGCGGCCGGTGCCGGAGCCGGTGCATAGGGCTTGCTGTCGAACTCCGGCTGCGCCGTCAGTTCGTCCTTGGTCGCCTGGGCAACCAGCCAGCGGTCGCCGTTCCTTTCGGCCCATTGCAGCTTGTCGTAATCGAAGGCGACATTCTTCGCTCCGACACCCAGAAAACCGCCAACGCCGATGACGACGGACTTGGCCTGGCCATCCTTGTCGAAGACGACATCGCTGACCTTGCCGATGTTCTCGGCATCGTCGCCGGTGCCGTTGTACACGGTTTCACCGATGATGTTGGTGACGATGCTGCCTTCGGTGCGCACCGGAGTGGCGGCTGGCTCCTGAACAGCCGGGGTCTGGGCCGGCGCCGGGGATGTCGCATTCTGCGCATAGGCCCCGGTCGCGACCAGCGCTGCGAGTGCGGTCGTGGCTAAGAGGTTGCGGGTCATGATGATCTCTCCTCGTGGGTGATTTCGTACGCGCCGCGCTCGGTTGAACCGTCGCTGAGGAGGTTCGGACGCGGCATCTTCTTCACAACGTCGTGACCATGCTGTTGTTCCGACAAAACACTTCGCGTCGTGCCGAAGCCAAGAAGCGGCGAAGCGCCGGCGGTTTCTCAAAACGGAACCTTTCCCGCTTCGTCGCGTTTCAGCCCGTGGCTGGGTCTATCCCGGCCCTATCGTGATGGAATGGCGGAGCGGGGCATGAAATTTGCTGCGGTGCTGAACCGGGACGGCGGCACCTTGCGCACGACGGACCTTGCCGTCTTTTCCGACAGAATGCGCCAGACCCTGGAGACGGCAGGCCACTCCCTCAGCATTGATGTTGTTGCCGGCAAGGACGTGGTGGAGACGCTTGACGGCGCTGCATCGCGACGCTCTGTCGATGTCGTGCTGGCCGGCGGCGGTGATGGAACCATTTCCGCCGCCGCCGCTCGGCTGATGGGCACCAGGAAGGCGCTTGCCATATTGCCGGCCGGCACGATGAATCTGTTCGCACGCGGACTGGGTATTCCGCAATCCCTCGAAGCCGCGCTGAAATCCTTCGCCGATGGCGAAATCATCGCGGTCGACATAGCCACGGCAAACGGCCGGCCCTTCGTTCATCAGTTTTCGATCGGCATGCATGCCAAGATGGTGCAGCTGCGCCAGAAAATGGAATTCGGTTCACGTCTGGGAAAGATCGGCGCCTCGGCCAAGGCGGCTTGGGCGACGATTAACAATCCACCGGCGATGAACGTGACGCTCAGCATCGGCAACGCCGAGATGGCAGCCCGCATCACCGGCATCGGCATCACCAACAATCTGTTCGGCGAAGGCCACCTGCCCTACGCCGACAACCCGGCGGGCGGCGTGCTTGGCGTCTATGTCACGGTGGCGCAGCAACGTGCCGAACTGGTCAAATTCTTCTTCAACATGGCGCGCGGAAAATGGCGCGACAACGAACACGTGGAAATCCATCAAGCTGACCGAACGGTCCTGAAAATCCATTCGGGCAGCAGAAAGTTCCGTGCCGTCATCGACGGTGAACTGGTCAGGCTTGACCGTGAGACGACGATCGAAATCCGGCCTGGCGCACTCAATGTCCTGGTACCGGCCCGCATCGCAGAGGCGAAGGCTGCCTGATGCGATCTCCAACGATGAAGGCCGAAAATCTAGCCGCTTGGCGCGCTTCCTTGCTCCGTCGCCGGCGTCTTGGCCATTTCACTATAGATTTCGGCGATGCCCCAGGCCGCGAAGGCCAAAAGCAGCGCTGCAATCAGGATACGCAAGCCGTGCCAGCCCCACCGCCCCTGACGCGCTTTGTTTTCGGGGATGATCTTGGTCATGATCGGTCCTTGTTTCGTTATTCGCCAACTGGCGCGGTCGGCAAAACACGGTCGGGTAACGGTTCCTCGCTAGGATGGTTCCGGGTACGCCGGCTGGTCATGAGCCGGCAGGTGCGGGAAGCAGCGAAGGCCGGGACGGGCCATTGGGGACTTGGGTGAACAGCAAGGCGGAAACAGTGCCGAATCTGCCGGCCGAAGTTGCGCGCGCGGTCAAGGACGAGGACCGGCTGGCCGTGCTGCACGGTCTGGAGGCGTTGGATACGGCGGCAGATCCGGATTTCGACCGCATAAGCAGCCTTGCCGCGGCGGCTATGCAGGTTCCGATCGCCTTGGTGACGCTCGTCGACCACAAGCGCCAATGGTTCAAATCCTGCGTCGGTCTGGACGAGACCGAAACCGCGACCGACATCTCCTTCTGCGCCCATGCGATTGCCGCCGGCGACGAGCCGATGGTGGTGGCGGACGCCACGACGGACCCACGTTTCAAGGCCAACCCGCTGGTCACCGGCAAGCATCATCTCCGCTTCTACGCCGGCGCGCCGATGATCGTGGCTGGCGCCCGCATCGGCACGCTGTGCGTGCTCGACCGCAAGCCGCATGCCTTTCCGTCTAGCGCCATGCTCGAGCAGTTGAAGGCGCTCGCCGGGCTCGCCGGCAGCCTATTCACTTTGAAGGATGCGACCCGCAGCGGCGCTATCGCCGAGGCAGCACTTGTGCGTGAGGAAAAGCGGCGCGCCATTGCGCTCGACGCGGCTTCGCTCGCCAGCTGGGCGTGGGACATCCGCACCGACATCATCGAATGCGATACATTGCTGTCGGAGCTGTTCAACCTGCCGCGCTCGAACCGGCTGCGGGCGCGCGACATCCTCACCGCCATCGATCCTCGCGACGTCTACCAGACCGAAACCCGCTTTCGCGATGCCTTGACCGGCAGCGACGACTATTTCGGCGAATACCGGGTGAAGGGCTTTCATCCGCCGCGCTGGCTCGCCACGCGCGGCCGCGTCATCGAGCGCGACGGCGACGGCAAGCCGACCCTGATCTTCGGGGTCAACTACGATATCTCCGAGCGCAAGCTTGGCGACGAGCGGCAACGGCTGCTGCTGCGCGAGCTCAACCACCGCGTCAAGAACACGCTGGCGACCGTCCAGGCACTGGCGACGCAGACTGTGCGCCATGCCCGCCAGCCGAGCGAGTTCCTCGAAGCCTTTGGTGCCCGGCTTCAGGCCCTGGGCATCGCCCACAATCTGTTGTCCGACCGCGAGTGGCGCGGCATCGGCATCCGTGAACTCGTCCAGATCGAGGTCAGGCCTTTCGACACCGCGGACCAGCCGCGCATGACGATCTCCGGCGACGATTTGTTGCTGTCGCCAGACCAGGCTGTCGGGCTTGGCCTGATCCTGCATGAGCTGGCCAGCAATGCGCTGCAATATGGCTCGCTGTCGGTGGCGTCAGGCAAGGTTGATCTCGGCTGGAGGACGAAAGGCAGAAAGGGGACCCGACGCCTCGTGCTGACCTGGCGCGAAAGCGGCGGCCCGCAAGTCGCCCCGCCGGAGCGACACGGCTTCGGCTCGATCCTCATCCGACGCAGCCTTGCCAAGGTCATTTCAAGCGAAGTGACCCATGAGTTCCGGCCGGAAGGCGTGTTTGCCGAAATATCGATGCCGCTGGAAGATCTGCCGAGTGACAAGCCATGATGCCGAACCGAAAGGCCGCGACGCAAAGTTGAAGCCGGTTTTCGGGAGAGATCATTTCCGCTCGTCTTCTTCCGGATCGTCTGGTTTCACGTTTTCGCGGTAGATGGCGTAGGCGGCCAGCACCACGGCAGGACCCAGAATGACCCCGAGACCGCCCTTGCCCTTGAGCAGCGCCGGCAGCACGGCAAGCGCCGCGGTGATGCCGATAGCCTTCATGTCGGCATTGCGCTGTTGTGCCCGGCGCCGGGCACGTGAGCCTGCGGATATCTGGAAAATCAGCAGGATCAGCCCGGCAAGCAGCAGGAAACCGGTTCCAAAGCCCAGCGCGGCGGCAAGCGATCCGTAGCGACCTGCCGTCCAGATATAGGCTGCCCCGACCAGAAAGCCGAGGCCGCAGAGCGCCACGGATATGGCGAGCCCATAGACGATTGCCGCCGTGCGCGCCCGACGTATGGCGGCGGCGGTTTCGCCCGATGCCAGACCTGCAATCAGGGATGCGAGCATTCCCATCTGGAATGCGACTAGCGACGCGCGAGGAGCGCGAAGAGGAAGCCGACGCCGGCGGCGATCGCCAGTGACGTCACCGGCTTTTCGCGCACGCTCGCCATCAACTGCGCTTCGATATCCTTGGCATTGCCGCGCAGGCTGTCAAAGGCTGCTTCGCCCTGCGCACGCAATTGCTCGACCCCTTCCGTAGCCGCACGGCGCGCGGTGCCGTAGCCATGCTCTCCGGTCTTGGCCAACTGCTTGGTGAGCTTGTCGATATCGGCCTTCAATTGCCTGATATCGGCTTCGAGATCTGAATTCGACGGGCCTTCGGTTGCGGTCTTTCCTGCGGCAGTTGCCATTGCTTAACTCCTTGTGATTGCTTGATTTCAAACGCGCCGCATGTCTCAAGGTTCCGGCATCAGGGACAAAGTAGCCGAAAACGCGTGCGTGTGCACCCGATCCGCTGGCGCTGACAAAAAGGCACTTCGTCAGATCAGCGGCCGGCGCGCCTCGCCCAGCCCTTCCCAGCCGGCGAGTTGCTTGAGCCCTTCATTGTCGGTGACCTCGCAACCGCCGTCGCGCCAGACAATCAGCTTGCGGTCCATCAGCTTGCGGATCGTCTTGTTGGTGTGGACCAGCGACAAGCCGAGCGTGTCGGCGATGTGCTGTTGGGTGATCGGTATCTGAACCGATTGCTTGCCGTTCAGCCCAACGACCTTTGCCCGGCTGCCGATGAAGGCGATAAGATAGGCGGCACGCTCGATGGCGCTGCGCCGCCCGAGGCTGAGCAGATTCTCGTCCAGCATGCGCTCTTCGCGCGATGCGATCCAGGTGATGTCGTAGGCCAGCCCGGGATGATTGCGGTAGAGTTCGTGGAGAGACTCGCGTTCGAAAACGCACAGCAGCATTGGCGACAGGGCCTCGACGGAATGCTGCATTTCGCCCATCACGCTGCCTTGCAGGCCGATCAGATCGCCGGGCATGAGGTAGTTGAGGATCTGGCGGCGGCCGTCCTGTAACAGCTTGTAGCGGAACGCCCATCCGGAGAGCACGGTGTAGAGATGGGCGCTGTGGCTTCCCTCCACCAGGACCGTGGCGCCCTTGTCGACGGCGAGTTCGCCCTTCTTGAATTTGCTGATGAAGGCCAGCTCCTGTTTTTCGAAGTCGCGGAAGACCGGTAACGGCCGCAACGGGCAGTTCTCGCAAGGATACTGACGACTTGAGAAAGCACGACCGCTCTGGCCCGACATTTCGACCCCTCTTCGAAAGCCCGCACAAGGCTGCGTCCCAACGCGTCGCGCGGATCGAGGTTCCGCACGGGCACATGTCTTTTTTAAATGACAGCTTGCCAAATAGCGATCATGACTCCATCCGTTACAAGGAGCCCTTGCCTGTGTCCCCTTTGCTTGATGGATTGCGGATTCTGGTCCTGGAGGATGAGTTTCTCATCGCCATGGATGTCGAGCAGCTTTGCCGCGATCATGGTGCGGGCGAGGTGGTGATCGCCCGCGATCTGGCCGAGATCGACGATCGACAAATCGCCACGCACTTCGACGCCGCCATTGTCGACCTTATGCTGGGTGGCGCCTCGACACTCGATTTCGCCTCAGGGCTGCGCGCGGCGGGCGTGCCGTTCGTGTTTGCCTCGGGCTATTCGGATCCCGATGAAATCAAGACATCGTTTCCGGGCGTCAGGCTGGTCGGCAAGCCCTATTCGGGTGAAGACCTCATGCAAGCGGTGGCGGCGGCCTGCGGGCGGGGTTCTCCCGGCTGAGACACGATCCAACTTCTGCGGATCGCGCCTTGCGATCGGAGCTCAGTTGGCCGGCGAGCCCGTGACCTGAGTAGAAATCGCATCCGGACCATACTCGTCTTCGCCGGATATCTTCAGGATCTCCTGCAAGCGCGTGCGGGCCCGGCTGACCCGGCTCTTGATCGTCCCGACCGCGCAACCGCAGATTTCGGCCGCCTCCTCGTAGGAGAAGCCCGACGCTCCGATGAGGATGATGGCTTCGCGCTGATCTTCCGGCAATTGCTCGAGGGCGCCGCGAAAATCCTTCAGGTCGAGCTGGCCATGCTGGGCCGGATGAACGGCAAGCCTGGCCGTCATGATACCGTCGCTGTCTTGCACTTCGCGTCCGCGCTTGCGCATCTGCGAATAGAATTCATTGCGCAGGATGGTGAACAGCCACGCCTTGAGATTGGTGCCGGGCTGGAAGCTCTCATGCTTGTCCCAGGCCTTGACCAGTGTTTCCTGGACGAGATCGTCCGCCTTGTCGGCATTTTGCGTCAGCGACACGGCAAAGGCGCGCAAGCTCGGGATTGCCCCAAGCAGATCGGTCTTGAAGCCTTGGGAGACCGCTGCCATGCTTCAGTCCTTCTTCTGTGCGGGTTCGGCCTGCTCCAGTTGACTGAGCAACTGTGCAAAGCGATCCGGCACATCGTCAGAGACCAGCTCATCGTAATATTGTTTGAGTTTGCGTCCGATTTCGGAATTCGGCCCGAGTGCGTCACTGGACCCGTTCCGGCGCCTGCCCGCGACGCCAGCCAGAATATCTTTCGTCATATCCTTCATTTTGCCCTTGTATTCCCAGCGCCCAAGCCGCTCATCACACTACTCAACACAACGCAAGCGGCCCCCTCGTCTGGTTGCCCGTCCGAACTTCAAACGCCGTCCCGGCGCGTTAGTTCCATCAAGGTCGGAACTTTTTCTCAAGACCGGCGTTGTTTGACCGGGGCTTGCAATCAGCTTGACCTGCACTCTATGCAACCACGTCATTCTGAGGGAGACGTCTTACCATGAGCTTATCAGCCACCATCGCACCACATCTGCCGTTCCTGCGCCGCTTCTCCCGGGCCGTTTCCGGATCGCAGGAAAGTGGCGACGCGCTGGTCGCCGCGATGCTGGAAGCCATCATCGCCGATATCGATATCTTTCCCGAGGCCTCGAGCGACCGCATCGCGCTTTACAAGGTGTTCGCCAAGCTGTTCACGTCGGTCGCTATCCGCGTCCCGCAGGAGCAGGCGCAGTCGCCATGGGAACAGCGCGCCGCCGCCAATCTGAACGCCATTGCGCCGCGTCCCCGCCAGGCCTTCCTGCTGGTCGCCGTCGAAGGTTTCAGTGAAGACGAGGCGGCCGAGATCCTCGATGCCGGCGACCAGGAGTTTTCAGAGCTGCTTGCCCAGGCAAGCAACGAAATATCCCGCCAGGTGGCAACGGACGTGCTGATCATCGAGGATGAACCGCTGATCGCTATGGACATAGAGGAAATGGTCGAGAGCCTCGGTCACCGCGTCGTCGGAACGGCGCGCACGCATGCCGAGGCGGTGACGATGTTCGGCAAGACGCGGCCCAAGATGGTGCTTGCCGACATCCAGCTTGCCGATGGCAGCTCGGGCATCGAGGCCGTGAACGAGATCCTGTCGTCGACGTCGGTGCCGGTCATCTTCATCACCGCCTTCCCCGAGCGTCTTTTGACCGGCGAACGCCCCGAGCCGGCATTCCTGGTCACCAAGCCGTTCAACCCCGACATGGTCAAGGCTCTGATCAGCCAGGCGCTGTTCTTCGATCGCCAGGCGAAAGCCGCCGCCTAGGGGCAGCGGCAGGCACGACGCGATATCAAAAGGCCGTCTGATGCGATGCATCAGGCGGCCTTTGACATGCCGGGACCCCGTCATCAGCGAATTCCCGGCGCCACCCTTGTCTGGAACGATTGGCAAGCATCGTCTTTTTCGGCAAATGGTGGAACAAACCGCATCTACCCACGTTTTCATCACACCATTCGAAGGAGATGGATCATGCTTTACTGGGCGCTCGTATTTCTCGTCGTGGCAATCATAGCCGGCGCGCTTGGTTTCGGCGGCATCGCCGGCACGTCTGCCGGCATAGCGCAGATATTGTTTTTCATCTTTCTCGCTTTCCTGGTCATTTCGCTTCTTGCCGGCCTGTTCAAACGGGCGTGAGGACCGAACGATCATCCGAGCGAACACTGGAAGCCGCACCCCTCAAACGGTTTCCAGCCACCGCCGGGCGGCATCCTTCAACGGATACCGCTCGGCGGACCGCTTTTGGAGGCGGGTTTTCGGGAAGCCCTCTGGAACCCATTCCGCGGTGAGCCGTTCAGCCTGAGTTGGGTGGACAGATTGGCGATGCGTTCCAGGGCCGGAGATAGGAAAGACGACGTGCCAAGCGATGAAGTCATCGCCCTGCATCCCGCCGAAAGTGGCATGCAACTTGGCCGGGCTCTTCTCCACGCGCTGCACAATGCCGGCATTTCCGTTCTCTATCAGGATCGCGAGCTGACAACGGTATGGGCGCGCAATATGCGTGCGCCGTGGGTGTCCGACACCGCGGACGGCAACGGCATCCTGCCCGCGGCGCAGATCGACCGCATCGGCGCGGCAAAGCGCGACGTCATCGCATCCGGCAATCCGCAACGCCTTGAAATCAGCGTCCCCGCCGAGGACGGCTTTCGCTGGTTTCAGGTCTGGGTCGACGCCGACCATGGCGAGGGTGGAACGGTGCAAGGTGTCGTCACCACCATGGTCGAAACGACCGATCAGAAGCGCCGTGAGCAGACCCTGACGACGCTGTTGCGCGAAGTCAGCCATCGCTCGAAGAACCTCCTGGCGATCATTCAAAGCATAGCCACCCAGACCGGGCGCTATTCCGATGGCATCGCTGATTTCCTGACGCGCTTTCGCGGCCGGCTGCAGTCGCTGGCCTCGTCCCAGGATCTGGTGACCTCCTCAAATTGGCGCGGCGCCGCACTTCGCGAGCTGGTGTCGGGCCAGGTCAGTCGCAACGGGGTGAATCCGTCGCACGGCCTGCGCTTCCGCGGCGCAAATCCCTATCTCAATCCCAACGCCGCGCTGCACATCGGCCTTGCCATGCATGAACTCGCCGTCAACTCGGTCAGCTATGGCGCTCTCTCACGTCCAGATGGCTTCGTTGACGTTACGGCCGATCTCAATGCTGCTGCCGGCGGCCTGGCGCTGTCGCTGACATGGTCCGAAGCGATACCGGCGAGCGACGTCGAGCACAGTGAGAAGCGCTTCGGCAGTGTCGCGCTCGAGCGGGTCGTGCCCGCCTCCCTGAACGGAACGGCGACGCTGGAGCTGATGCCCGGTCGCCTTGAATACCGCCTTGTCGTTCCGCACGGCAATTTCGAGACCGAGTGAGCGGCCGCGCCTCTCGTCTGATCATCCATCCTTAACCGGCTATTCACCATAAAAGCGGATTCTGTTTTTCCCAGGTACCGCTGGAACCTGCTGGACCGTCGAACATTGCCGCGTTGAAGTTGGTCTCCGGACGTCCGCCGACTGCGTCTGCTGTCGCGGTCGGCGCCGGAATTGCCCGTTGCGCCGCGTTATTTCGCTGGTCGCCCTGCGGCCGAGGAACTTTGGCGGCTATGGACCGTTACTGTGGCGAGAGGACATGTCGCCATGGAACACATTGCTGCATTGTTGCTGGTCATCGGTTGCTCGAACACGATGGCCGACTGCCATGAATTGCAGGTGCCGGTAAGCGTTTTCGAAACCGCCGACCAATGTGTCGCCGAACGGCCATTCGCGCTGGGCGACGTGCAGGGGCAGGCTCAGCACATCGTCGGCGAGTGCCTTGCCGTCGATCCGGCGCTGGAAGACGACTATGACCAGATCGTCTGGAACGTGCGCGCTGACGGCACGCTCGACGCTTCCCTGGCAATCTCCAACGTCGTCATGGCATCGAGCGCCGCGCGCCCAGAAAAAGACTATCTTCGGCAACAATAGATTGCAGCAGCAAAGGCGGCCATTTCATGCTAAATGGCTGCTGGAGCTTACCAAAGTGTGGACACAAAGCGAGGAGTGACTCTATGCGGAAGATGATTATTGCCATGATTGCGGTGGCTGCCCTCAGCGGCTGCACCAGCACCGAGAAGGACGTGGTCGGCGGCGGCTTGATTGGCGCCGGCGTCGGCGGCTTGGTCGGTGGCGGCAAGGGCGCGCTGATCGGCGCGGCTGTGGGCGCCGGTTCCGGCCTGCTGGTGCGCAACCTGCGCAACGGCTATTGCCAGTATCGCGATCATCGCGGCCGGATCTACACGGCTCGCTGCAACTAGTTCGGCGATAATCGAAACGTCGATCCGGAGACCGGTCCGCCGGTCTCCGGATTTTCGACGTCTGGACGCACCATTTCTGTTCGCTTGATGAAACGGTTTTCCGTCCGGAATTTTGCGTCAAAACAAGAAGATAGAGCGGCTCTACGTTTCAGTGAAACTGATCTAGCCCGTCAGCGGAATCCTGATCTCCACATTCAACCCATCATCGCGATAATCGCGGTTGATCGTGCCACGCAATTCGCGCGTGACGTTGAGATCGATCAGCTTGGTGCCGAATCCTGTCTTGGCCGGCGCTTCGAGTTTCTTCTGTCCGGTTTCGCGCCAGTTGAGAACCAGCACCCTGTCGCGCCCGCGTCCTTCGAGCGACCAGTCGACCTTGAGCGCCCAATCTCCCTTGAGCGAATTGGCTGAATTGCCGGTTTCGCCATATTTCAATGCATTCGTCGCCAGTTCGTGGAACGTCAGGCCGAGCGCCTGCGTCGTGGTTTCGTCGAGCAGCACCTCCGGCCCCGACAGAAGCTCTTCCGGCAGCTCCTTGCCAAACACCTGACCGAGCTCGATGCGCAGGAGATCGCCAAGGTCTGCCTTCTGCCAGCGCGAACGCGTCAGCATGTCCTGAGACGCCGCCATCGCCTGCAGCCTGGCCGAGAAGGACGAGGAAAATTCGTTGACGTCAGTGGCCCGCGAAGCGGTCTGGCGCGCGATCGCCAGCACTCGGGTGATCGAATTCTTGATGCGGTGCTTCATCTCCTGCAGCATCAGGTCTTTTTCGAGCAGGCTCTTTTCCGTCGTCTCATGCAGACGCGACGCCGCCTCATAGGCTCGCTCCTGATAGCGCGCCACCAGAGCGATGGCGCCCGCCAGCAGCAAGCCGAACAGCCCCAGCATCACCGGAATTGCCCGCGACGACGGCTGCGAGAAGGCGCTTGTCGGTCGAAACAGGACCGTCCATGGTTGGCCGGCCACCGTGATCTTGCGGGTGACCAGCAGCCTGTCCCCGAAGGATGACACTGGCGGCGTCTCCGACCGGAACAAGAGATTGTCGCCACTCACAGCGCCGTCATAGATTTCCGTGTTGACCGGCAGCAGCGGCGACCGGCTGAGCGCTATCTGGAAGAGGTCCCGTGCTCGAAAAGCCGCGTAGAGAAAGCCGGCCGTGGAGGACCTGGACGCATTGATGACATCGGGAGCCGTTTCGACATTGAGCCGCACGAAGACCAGGAAGCCCGGGAACGTCTGCGCGGCACCCGTGCTCTGGCCGAGTTGCACCAGCGCGCTGGCGTGCTGCTCATCGTCGGACATTGCCTTTTCGATGGCCACGCGCCGCACCGGTTCGCTGAACATGTCGTAGCCGATGGCGGCCTGGTTGGATGGATCCAGCGGCTCGAACATCACGATGGGCGCGCGCCAGGGTTGCGTGGTGTCCGGATAGATCGGATGGCTGACACCAAGGTCGTGCAGCATGTCGCGTTCGACCGCCGCCTCGTCCCCCGTCTTCACCAGCCTGAGAAAGCCGATACCGCGCAAGCCGGCGAAATTGTTGTCGACATCGAGCGCGTTGAAGAAGGCCTTGAACTCGTTCTGCGAGATATCGCCGTTGCGGGCATCGAACAGGGCCTGCGTCGACCGCAGCAGCGACAGATGCAGGTCGATGCGGCTCTCGATCCGGTTGAGCGCGTCGTCGGCCGTCGCTTCGAATTTGATACGGGCAGCTTCCTGCGTCGCGAAATAGGCAAACCCCGCCATCGTCATGCTGATCAGCGCAACGGCGATGAACGCGACGATTGGAAAAAGCTTCTTCAACGGATGATGCGGTCCATGGGCAATGTCGGACCTTTATGGGCAAGTCGATGTGCCAACACAATGGCAAGGCCAAGCCATCATGACAGCTGGCACATCACATGACCGGCAACCAGCGGCCGGGCACGGCTCGTCCGGCCAAGTGGTACTGTAGACGCTAGTCCAGCCGCACCCAATCTGTGGCTTCGAGCACATAGGGAGCGAACAAGAAATCGCAGATCTCGATGATCCGGCTTTCCGACCAGTCGATCAGGACAAAATGCGCAGGCCTTTCCATCCGGCCAGTGCTGTCGAAGACCAGCATAGCCGGCTTTCCTTCGACAGCGCCGAGGGCGAACCGCCATTTCGTCTCTTGCGCATAGCGCGTGAAATAGATGCCGATTTTGTCGCGCCCCTCCAGTTGGATCCGGTTCACCAGATCGAGCTTCACGTCGTCGGCAAGCATGACGCGGATTGCGTCGAAATCGCCGCTCCGGAACAGATGGACATAAGCGGCGATGTTGCGCCGGTCCGAATCGGACATCAGCGGCAGCGTTGTGTCTTCGGGCGCCTGTGCGAAAAGCCGCAGCGCAGCGCGCCCGCGCTGAAGCGCCGATTTTGCGGCTGTCGGAGAGCACCCTGCGATGCTTGCGATCTCGTCGACCGAATGACCCAGAACATCCTTGAGGATCACCGCGCAGCGCTGAAGTTCGGGCAGCCGCAGAAACGTCTGAAAGCTGATCGCGACGATGTCCGCCTCGGGTATGGGCGCCGCTTCGACGTCTTCGGTAAGCGGGACGACCGTGTTCCGGGATTTGGCGCGCAGGAAATCGAGGCTCGCATTGTGGGCGATGCGAAACAGCCAGCCCTCGAGATTGTCCACCTGGGCCCCCTGGGCTCGCGCGTGAAGGGCCTTGACGAGGGCGTCCTGCAATACATCCTCGCCAGCGACCGCCGATCCCGTCATGCGCGCGCAGTAGCGGTGAAGGCGTGGCCGCAGCGCTTTCAGACGATCCTCGAATTCATTCGCGTTCATGTATCGAGACCTACCGCGCCTGCGCGCTCTTTCGTCGTCATTTTACCCGAGACGAACAAGGAAGAGGGTTCAAACTTCCCTGTTGTCGAAAAGGAACATTTGAACGCCCGAGTCATCAGGCGCAAAAAGGCGGCGATCCGCCCCGGCCGCCTGCCCCTCCGGGCTTGCAAACGCCTTTTCGATCGCCGCAAGGTCGTCGAAATACAGCGTTCCGATCCGGTGAACATTGGAGGGTCCTACCGGCGTTGCGATAGGGCCATTGCTGACTTCGTATTTCCTGAGGCCCGGAAGCTTCTTGGCGAGAGGCACGTGGATTTCGAAGTAATGCCGGTCAAACGCCTCGACGTTCTCCGGTGTCGGGTAAATCACAACCATCCGAGCCATTGCGGTTCTCCTTTGTTGCTTGTGTGAGGCATTCTTACTTGTGTGTTTCGCTCAACACCGCCGAGCCCATGATCGAGTCCAGGCTCGCCAGCTCCAATATCTTCGGGAAATAGGCTTTCATGCGCGGATCGCTGCGCATCGCCTCGACGGCTGCAGGGGTCTCCCACTCGGAGTAGATGACGACGCCGGCGCCGTCTTGCGCCGCGATCAGCCGGGTCGTCTTCCAGCCCCGGAGCGTGCGGACCACCGTATCGGTGTTCTGCTTCAAGAGCGCGATCAGCGCATCCTGGTTCCCGGGTTCGACCTTAAGCAGATTGATCAAGATGACGGCTCCGTCGGACATGGCATGTCTCCTTCTGTTTGGACACACCAAGGACGATCCGACGGGCAGAAACGGATCGAGACGTAGCAAGATTTTTTTGGAAGATCCGCTGGAGTTCTAGGCGGCGATCTTCAGGGCGCCTGGCCCGGGAATGGCGCCAGGCGGGCATTTGCCCAGAATGATCATGCCGAGCACCTCGTCCTGGGTCACATCGGTGGTGCGCGCCGTGCCGACGACCTGGCCGTTCTTCATGACACAGACCCGATCGGCTAGCTCGAACACGTCGTGGATGTCGTGGCTGATCAGGAAGATGCCGATGCCGTCGGACTTGAGCTGCTTGACCAGTTCGCCGACCTGCGCCGTTTCCTGCGGACCAAGTGCCGCCGTCGGCTCGTCCATGATCAGGATGCGCGCATTGAACAGGATCGCGCGCGCGATCGCCACCGACTGCCGCTGACCGCCAGACAGCTTGATCACCGGCTCCTTGAAGCGCTGGAAGCGGGGATTGAGCCGGCCCATCACCTTGCGCGCCTCGGCCTCCATCGCAACGTCGTCGAGCGTACCCCAGGCGGTCATCAGCTCACGCCCGAGAAACAAATTGGCGGCGGCATCGACATTGTCGGCCAACGCCAGCGTCTGGTAGATCGTTTCGATGCCGTATTTCTTGGCGTCGCGCGGGTTGGAGATCGATGCCTCCTCGCCGTTGACGAAGATATGGCCCGCGTCGCGCTTGTAGGCGCCGGACAGGATCTTGATCAGCGTCGACTTGCCGGCGCCGTTGTGGCCCAGCAGCGCCACGACCTCGCCGGGGAAAAGGTCGATCGAGGCGTCATCGACGGCGCGGATGCCGCCAAAGGCGATCGAGATGTTGCGCATATCGATCAGCGCAGTGCTGGTGGGAGCGGTCTTGTCTGCCATAATCCTTGTCCTCCCCTAGACGCGCTTGCGATAGACGGTATCGAGCCAGACCGCGACGACCAGCACGGCGCCGACGACGATGCTCTGCAGCGGCGAGTCGATGCCGAGCAGCACCATGCCGGACTGCAGCGACTGCATCAGCAACGCGCCGAGCATGGCGCCGAGCACCGTTCCCGAGCCGCCGGCAAGCGAGGTGCCGCCGATGACGGCGGCGGCGATCACCAGCAGCTCGTCCAACGTGCCCAGCGCATTGGTCGACGCGTTGAGGCGGGCCGACGAGATCGCCGCGCTGATCGCGGCCAGTACACCCATGATCATGAACACCTTCATGGTCACCCAGCGCGTGTTGATGCCGGCGAGATTGGCGGCCTCTGGATTGCCGCCGATGGCAAAGACATAGCGGCCGAAACGGGTGCGCTTGGTGATGAAGGTCATGACGATACCGACCGCGACAGCCATCAGCACCGGTATGGCGATGCCGTGGGCGATGAACAGCCCGCCTTCGGGAATGGTGATGCCGTTCTGCTGTGCATACTGGCGCACGATGCCGATTGGCCACGGGTAGGAATTGGCGATCCAGACGGCCCCAAGGATGGCAGCGCAACTGACCACACCGAGAAAGGTTTCCGCCCACACGGGGCGCAGTGGAAAGTTGAACCGTTTGCGCTGCGACCGGCCGTTGAGCAACGCGAAAGCGACAGCCACGCAAGCAACGATGCCGATGATCCAGCTGGCGGTGGCGCCGACCGAGCCTCGCGGTCCGCCGCCCATCAACTGGAATGTAGCGTCGAGTGGCGCGACCGTGCGCCCGTTGGTGATCAGCCATGCCATGCCGCGCCAGACCAACAGGCCGCCCAGCGTCACGATGAAGGCAGGAACTTCGAGATAGGCGATGATGAAGCCCTGGAAGGCGCCGATCACAAGACCGAGCACCACGCCGACGGCCAGTGCGATGATCCAGAGCCAGGGATTTCCAAGCTGGAAGCCGATGACGCGAATGAGGAATTCGGCTTGCGCCACACCCATGATCATACCGATCACGCCTTCGACGGAACCAACCGAAAGGTCGATGTTGCGCATGACGATGACCAGCACCATGCCGGTCGCCATGATCGCGACCGAGGAAGTCTGCACCGACAGGTTCCAGAGATTGCGCGGCGTCAGGAAAAGTCCGCCCGACAGGATATGAATGCCGACCCAGATGACCAGCAACGCACCGACCATGCCAAGCATGCGCGTATCGAGTTCGGTTGCCTTGAGGAAGCGTCCGACGGCGCTCAATTCAGACGCACGCGCCCGGTCTACGGGCGTATTCGCAGCAGGCGTGTTAGAGGTCGTGTCGGTCATGAAGTCCTCCCACCGGTTTGCCGTCTGGCGCGGATGCCGGAAACACGATGCTATTTGCTTTCCGCGATCATTTGAAGCGGAATGCCCCTTGAGAAACGCCGCGGCCCAGGGGCCGCGGCGCTGAGATCGAACCGGGATCCCGTTCGGTTTTAGTTGCAGGCCGCGACGGTGCCGGCGGCGACGCCTGCACAGACTTCGTCCTTCTTGATCCAGCCGGCGTCGATGACGACGTTGAGATTGTCCTTGGTGATCGCGATCGGGGTCAGGAACAGCGAGTTGGTCTCGTTGCCGCCGGGCGTGGTGAACTTCACGGCGTTCGGGATCTTGTCCAGGGCAGTGCCAGCGGCCAGCTGCGAGGCGATTTCGGCAGCGTTCTTGCCGAGTTCGCGTGCGTCCTTCCACACCGACACGGTCTGTGTGCCGAGTGCGACGCGGTTCAGTGCGGCATGGTCGCCGTCCTGGCCGGACACCGGAACCGATCCTGCCAGCCCTTGCGCCGTCAGCGCGGCGACGACGCCGCCGGCGGTGCCGTCATTGGCTGCCACCACGGCATCGACCTTGTTGTCGTTGGCGGTGAGGAACTGTTCCATGTTCTTCTGGGCATTGGCGGGCAGCCAGCCATCCGTATAGGCTTCGCCGACATTCTTGATCTTGCCGCTGTCGATGGCTGCCTTGAGCACTTCCATGGAGCCGGCGAACAGGAAATCGGCATTCGGATCGGCGCCCGAGCCCTTGATGAAGACGTAGTTGCCTTCCGGCTTGACCTTGAACACTTCGCGGGCCTGCATGCGGCCGACTTCCTTGTTGTCGAAGGTTAGGTAGAACACGTTCTTGTTCTCGATCAGCCGGTCATAGCCGACGACCGGAATGCCTTCGTCCAATGCCTTCTGCACCGCCGGGCCGATGGCCGAGGCATCCTGCGCCAGGATGATCAGCGCGTTGGCGCCCTGCGAAATCAGGCTCTCGACGTCGGTGAGCTGCTTGCCCGGATTGGACTGTGCATCAGCGGAAATGTATTTGTCACCAGCCGCCTCGATGGCCTTCTTCATCGCCGCTTCGTCGGTCTTCCAGCGCTCTTCCTGGAAGTTGGACCACGAAACGCCGATGACCTTGTCCTTCGCCTGCGCGACCGACACCAGCGTCAGCGACATGGCGACACCCGCCAGGATGGCGGCTGTGAATTTTTTCATAATATCCTCCCTGCGCCGCGTATGGCGCGACCAAACTGACCCGTAGGCCGGCACAGAGGCTCTATTTTTTCGAGCCTCGAAAAAATAGTGATCCAACGCCCGAACGCTGTCAACATCGATTCTGATGGATTTTGACGTCTCTCCGAGTTTTTTTCGAGCTCCGTAATAAATAATGACAGGATGGTGGGGTTCTGCCAGAATTTGGCGTGGCGCATGTCGCCCAAAAGTGCGCAGCGGTTTTGGGGCAACGACACGCGCAGAAACAAGTGCCTGAAGCGCGTCGCGCTTTCAGGCTTCGCTGATGGCCTTCGGGAGGCACGAAAGGCTGCAGCGACCGGGAGGATGTGAAAAAGCATGTCGGTCGGAATCCGCCACGACGATCTGCGCCGCCGCAACCGGGCGATGGTGATTGCGGCCGTGCGCCGCGCCGGACAGCCGTCCCGCACCGAGATCGCCGCGACCACGGGCCTCAGCCATTCGACCATATCGGCGATCTCCTCCGACCTCATCGGCGAAGGCATCCTGACTGAGGGCAAGCCGAGCGAGGCCGGCTCGCTCAAACGCGGCCGGCCCCAGGTCGGCCTCGGCCTCAATCCGGAAGCGGCGGCGGTGATGACCGTGGTGTTGTCACTGAACTTCCTCTCGGTCGCCGTCATCGACTATGCCGGCCAGGTGATCGCCGAGGAACAGCGCCGGCTGGACACGCTGACCATGTCGCGCGACGCGCTGGTCGGTGAATGCGTTGCCATCGTACGGCGTCGTCTCGAAGACCCCGACCTCGACGTCCGCAGTGTCGCCCGCATCGCGTTGGCGATCCAGGGCATCACCGACACGCGTGCCCGCGCCATGCTGTGGTCGCCGATCACGCCGCACACCGACATCGCCTTCGCCGACATACTCGAGGACGAGTTCGGCATCCCCGCCACCATGGAGAACGACTGCAATATGATGGCGATAGCGTTGCGCTGGCGCGACCCCGAGCGCTACCGCGACGACTTCATCGCCATCCTGTTGTCGCACGGCATCGGCATGGGCCTGGTGCTGAAGGGCGAGCTGTTCACCGGCACTCATTCCTCGGGCGGCGAGTTCGGCCATATGATCCATCGGCCGCACGGCGCGCTGTGCCGCTGCGGGCGGCGCGGCTGCGTCGAGGCCTATGCCGGCAACTACGCCATCTGGCGCAACGCAAGGCAGATGAGTGAGGACGCGGAACCGGTCGCCGATGTCAGTGATGCCGACATGCGCGCGCTGGCGACCGCGGCCCGCGAGAGGGATGGACCCGAGCGCGAGGCCTATCGCAAGGCCGGCGAGGCACTCGGCTACGGTCTCGGCAGCCTGTTCGCGCTGATCGACCCGGCGCCCGTCGCCATGGTCGGCGTCAGCGCCGCCGCCTTCGACCTGATCGAGCCGGCATTGCGCGAGGCGATTGCCCAGACCGCCGGCGGCCAGCATTCGCAATCGATTTCCTTCGACACCGAACCGAACGAACTTCCACTGATCCGCGAAGGCTGCGCCACGCGGGCATTGACCTTTGTCGACCAGGAGATTTTCGCGCCCGGCACGCAGGCGAGGTCCGGCCTCGGCGGCAAGAACGTCGCGTGAATGGCGCGCCTGGATGTGTTGAGATTCAGGTTAGGCCGAGTCGAGAATGGCGGGTTCCAAGAACCGGAGCGGAGCGGACATTTGGATCCGTGAGTGCCGGAAGCGCAGGAAACTGCCGTTCGCAGGCCGGCATCACCTGAATATCAGCATATCCCTAATCTTCCCGGATTGCGTAGCCCGCCCCACGAATGGTGCGGATGACATCGGGCATGCGGCCATTGTTGACCGCCTTGCGCAGCCGGCCGACATGCACGTCGACCGTGCGTTCGTCGATGTAGATCGTCTCGCCCCAGACATTGTCGAGCAGTTGGCTGCGCGAGAACACACGGCCGGGATGGCGCATCATGAATTCGAGCAGGCGGAATTCGGTCGGTCCGAGCCGGATCTCGCTCTTCTTGCGATAGACCCTGTGCGATTCACGATCGAGCACGATGTCGCCGACCTTGAGCACGCTGGACAGCACTTCCGGCTTGGCGCGGCGCAGCAGCGCCTTGACCCTGGCCATGAACTCCGGCGTCGAGAACGGCTTGACCAGATAATCGTCGGCGCCTGTCGAGAGGCCCCGCACACGATCGCTTTCCTCGCCACGCGCGGTCAGCATGATGATCGGCAGCCGCTCGGTCTCGGGACGCATCCTTAGCCGGCGGCAGAGTTCGATTCCGGAAACCGCCGGCACCATCCAGTCCAGCACCAGAAGGTCGGGGACGTTCTCCTGCAGGCGGATCTCGGCCTCGTCGCCGCGCGTCACCACCTCGACCTGGTAACCCTCGGACTCCAGATTGTAACGGAGCAGCACACCTAGCGGCTCCTCGTCCTCCACCACCATGATGCGTGGCGCGATCATCGACTGGTCACCCCTGCCGTCATGCCGCCGGCGCGGACATTGCCGTCTCGTCCTGCTTCGGACGATTGGCGGGCAGCTGCGTGCCGGTCAAAACATAGTACGCATTTTCCGCGATGTTGGTGACGTGATCGCCGATGCGTTCGAGGTTCTTGGCGCAGAACAAAAGATGCGTGCAGGCGGTGATGTTGCGCGGGTCTTCCATCATGTAGGTCAGGAGTTCGCGGAACACGGAGGTGTACTTGACGTCGATGCGCTCGTCGTCGGCGCGCAGCTTCGCCAGCGCCGCCGCGTCGCGCGCCGTATATTCCTCGATGACGCCCTGCACCTGGATCAGCACCAGCTGCGCCATTGCGTCGATGGAGTGCGACAGGTCGCGCGGGGTTACGCTGAGGCCGACGGTGCCGACGCGCTTGGCGATGTTCTTGGCAAGGTCGCCAATGCGCTCGAGGTCGCCGGCCATGCGGATCGAACCGACAACATGGCGCAGATCGTCGGCCATCGGCTGACGCTTAGCGATCAGTGTGATAGCGCGGTCGTCGAGCTCGCGCTGGCGCGCGTCCATGATCGCATCGTCGGAGACGACTCGCTGCGCCAGGGCGTTGTCGGAATTCAGCAGCGCCTTGGTGGCGCCGCCGACCATCGAGCCGGCGAGGTCGCCCATGTCGCGGATCAGCCTGCTGATCTGTCCGAGATCCTCGTCGAAAGAAGCGACTGTGTGTTCGCCCATGATCTTAGTCCTCGTATGCCTGAGCTCAGCCGAAGCGGCCGGTGATGTAGTCCTGCGTGCGCTTCTCGCGGGGCGACGTGAAGATCTTCTCGGTGCGGTCGAACTCGACCAGTTCGCCCAGATACATGAAGGCGGTCTGCTTCGACACGCGCGCCGCCTGCTGCATGTTGTGGGTGACGATGACGATCGTGTAGTCGGCTTGCAACTCGTCGATCAGCTCTTCGATCTTGGCGGTCGACAGCGGGTCAAGCGCCGAGGCCGGCTCGTCGAGCAGGATGACTTCCGGCTTCACCGCCACGGTGCGGGCGATGCAGAGACGCTGCTGCTGGCCGCCGGAGAGGCTGAGGCCGCTGGCGTTGAGCTTGTCCTTCACTTCGGTCCACAGTGCGGCGCGCTTCAGCGCCTGCTCGACACGGCCGTCCATCTCGGACTTGCTGATCTTCTCGTAGAGCCTGACGCCGAAGGCGATGTTTTCATAGATCGACATCGGGAACGGCGTCGGCTTCTGGAACACCATGCCGATCTTGGTCCGCAGCAGATTGAGGTCCTGCGAGCGGTCGAGAACGTTCTGGCCGTCGAGCAGCACCTGGCCCTCGGCGGTCTGCTTGGGATAGAGCTCGTAGATGCGGTTGAAGACGCGCAGCAGCGTCGACTTCCCGCAGCCCGAAGGTCCGATGAAGGCGGTGACGCTGCGCTCGGGCAGCGACAGCGTGATGTCCTTCAGCGCCTTGCTCTGGCCGTAGTAGAAGTTGAGGTTCTTGACCTCGATCTTGGCCTTGCCGGCAATTGCCTCGGCGGCGATCGTCATGTCTGGAGACAACATCTGGCTCATTTGTCCTCTCTGCGTCCGGTCAGGCTGCGAGCAAAGATGCTGAGCGCGAGAACCGTCAATGTGATGATGAGTGCACCGGTCCAGGCCAGTTGCTGCCATTCCTCGTAAGGGCTGAGAGCAAACTGGAAGATGGTCACAGGCAGGCTGGCCATCGGCGCGTTGAGATTGCTCGACCAGAACTGGTTGTTGAGCGCTGTAAAGAGCAGTGGCGCCGTCTCGCCGGAGATACGGGCGATCGACAGCAATATGCCGGTGACGATGCCGGAAAGGGCGGCGCGGTAAGCGACCGACTTGATGACCACCCAGCGCGGCGCGCCGATCGCAGTGCCGGCTTCGCGCAACGCGTTCGGCACCAGGTTGAGCATGTCCTCGGTGGTGCGCACGACGACCGGGATGACCAGGATGGCAAGCGCGACGGCGCCGGCGATCGCCGAGAAATGCCCCATCGGCCGGACCATCAGTTCGTAGACGAACAGGCCGATGATGATCGACGGCGCCGACAAAAGGATGTCGTTGATGAAGCGCACCACGGTGGTGAGCTTCGAAAAGCGTCCGTACTCGGCCATGTAGGTGCCGGCCAGCACGCCGATTGGTGTACCGACGACGACGCCGATAATGGTCATCACGATGCTGCCGTAGATGGCGTTGAGCAGGCCACCGGCATCGCCGGGCGGCGGCGTCATTTCGGTGAACACCGCAAGATTGACGCCGGACAGGCCCTTGTAGAGCAGGGCGCCGAGGATGAGCGCCAGCCAGGCAAGTCCGATGCCCGCGGCGGCGACGCACAGCGTCATCATCACGGAATTCTTCCTCTTGCGGCTCTGATGAAGCGATGTGGCTGTCGACATCGGTCAGGCTCCCGTGCGGGCGTCAATGCGCATCAGCATGTAGCGTGCGATGGCGAGGATCAGGAAGGTGATGACGAACAGGATCAGGCCGAGCGCCACCAGCGAAGAGGTGTAGAGATCGCCGACGGCTTCGGTGAATTCGTTGGCGATGGTTGCGGAGATCGTCGTTGCCGGCGCGAACAGCGAGGTGCTGATGCGATGCGCGTTGCCGATGACGAAGGTCACTGCCATGGTTTCGCCGAGCGCGCGGCCGAGGCCGAGCATGACGCCGCCCATGATGCCGATCCTTGTGTAGGGAATGACCACGCGGCGGGTCACTTCCCAGGTCGTGCAGCCGATGCCGTAGGCGGACTCTTTCAGCACCGGCGGCACCGTGTCGAAGACGTCCTTGGTGATCGAGGTGATGAAAGGCAGCACCATGATGGCAAGGATCAGCGACGACGTCAAAAGGCCGATGCCGTAGGGCGGACCGGCAAACAGGCTGTTGAGGCCGGGAATGCCGTGGAACACGCTGATGATGAAGGGCTGCACGGTCGTCTGCAGGAAGGGCGCCAGCACGAACAGGCCCCAGATGCCGTAGATGATCGAAGGGATGCCGGCGAGCAGCTCAACCGCCATGCCGATCGGGCGCCGCAGCGGGCGCGGGCAAAGCTCGGTGAGGAAGATGGCGATGCCGATGCCGAGCGGCACGGCAATCAGGATGGCGATGGCGGACGTGATGATGGTGCCATAGATCGGCGCCAGCGCGCCGAATTTCTCGGTCACCGGATTCCAGCTTTCGCTGGTCAGGAAGGAGAAGCCGAAGGTCGACAGGGCTTGCCAGGAGCCGGCAAACAGCGAGATCGCAACACCGCCGAGCAAGACCAGCACCAGTATGGCTGCGGCACGGGTCATTCCGTGAAAGATCGCGTCGGTCAGCGCGAAACGTCTGACAGTCGCGTCGCGCGAACCTCGAATGGCTGGCAAGGCTTCCTGGACAGCACTCATGTGAAGCTCGGCTTTTTTGAGTTGAGGGAAAAGGAGCGCCGCGGCGCGGCGCTCCTTCCAAGGGACGTTATTCGCCGACGTAGACGGGCTTGCCGTCAGCCTGGATGTCGGCCTTCCACGAAGCCTTGATCAGGTCGACGACGCTGTCGGGGATCGAGACGTAGTCGAGACCCTTGGCGGTTTCCTTGCCGTCCTTGTAGGCCCAGGCAAAGAACTTCAGCGCTTCGCCGGTCGCGGCAGCATCGTCGGGGGTCTTGTGGATCAGCACCCAGGTCGAAGCAGCGATCGGCCAGGTGGTATCGCCGGGTTCGTTGGTGATGATGACGTTGAAGTTCTTCGCGCCCTTGAAGTCGGCATTCGAAGCAGCCGAGCCGAAGGATTCGAGCGACGGCTCGACGACCTTGCCCGCGGCGTTCAACATCTTGGAGTACGACAGGTTGTTCTGCTTGGCGTAGGCATACTCGACGTAGCCGATGCCGCCGTCGGTCTGCTTGACGGTGTTGGCAACGCCTTCGCTGCCCTTTGCGCCGACGCCGGTCGGCCATTCGACGGCGGTGTCCGAACCAACCTTGTCCTTCCAGTCGGGGGACAGCTTGACCAGATAGTTGGTGAAGTTGAAGGTCGTGCCCGAGCCGTCCGAACGGTGGACGACGGCGATCGCCGTCGACGGCAGGGTCAGGGTCGGGTTCAGCGCCTTGATCGCGGCGTCGTCCCAGGTGGTGATGGCGCCAAGGTAGATCTGCGCGATCGTCTTGCCGTCAAGGATGAGTTCGCCCGGCTTGACGCCCGTCAGGTTGACGATCGGCACGATGCCGCCCATCACCATCGGGAACTGCACGAGGCCGTTCTTTTCCAGATCGGCATCGGACATCGGCTTGTCGGTGGCGCCGAAGGTCACTGTCTTGGCGATGACCTGCTTGATGCCGCCGCCCGAACCGATCGACTGGTAGTTGAGGCCGACGCCGGTGTCTTTCTTGTAGGTGTCGGCCCACTTGGCGAACACCGGATAGATGAAGGTCGAGCCGGCGCCGGAAAGGTCCGCGGCCATGGCTGCAGAAAGGGTGACGGTAGACGCTGTGGCCATTGCAATCGCAACGACCGCTGAGCGGATGAAATGTCTCATGTGGCCTGCTCCTGTTCGGAAGATGGTCTCTCGGCGCCATCCTCTCGGCGCCCGCTGAGGCCAATAGCCTTCGATTATAACAGTCGCATGACAGTTTCATGTCACCCCGGTAACGCGTCATCGGGGCGGGGAAAATGCCGGCCGGCAGGCGCTTGCGGCGGAACCCGGCTTTGTGCCCGGAATCAGGCACTTGCCCCTTTTCATGCCGAGAGTGACCTGCGGTTTCGCGATCAACGCCTCGGCAAAGAAAATCCGGACGGGAACGCGTTGCTCTCGGCCACATGTCGTGACCGGGCCATCGCCGAAAACAGGTCCGTTGGGGTAGGTTGACGCTGTCTCATGCCGGCGGTCGCTGCTCCCGCCCGTAACTGGAAGAGCGGAATTCGAATGTGGTCATTGTCTCGGCTGGGCGTCGCCTTGGATATGGTGCGATCGCGCCATAGTCTTGCCTCAGCGAGGGGTCGCGAATCTCCCTCCCCGGGCAAGCCGGGTGCGGCGCCGCCCTTTTACCCGACGTTGCGCTGAGCCTGGCGGCTGGCGCCGACCCAGCGCTCGACCTTCTCGAGCAGGGCCCTTGGGCTGATCGGCTTGGGCAGGTAGTCGTCCATGCCGGCCTCCAGGCAGCGTTCGCGATCGCCCTTCAGCGCATGCGCGGTGACGCCCACGATCGGCACATGCGTGCCGGTTTCTTCCTCCAACCGGCGAATGGCGGCGGTGGCTTCGAGCCCGTTCATCTCCGGCATCGAGACATCCATCAGGATCATGCACGGATTGAGCCGGCCGAAGGCGTCGAGCGCCTTGCGGCCGTTGCCGACGATCTCGAAACCATAGCCGGTCTCGCCGAGAATCTGGGTGAACACCATCTGGTTCACCTCATTGTCCTCGGCCACCAGTATATCCAGCCTTTCGCCGCCGGCCGTCGCGGGTGGCCGGGGGCGGACCAAGGGCGGTTGCAGCAGCGCCCGTTGTTCCGACGCCGGCGGCGGTGGCCGCACAACCTTGCCTGGAGGGATGTCGGCTGCCGGCGGATGGGTGTCGGCCGTGTTGTGGCGATGCCGCTGGATCGTCGCAACCAGCGTTTCCAGCAGCACCGATGACCGCGCCGGCTTGATCAGCTGCGCATCGATGCCGAGATCGCGATAGCTGGTGTTGGCGAGCGACTGGTCGACCGAGGTCAGCATGATGATCGGCGTGCCGGCAAGGCCGGCGGTGTTGCGCACGATCCGCGCCATTTCGGCGCCGCTCATGCCCGGCATCTGGTAGTCGAGCACGACGCAGTCGACCGGCACGCCATAGGCGGCGGCCGCGATCAGCACCTTGAGGCCCTCGGCGCCGCTTTCGGCCGCGCAGGAATCGAACGTCCACGATGTCATCTGCTCAGTCAGGATGGCCCGGTTGACGGCATTGTCGTCGACGATCAGCACGCGCGCGCCGGTCACGTCGACAGGCGTGATGCGTTGCCCGTTTTGCTGTCCTGCCCTCGGCAGTGTGACGGTGAACCAGAAGGTCGAGCCCTTGCCCTCGGCGCTCTCGACACCGATGTCGCCGCCCATCAGCTCGACGAGCCGCGAGGTGATGGCAAGACCAAGGCCGGTTCCCTCGTGCCGCCTCGTCGACGAGGTGTCGACCTGGCTGAATTTCTCGAACACGAGTTTCAGCTTTTCCTCGGGGATACCTATGCCGGTATCGGTGACCGAGATCGTCAGTTTCGTCCCGGTCGGAACTCTTTCGCCGGTGACATCGACCAGCACATGGCCTTCATCGGTGAACTTCACCGCGTTGCCGAGCAGGTTGGTGACGATCTGCCTGATGCGGCCGACATCGCCCACGAACAGGCTCTCGAGACGAGGCTCGATGCGCACGATGAGCTCGAGATCCTTCTCCTTGGCGCGTGTCGACACCAGTGTCGCTACATCCTCGATCGCCTCGGCAAGGTTGAAGGGCGCCGGATCGAGCACCAGCTGGCCGGCGTCGATCTTGGAGAAATCCAGGATGTCGTTGATGATGGTGAGCAGCGCGTTGCCCGATTTGACGATGATGTCGGTGAATGTCTTCTGTTTCGAGTTGAGGTCCGATTTGGCCAGCAGTTCGGCCATGCCGAGCACGCCGTTCATCGGCGTGCGGATCTCGTGGCTCATATTGGCGAGGAATTCCGACTTGGCGCGGTCGGCGAGCACGGCGCGCTGCCGTGCCTCGCGCAGTTCGGCCTCGCGCGTCTTCAATTCGGTGATGTCGGTGGTCGATCCGATCAGGTAGAGCGAACCGTCGGAGGCGATCATCGCGCCCTTGCGGGCGAACTGATGCCTGACGCTGCCGTCGGCCAACGTCACCGTCTCTTCGACCTCCTGGGTTTCACCGGTGCGCAGCACCGCAAGGTCGCTGCCGACAAAGGCTTCGCCGTCCGGCCCGAAGATCTCGATGTCTGTCTTGCCGATCGCCTCATCCTTGGCGAAGCCGGTCAGGTCGCACCAGCCCTTGTTGACGTAGAACTGCCTGAGATCAGAGCGCTTGGCGTAGATCGACACCGGTACGTTGTCGATCAGGCTGCGGAACACCTCGTTCTCGCGCATGCTTTCTTTCAGCGCGCGCTCGCGCGCCTTGACCTCGGTAATGTCGGTACTCGAACCGACCAGATGCACCGACCCGTCCAGCGCCACCAGGCGGCTCTTGCGCGTCATCAATTGCCGAACCGTGCCGTCGCGATGGGTGACGGGTTCCTCGACCTCCTTGACGGCGCCGGTCACGGCGACCTCGGTGTCGTCATGGCTGTAGCTATCGCCATCCTGACCACCGAACAGCTGACGGTCGGTGCGGCCGATGACCTCTTCCTTGGCGAGACCTGTTATCGCGCACCAGGCTTTGTTGACGAACTCGATGCTCAGGTCCTGCGCCTTGATGAAGGCAGCCACCGGCAGCTCGTCCAGCACGTGGCGGAACAGATCGATCTGGCGCATCGAGTCGCGCAACGCCTTCTCGCGGCTCTTGATCTCGGAGATGTCAACGCGAACGCCGATGAACGTGCCATCGTCGGTCCGCATGTCGTAGACCTGATACCAGCGGCCATCGGGGTTGTGACGTTCGAACGAGGAACTGGACAGGCGGTAGCGGGCAAGGATCGCATCCAGCCAGCGATCGGGGTCGCCGTCGTAGAGCGTGTCGACTTGCGGGTCTCCGCTGTTGCGGAAATATCCGTTCGAATGACCGAGGACGAGCGCTTCGCGAAGTGTACAGCCGGGCTGCCATGCCGGCCTCAAAGCCGGCAGCGTGTCCTGGATCTTGCGGTTGGCGAAAACGAACTTGTCGTCGCGGTCGTAAATGATGACGGCCGCCGGCAGGGATTCCAGCACGCTGGCGAGATGCTTGCGCGCATCTTCGGCCTCGGTCTCGCGGCGCTTCATGTCGGAAATGTCGAACAGGAAGCCGGCGACGTAGTTGCGGCCGCTGGCCATGCCGACGCGGCTCTTCCTGACGATCCGCGAGCGGCTGGCGCCATCGGCCTCGAAATTTTCTTCGACTTCGTAGGCACGTCCGCTGGCAAGCACGTCCCGTTCGCTCTGTTCGAAAAGCGCGACATTGCTGCCTGAGACGAAATCGCCGCCGGGCTTGCCAAGCATGGCTTGCGGCGTCTGGCCAAACAAGGCGGCGAACGCCTCGTTGACGAACACAAACCGCAACTGGTCGTCCTTGACGAAGATCGGATCCTTGACGGCGTTGATCACCGCTTCCGCCAGCCGCGCTTTCTCCAGCGCATCGGCAAGTTCGGCCTCGCGATCCTTCATGTCGGTGACGTCGACATAGGAGATCAGCCGCTTGCCGCCGGCCAGCGGCGCCATCGACGAGATCAGCGTGCGGCCATCATTGCGCGGGAACTGTCGCGATCCGGCCGTGCCGGCCCTGATTTCCGCCTCGCGATCGGCGATGTGCCGCTGCCATGTCGCCTCGTCGGTACCATACGGGTCGACGTCGCGGCTGGCGTCCATCAGCTCGCGGAAGCTGCAGCCGATCTCGGCGCGCCGGGCGTCGATCTGCCAGAAATCATAGAAGGCACGGTTGATGACTTCGGCGCGCAAATCGGCGTCGAGGACGAGGACACCGATCGGCATCTGGTCGACCATGGCGCGAAGGTTGCCGAAGGTCTCCGCGGTCCTGGCATTGGCGTTCTCGACTTCGGCGTCGCGAAGCTTCAGATCGGTGATGTCGTAGTAGGTCAGCAGGCGCTTGCCGCCGGACAGGGCGGTGACCGAGAACATCATGGTCCTGCCGTCGGCATGGGGGAACTCGCGTGGCGCAACGGAGCCGGCGCGGATCTCCTCGATGCGGGTGGCGAGGTAACGCTGCCATTGCTGTTCGTCGATATCGCCATAGATGCCGTTGCGGCGGTTGAGTTCCATCAACAGGCTGAACGGGGCGCCGACGGTCACGGCACCGTCCGGGATCCTGGAGAGGTCGCGATAGGCCTTGTTGACGATCAGCGTATCGAGCCTCGCGTCCAGAAGCACGACACCCATGTGCATGGCGTCCATCGTCCGCTCGAGATCGGCAAGATGCTGGACGGGTTCGCTATCAGCCGCAGGCTTCTGCTCCAGAGCCCCGAAGGCGCCGGCCAGCGCTGTGACGTTGCGGCCAATGCCGCGATAGCCGGCAAAGCCTCCCTCGCTATCGAACCTTGGAAAGCCCGACGTCAAGATCCAGCGGCAATCGGAGCGGCCGCCTTTCAGCTCATGCACGAAGTCGCGAAACGGCCGATGCGCCTGCAGATCCGCCAGATGCGCGGCACCGCTGCGGTCGTCGTTCAGGACCTGGTCGAGGAAGTCGAAGCGGAACCGGCCAAGCACATCAGCCGGATCGATGCCGGTGGCTGCCTGGTAGTTTTGCGAGAGCCAGGAGAAGCGCAGTTCGGCGTCGGTCTCCCAGACCCAGTCCGAACCGGCTTCGACCAGCTGGCGAAGCGTGTCGGTCGAATCCCTGCCCGCAGGGGACGGTAATGCATCGTCGCCATGCGCTGCCGTTTTGCGAGGCTCGCGCTTGCCGCGCGCGCCGATTGTGTCGTCCGCTTCCGCCATGCCGTCCCACCCGAAAACCAAGGCCGAACCCTCCCCCGCGGTTCGTCGCCGGAATGTGCCCGACAAGCATTAACGATCCGCTAACCTTAACGGGCGGTTAGATATTTCGGTCGACACGGCCTGCGTTATTCCGCCGGCTTGCCGGCAGGATTGAAGCCGCTATATAAGCTTCAAGGGATATTGCGGATGGTTGGACGGATTTCGCCTTGCTTCATGGGGCTGATGCTGCTTTTTGGCAGCGGCTGCTCGCGCACCTATGATGGCACCGTGGTCATCCCGAGGCCGCTCGATGTCAGGCGTTTCTGGGATCGGCCGCCACCGCGTGTCGAATACGAGCAGGTTGAAGACGGCGCCTTTCCGGTGGCGCCGCAGCCGCCGCAGCGACTTTCCGAGCGCAGGGTCGTGACCCATGCCCCGCCAAGACGGCACGGGACGAGGGTCTCGACCGCACCAGCCTCCGCGTCTGAACCGGCGAAGCTGCTGACGTGCAGAAACGTCACCGAGCCCGGCAAGAGAGCTCGCATGGTCTGCGAATAGCGATCGATTGGCAACTGCCTGTTAGCAAGCTCTGCGTTCAGAGCGAGGCAGCGCCTTTTTTGGGTTCTTTCGCACCGAGCTTGTCGAGTGCGAGACGTACCTGACGCAAATCGTCCTGCCAGCCGTCATCGTCGCCCATCGGGCTCTCCGAGGCAGCCCGCTGCAGCCCACGAGCCTCGGATTCGATCTCGCGCAGTTCAGCGATTTTCTGTTCGGTGGTCAGGGAGCCGTCTTCGACGATCTCCAGCACCCTCATTTCCCTGAACGTTGCCATGGCGTTTCTCCTGGCTGATGTCGATCACAACGCCGTGAGCGTCCCTCTGTTCCAACTGTCCTTGTGTCCCAGACCATCCTTTATTTGTGTTTGAGCTTGAAACCTTTGCCTGGGCTTCAGCGTTGAATGGCCAGGAGAGAGGAGAACGCAGATGTCGATCCATTTCACGGTTTCGGACCTGACAAGGAACCTGTTTCACTCGCTGGGGCTGGATCACGAGCGTGCACCAAGGCCTCTCAATGCCGAGCAAAGCCTGTTGCTGGAATGTTATCTGGCCGGCCAGGTTCCGGAATCGGCCTGGAACGATTATGTCTTCGAGACGCCTGACCTTGCCCGGCATGCCGAGGCGAGGCGCAGTCACCACTGAACCAGCATTCGCAAGAGCTGAGCGCACCGCCGTGGCAAGGCGGTTCCGGCTTCCCTGTCGCCTTACTTGGGAGACGTGAATTGCAACGTGAACACGTTGCCGGCGACCCCTTGCGCCAGCTTCGACGAGAAGGTCAGGGGTAGGCAATTCTGCAAGGCCGTCGTCGCCGCGTCGACAAATGATTTTTTCGCCTTGGCGTCGCCGTTCACATGGATGGCTGTCGGCCTCGGGGGGCCGATCAGCGTGCCGTCCCGCTTGAAGCTGAAGCTCAAGGTAACGCTGGCAGTTCCGGCATCCGCCGGCGGCGTCCAGCATGCCTGGATCGCAGCCCCGACATCGCTCATGGTGTTGAGTTCAGCGGCATTTGAAGGATGAGCGGCGCCTGCCAGCATCATCCCCGCAACCACAGCCTGCCTCGCAACGCTTTTCATCGCCAGCCCTCGTCTCACTCCTGACCGGCAGTCCATGCCGACTGCCGAAATGGATGGTAAGGCCAATGCCGGCAATGACAATATCTCTGGGCAAAAAGTTGACGCCGAAAATGCGACACCGGAGCAATTCCAGGAAAGGTGTGAAACGAGTTTTCCGTCTGGAATTGCGTTAAAACAAGAAGATAGGACGTCACGTCGACAGTGAGCGAAAGCAAAAAGGCCGGCATTGCGCCGACCTTTCCTTCCACCTCGGCGCCAGTACATCCGTGGTCGCGGGGTGAATTATCGGCAGTAGACAGGGCTTTGGTTAACGAATCCTTAACCTGGGGCCCCCTTTAACCTCAGGCCTTGGCTTGCGATCTCACATAGGCGATGTAGCCGCGCACGTCGCCGGCAGGCTCGGCGTACGCCTTGCCGAGCTTCTTCTCGATCGCCGCCATATACTCCTTCGCCCATTTGGGCAGAGGATAATCGACGACCGCCAGGAACTCGAGCGTCGCCGCCAGGCGGATGTCGGCGATCGACGGGTTCTTGCCGCCGATGAACGGCTTGCCGTCCCTGAAGAAACTGTGGAAGACCTCCAGCGGCTCGGCAATCGCGGCCATCGCGGCCTTCTGGGCTTCGGACTTCTTGTCGGGGTGCGCGTCGCTATGGCCGACCTCGCCGGCATATTGCGGGAAGCCAAGGAACGGATAGGTGGCGCGCGCCACATAGGGGTAGAGCGTACCGACCAGATAGAACATGGCACTGTCGATCATAGCCCGCTTGGCCGGCGCCTTGGGATAGAATTTCTCCAGCCCGTGCTTGTTCGCCAGATACTGCATGATGGCGCAGCTTTCCCACAACACGCCCCTGGGAAGGCCCTTGTCCTCGATCATTGGCGTCAAATGCGAGGGGTTTCGCGCCGTGAATTCGGGCGAGCGGGTGTGGCCCCAGGCATCGGTCTCGTCGGCGCCCAGCCCGGCCGCGCGCGCGAACACCCGAACGGTCATGTTGTTGACGCTGGGCTTCAGCATGCTCAGCTTCACGGCAGGTTTCTTAGCCGGCTTCGCCTTGGCCTTCGCGGCGGGCTTGGCAGCAGCCTTCACCGCTGGTTTTGCCGCCGCTTTGGCCGCCGGTTTTGCGGCTACCTTGGCCGCCGGTTTTTTCGCGCTCTTCGTTATTGTCTTGGCCATTTGTTCCTCCCTCTGGTTTGTTCAGTATGGGTTCTTCGGTGCCCGGTCGTCCGACAAGGTTGCGCGGGAACGCTCGACGAGCGCCTGGATCGCATCGGCGAGATGCACTTCCGCRATGTTGTAGTCGCCGCGCGCGACACGCAGCCTGTGCGCTTCCATCAGCACGTCGGCATGGGTGAACCCCGCCGGCGGTTCGAAGCGGTAGGAGGCAAGCTCGATCAGCAGGCCGAGCGGATCCTCGAAATAGATCGAATCCATGAAGCCGCGATCCTTGACGCCGCTGTGCTTGATGCCGCGCTCGTCGAGCCGGCCAACCGCCTGCAGGAAGGTGACGCGCGACACCGAAAAGGCGATGTGGTGGACGCAACCCGGATCGGTCGGCGTGCGCCGCTTCTCAGGCGTGCGGCTCTCATCGGTGAAGATGGTGATCARCCGGCCGTCGCCCGGATCGAAATAGAGGTGGCTCTCTTTTGCCTTGTCGAGGTTGGGCTGCTCGAAAATGAACGGCATGCCGAGCACGCCTTCCCAAAAATCGATCGAGGTCTGGCGCCCGGCGCCGACCAGCGTGATGTGATGCACGCCCTGCGATTGCAGTTTCTGCATTGGCCTTCCTCCCCGCGTGGCATCAACTGCCAGTCTGGACCTGCCCCGCACCCGGCGTTCTACGCGCCGCTTAAGCCGTGCCTCAGGATCCACGCCGCAATGCTAATGCAATCGGCCCCGCTGCGCCAGAAGCGACGAGAGCAGAGAGATCGGATGATTGATGGAGAGAATGGTACGCCCAAGGGGAATCGAACCCCTGTTCCCGCCGTGAGAGGGCGGTGTCCTGACCGCTAGACGATGGGCGCGTGCAAGAACCGGCGATATAGGCTGACGGCAGGGAAAAAGCAACTGGGGTTCGGCCGCTTTACCGCATCGCGGAAAAACCGGCCGCAAGGCCTACCGTTTCGGCTCGATCAGATCCCAGAGATTGCCATGCAGATCGGCGAAAACCGCCACCGTGCCATAGGGCTCGAAGCGCGGTGTCTCGCGAAATTCGACGCCCTTCTCCAGCATCGCCGCATGGTCGCGCACAAAGTCGTCGGTTTCGAGGAACAGGAACACACGCCCGCCGGCCTGGTTACCGATGCTTTTCTTTTGTGCCTCGTCGGAAGCCTCGGCCAGCAACAGCTTCGCGCCGTGCCCGTCGGCCGACGCGACCGTGACCCAGCGCTTGCCGCCGCCGAGATCGACATCCTCGACGAGGAGGAAGCCCAGCCGCTCGACATACCAGGCAATCGCCTCGTCATAGTTGGCGACGACCAGGGCGACGGTCGCGACGCGACGATGTTCGGCGAACCCGGTCATTTGTTGCGGATTGCAAAGCGGCCGATCACCCGGCGCTCTGTCATGTCGTAGACGAAGATCGTGCGGCTGCCGTCGGCAAGTTCGGTGTCTATGGACACGCGGTTGCCGGACAGCGACTGGCCGACCACCTTGGCCCCGGCCGGCAGCACGATGTCGCCGCTGACCGGCTCGCCGGCCGGCATCTGGATGTCGCCGGCCAGCGGCGGGTTCGCCGGCGGCGCGTTGCGCGCTTTGTAGACAAGGGCGCCGATCACCACCATAAGGGCAAGGAAGAGCAGGCCGAGATTGATCCCGACGAAGCGGACGAGTTTCCTGCGCACCTTTTCGACCTCGGGGTCGAGCGGTTTCTCCTGATCTTCCTCGGCAATTGGGCTGGCCATGGCAAATAGTCCGGAACGGTTTTTCAATGAGCGCTCATAGCGAAGAGGCCCCTGAATTGATAGAGGACCAATTCATTGCGACGGCGCCCACCGTGCTGGTGGCGGGCGCGGATGCGGCCGGTCAGCGCCTCGACCAATGGCTGGCTGCTAGCCTCGGCCCGGACATGTCGCGCAGCCGCGTGCAGATGCTGATCAGGCAGGGCGCGGTCTCGATCGACGGCAAGCCGGTCGACGAGACCAAACGCAAGATGACGCCGGGCGAAAGCGTCTCGGTCGCCATGCCGGAGCCGGAACCGGCGGAGCCGCAGGGCGAGAACATCGCGCTCGATGTGCTCTATGAGGACGACGAACTGATCGTCATCAACAAGCCGGCTGGCCTTGTCGTGCATCCCGGCGCCGGCAATTGGACCGGCACGCTGGTCAACGCGCTGATCCATCATTGTGGCGACAGTCTTTCCGGCATTGGCGGCGTGCGCCGGCCGGGCATCGTCCACCGCCTCGACAAGGAGACCAGCGGCGTCATGGTGGTCGCCAAGACCGACCGCGCCCACAAGTCGCTGTCCGAAGCCTTCGCCGATCACGGCCTGACCGGCGATCTCGAACGCGCCTATCTGGCTTTGGTCTGGGGCATACCGCAGCGGCCGACGGGCACGGTCGACGCGCCGCTCGGCCGCGCCGCCGACCGCGTGCGCCGCGCCGTGGTGCCGGAAGGACGCGACGACGCCCGCCATGCCGTTACCCACTTTTCCGTGCGGGAGCGCTTCGGCGTCGATCAGCAGGAGTTCGCCACAGCCAGCCTGGTCGAATGCCGGCTCGAGACCGGCCGCACCCACCAGATCCGCGTCCACATGGCGCATATCGGCCATCCGGTGATCGGCGACCCCGACTATGGCCAGGCCTTCCGCACCAAGGCCAACCGGCTGCCCGAACCGCTGAAAAGCCAGGTCAAGGCATTTTCCCGGCAAGCTTTGCATGCCTGGCTGCTTGCATTTCGCCACCCGACTACCCATCTAATGATGAGGTTCGAGGCGCCGATACCGAGGGACATGGAGGAACTCGTCGGCGGTTTCCGCAAGCTCTGAACCGGTCACCAACAAGCTTCAAGCTAGCCATCAAAAAACCTGACTGGCATTGTTCACTTCAGCGTGACACACTGTTTCGTGTTGAACAAACGCCTGTCTTTTCTGGTTTTGTTCCTGTATACATCTGATGTCGCGGGCGAGCCTTTTGGTGCTCGCGTCACATGCCCGCCGCGTTTCGGGGGCATCACTCCAATAGAGAGGGGGCGCTATCATGGCCCAGTCACTACCCAGCATTGTTTCCGGCGAAGGCGGCCTCAGCCGCTACCTGGAAGAAATCCGCCGCTTTCCCATGCTGCAGCCGCAGGAAGAGTATATGCTCGCCAAGCGTTATGCCGAGCATGAGGACACCACGGCTGCGCACAAACTCGTCACCAGCCACCTCCGGCTCGTCGCCAAGATCGCCATGGGCTATCGCGGCTACGGCCTGCCGATCGGCGAGGTGATCTCGGAAGGCAATGTCGGCCTGATGCAGGCCGTCAAGAAATTCGAACCGGAGCGCGGCTTCCGCCTCGCGACCTACGCCATGTGGTGGATCAAGGCCTCGATCCAGGAATACATCCTGCGCTCGTGGAGCCTGGTCAAGATGGGCACGACCGCCAACCAGAAGCGCCTGTTCTTCAACCTGCGCAAGGTGAAGGGCAAGATCCAGGCGCTGGATGACGGCGACCTCAAGCCCGACCAGATCGCCGAGATCGCCACAAGGCTGAACGTTTCCGAAGCCGAAGTGGTGTCGATGAACCGCCGCTTGTCGGGCGACGCCTCGCTCAACGCCCCGATCCGGGCGAGCGAAGGCGAATCCGGCGAATGGCAGGACTGGCTGGTCGACGACCATGAAAGCCAGGAAGAGATGCTGATCGAGCAGGACGAGCTGGAAAACCGGCGCGGCATGCTGTCGGGCGCTCTTGCCGTGCTCAACGAGCGCGAGCGGCGCATCTTCGAGGCTCGTCGCCTCGCCGAGGAGCCGCTGACCCTGGAAGAGCTGTCGGCCGAGTTCGACATCAGCCGCGAGCGCGTGCGCCAGATCGAGGTGCGCGCCTTCGAGAAGGTGCAGGACGCGGTCAAGGCCGCCGCCAAGCGCCAGACCCAGGCGCTGCGCACCATCGAGGCGCAGCCGGCGGCTTAAGGCCAGCTCGGCAACAAAAATACAAAGGCGGCGTCAGGAAACTGACGCCGCCTTTTTTTGTAGCGCTGTCTAGAGCAATTCCAGGAAAAGTGTGAAACGGTTTTCCCGGGAAAAGCGCATAGCGCTTTCCCTTTGGGAATTGCGTCAAAACAAAGAGATAGAGCGGTTCGGCGTTTCCGTGAAACGGTGAACCGCTCTAGCGCCGTCAGGTCAAAGCGAGTCCAGCGGAAATTTCAGATACCGCCGGCCATTGGCTTCCGGGTCCGGCAGCCGTCCGCCATTCATGTTGACCTGCAGCGCATGCAGGATCAGCCTCGGCATCGGCAGTGTCCTGTCGCGGGTTTCGCGCAGGGCTACGAAATCAGCCTCGGTGCGCGCGGCAACGAGGTGGGTATTGCTGACCTTCTGCATCGCGACCGTGCTTTCCCACAACGGCTCTCGTCCGCCGGGCTGATAGTCATGGCCGACGAAAACGCGCGTCTCGTCCGGCAACGCCAGGATGTCCTGGATCGAGTGCCACAGCCGCGCTGCACTGCCGCCGGGAAAGTCCGCCCTCGCGGTGCCGCTGTCGGGCACGAACAGCGTATCATGGACGAAGGCGGCATCGCCGATCACATAGGTGATCGAGGCCAGCGTGTGCCCGGGGGAGAACAGCACGGTGACCGGAAGGGTGCCGATCCGGAAGGTCTCGCCTTCCCCGAACAGCCTGTCCCATTGCGAACCGTCGGCGGGAAAATCCGGCCAGTTGTAGATCGCCTTCCACAGTTTCTGGACGTCGACGATCCTCTCGCCGATCGCCGTGGGCGCGCCGGTCTTCTGCTTCAGATAGTGCGCCGACGAGAAATGGTCGGCATGCGGATGGGTATCGAGAATCCACTCGACGCCGAGCCCCTGCTCGCTGACGAAGTCGAGCAGGGCATCGGCGCTCTTCGTCGCCGTGGCGCCGGACCTCTCGTCGAAGTCGAGGATCGGATCGATGATGGCGCATCGTTTCGTCGCCGGGTCGGCGACGACATACTGGATGGCCCCGGTCGACTTATCATAGAAGCCGCTGACCTGCGGCCTGGCCAAAGCTAGGTCCAATTTCAGCTCCCCCAACCCTTGATGCATGTCGCCCAAAAGTGGCCCCGGCTTTGGGAGAACGACATGCATAACAACTCAGACCTCGGCGCGCCGTCTCAATCCATTCAGAAACGACGCGCTTTGGTCGGCAGGAATGATTTTCTCTACCGGCACCCAAGGAGAGCATGGTTGCCCCCTCGCGTGACCCAGTCAAGTATCATTTCGCTCGCTGCGGCGAGAAAGCCAAAAACTGTTCCGAAGTGGTCAGGCGGATGGCTGCTTGGTCTTCCTGAGATAGGGCAGGATGGTCTCGTAGGCGCCGAAACGCTTGATTGCATCCTCGTTGGAGACGGCCGCGGTGATGATGACATCCTCCCCCTGCTTCCAGTTCGCCGGCGTCGCCACCTGGTGTTTGGCGGTCAGCTGCATGGAATCGACCGCGCGCAGGATCTCGTCGAAGTTACGGCCCGTCGTCATTGGGTAGGTGAGCACCAGCTTGATCTTCTTGTCCGGCCCGATGACATAGACCGAGCGCACCGTGGCGTTGTCGGCGGGCGTGCGGCCCTCCGACGTCTCGCCGGCGCCGCCTGGCAACATGTCGTAGAGCTTGGCGACCTTGAGGTCCCTGTCGCCGATCAGCGGATAGTTCACCGAATGGCCGGTCGCGGTCTTGATGTCGTCCTGCCATTTGCCGTGGCTTTCGACCGGATCGACCGAAATGCCGATGATCTTGACATTGCGTTTCTTGAACTCGCCCTCCAGCCCGGCCATCGTGCCAAGCTCGGTCGTGCAGACCGGGGTGAAATTCTTCGGGTGGCTGAACAGGATCGCCCAGCCGTCACCGATCCATTCATGGAACTTGATCGTCCCTTGCGTGGTCTCGGCGGTGAAGTCCGGCGCGATGTCGTTGATACGAAGGCTCATGGCACATCTCCCCTGAAACAAATTCTGCCAGCAGAGAGGGCTACGGGCGGCAAACCATGCCGCCATCAAGGCGTCCCCACGCTCCGGCATTGCTGCATCTTAACGCAAAAATCGCGGCCGCGAGATAATATGAAACTCTTGTCGGCGGCAGAACGAGCATTTTTGTGCAGCCGGCGGCAAGCCAGCGCATGCGAGCCACGTGTGGGCAGGAATGCTCCGTGCGCCTCAGGCCTTGTTGACCGCCAGCGTCTCCGTCAGATCTTCCATGCGCTGCGCCAGTGCACCAAGCGCGTTGGTCAGCACGCTGTCGTTCTTGTCGGCCTTGGTCAGCGCATCGTCGCGCGTCTTGCGCAAGGTCAGCACTTCGCTTTCCATGCCCTTGACGCGCTTCTGCAACTCCGAGAGCTCGTCCATCACCATGATGCCGGCCATGACGGTCAGCCGCTGGTCGCCGATCTCGCCAAATGAGTCCTTCAGATGCAAGACATAGCGGTCGAAGCGTTCCGCAAGATCGATCAGGTGCTCTTCCTGGCCTTCGTCGCAGGCCATCCGATACTGCTTGCCGTCGATGGAAACCGTGACCTGTGCCATGAGCCTACCTGTCCAGCCCTATCTGTCCAACACAGCGCGGATGGTTTCCATGGCGGTCACCAGCCGTCGCGACACTTCCTTGTTGGCGTCTTCCAGCCTTTCGGCGCGCGCTTCGGAATTGTCGAGTTCTTGCGCCAGCCGGGATCTGTCGGCATTCATCCGCTGCACCTCGGCCTCGGCTTCCGAGTAATCGCGTTCATGCTCGAGCTTGGCCGCGACGGCATTTTCCAGCCCCTCGATGGCCTTACCCAGCCTGGAGATGACTTCCTTGAGCGTAGTTTCCCCGGTCATGGCCTTCGTCCTGTGCCCTGCCCATCACCGAATCGTTCGCGTTCAGAACGCGTTATCCGCGAAACATTAGGCACCGGGTGAAGGCAACGTCAACAAAGCTCTCGCGACTGTCCCCTGCTAACGCTAATGTAGGCTCGCCGTCGGCATCATAAGACCGGCAAATACGCACCGATTTGTTGACTAAAAGCCCGCGCCTGCTATGTGTCGCGCACCCTTTTCCAGGGCTCTCCCCAGCCCCCAAACCCCCATTTTTGGAGGAACCATGACGTCGCGTGAACAACATGACCGGATGGCCAATGCGATCCGCTTTCTCTCCATGGACGCCGTCGAGAAGGCTCAGTCCGGCCATCCCGGTCTGCCCATGGGCTGCGCCGACATCGCCACGGTGCTGTTCACACGCTTCCTGAAATATGATCCCAAGGCCCCGCACTGGCCCGATCGCGACCGCTTCATCCTCTCGGCCGGTCACGGCTCGATGCTGCTCTATTCGCTGCTGCATCTGACCGGCTATGAAGACATGACCATCGACCAGATCAAGCATTTCCGCCAGTTGGGCTCGAAGACCGCCGGCCACCCTGAATATGGTCACGCCACCGGCATCGAGACGACGACCGGCCCGCTCGGCCAGGGCCTCGCCAATTCGCTCGGCTTCGCGCTCGGCGAGCGCATCATGAACGCGGCCTTCGGCAGCGACCTCGTTAATCACTACACCTACGTGCTGGCCGGCGACGGCTGCCTGATGGAAGGCGTCAGCCAGGAGGCCATCGCACTTGCCGGGCACCTCAAGCTCAACAAGCTGATCGTCTTCTGGGACAACAACAACATCTCGATCGATGGCCCGGTGTCGCTCGCCGACAACACCGACCAGGTCGCCCGCTTCCAGGCGTCCGGCTGGAACGCCAGCCACATCGACGGCACGGATCCGGAAGCGATCGCCTATGCCATCGAAGCCGCCCGCCATTCCGACAAGCCGACGATGATCGCCTGCAAGACGACCATCGGCTTCGGTGCGCCGACCAAGGCCGGCACCAACAAGGCACACGGCTCGCCGCTCGGCGCCGACGAGATTGCCGGCGCGCGTAAGTTCTTCAACTGGGATTCGCCGCCCTTCGAGATTCCGGCCGATATCCTCGATGCCTGGCGCACCGCCGGCAAGGCCGGCGTCAAGGCACGCACCGACTGGGAAGGCCGCCTTGCCAAGGCCGAAGCGCAGTTGAAGGCTGAGTTCGAGCGTCGTATCGCCGGCAAGCTGCCGTCCAACTTCGACGCCGTCATTGCCGACTACAAGAAGAAGCTCTCGGCCGACAAGCCGAAGGTCGCCACCCGCAAATCGTCCGAGATGGCGTTGGAAGTCATCAACGGCGCCGTGCCTGAGACCATCGGCGGCTCCGCCGACCTGACCGGCTCCAACAACACCAAGACCAGCCAGACCAAGAACATCACGCCGGACGACTATGGCCAGCGCTATGTCCATTACGGCATCCGCGAGCATGGCATGGCCGCCGCACTCAACGGCTTGACGCTGCATGGCGGCCTGATCGCCTATGGCGGCACCTTCATGTGCTTCTCCGATTATGCCCGTCCGTCGATGCGGCTGGCCTCGCTGATGGGCATCCGTTCGATCTTCGTCATGACCCATGATTCCATCGGTCTGGGCGAAGACGGCCCGACCCATCAGCCGGTCGAGCATCTGGCGGCACTGCGCGCCATTCCCAACCACAATGTCTTCCGTCCGGCCGATGCGGTGGAAACCGCCGAATGCTGGCAGATCGCTCTCGAGTCGGAAAAGACGCCTTCGACTTTGGCGCTGACCCGCCAGAACCTGCCGACGGTGCGCACCGAATTCTCGGCCAAGAACCTGAGCAGCCAGGGCGGCTACGAACTGGCCGCAGCCAGCGGGGAGGCCGCGGTGACGATCTTCGCCACCGGCTCCGAGGTCGAGATTGCGCTCGCCGCCCGCGAGTTGCTGGAAAAGCATGGTCATCCGACCCGCGTCGTGTCGATGCCTTGCTTCGAATTGTTCGACAAGCAGAGCGACGACTACCGCAAGAAGACGATCGGCAGCGCGCCCATCAAGATGGCGATCGAAGCCGGCATCCGCCAGGGCTGGGATCATCTCATCGGCTCCGACGGCATCTTCATCGGCATGACCGGCTTCGGCGCCAGCGGCACAATCGAACAGCTTTATCCGCATTTCGGCATCACCGCCGATGCCGCCGCCAAGGCAGCGGAAGCCCGCTTGCACGGCAAGTAAGTGTCTTGCATGTCGCCCAAAAGCGTATCGCGGTTTTGGACAACGACAGACTGAAGCAAAAAGTGCTCCGGCGAAACGCACAAAGCGATTTCGCCGGACTGGCCCAACCTAATCGATTTAAATCCATGTCGCTGCGGCTGGATTCTTTCCGCTTCCGCCGCTATGAAGCTGCGGACCCATCGTCTGCCCTCCAGCTCCCCGGGAGAGAAAAATGACCGTCAGAGTTGCCATCAACGGATTCGGCCGCATCGGCCGCAACATCCTGCGCGCCATCCATGAATCAGGCCGCAAGGACATCGACGTCGTCGCCGTCAACGATCTCGGCCCGGTCGAGACCAATGCCCATCTCCTGCGCTTCGACAGCGTGCATGGCCGCTTCCCGCACGAGGTTTCGGTCTCCGGCGACCAGATCACCGTCGGCAAGGAAAAGTTCAAGGTCACCGCGATCAAGGATCCGACGCAACTGCCGTGGAAGGAACTGGGCGTCGACATCGCGCTCGAATGCACCGGCATCTTCACCGCTCGTGACAAGGCCGCAGCGCACCTGACCGCCGGCGCCAAGCGCGTGCTGGTCTCGGCGCCGGCCGAAGGCGCCGACCTCACCGTCGTCTACGGCATCAACCACGACAAGCTGACCAAGGACCACATCGTCATCTCGAACGCGTCGTGCACCACCAACTGCCTGGCGCCGCTGGCCGCCGTGCTGCACGAGACGGTCGGCATCGAAAAGGGCATGATGACGACGATCCATTCCTACACCGGCGACCAGCCGACGCTGGACACCATGCACAAGGATCTCTACCGCGCCCGCGCCGCCGCTCTGTCGCAGATCCCGACCTCGACCGGTGCCGCCAAGGCGATCGGCCTCGTCTTGCCCGACCTCAAGGGCAAGCTCGACGGCATCTCGATCCGCGTGCCGACCCCGAACGTCTCGGTCGTCGATTTCAAGTTCATCGCCAAGCGGCCGACCACCGTCCAGGAGATCAACGATGCGGTCATCGCTGCGTCCAACGGCAAGCTGAAGGGCATTCTCGGCGTCACCCATCACCCGAACGTCTCGATCGACTTCAACCACGATCCGCGCTCCTCGATCATGGCGCTCGACCAGACCAAGGTCATGGACGGCAACTTCGTTTCGGTGCTGTCCTGGTACGACAATGAATGGGGCTTCTCCAACCGCATGGCCGACACGGCGGTCGCCTTCAGCAAGACCATCGCCTGATCGCAACGCCTTCTTTCGAGACCTGAAACGCCCGGCTTGTCCGGGCGTTTTTCATGCGAGCGCCGTGCGCCTTCTCAAATCGTGCCCTGAGCGCCAAAGCGCTCGAAAATCAGCGGCATAGGGCAAAAAACCACCCCGCCGCCTTGCACTGGTCACGTCTTCGCCCCACTCTGCCGTAAACCAGGAGACAGACGAATTTGAGGGGCTGATTTCAGGATGGAGCATGCGATCTATCTCGTCACGCTGGTCGGCACAGCACTTGTCGTCGCCGCCGCGTTTTCGAGCCTGATCGCCTTCCGCTTCGGCGCCCCGCTTCTGCTTCTCTTTCTCTGCATCGGGTTGGCCACCGGCACCGACGGGCTCGGCATCGAGTTCGACAACGCCCGCATCGCCTATTTTGCCGGCTCACTGGCGCTGGCCGTCATCCTGTTCGATTCCGGTTTCGGCACCCCGCTCAACGCCTTACGGCAGGCGGCGGGACCGGCGCTGTCTCTGGCGACCTTCGGCGTGCTTCTCACCACCGGCCTGTTTGGCGCCGCCGCCCACTACCTGCTCGACCTCACCTGGCTCGAATCTTTCCTGCTCGGCGCCGCCGTCGCCTCCACCGATGCCGCGGCGGTGTTCTTCCTGCTGCGCGCCGGCGAGATCAATCTGCGCGAGCGCGTGCGTTCCACGCTCGAGGTGGAATCCGGCACCAACGACCCGATCGCCATCTTCCTCACCATCACGCTGGTCGAAATCATCGCCGCCCACGCCAACCCCGAGGCCAATGTGCTGGTCACCAGCCTGGTCTTAGGCTTCCTGCTCAACATGGGCCTCGGCGCCGTCGTCGGCGCGCTTGGCGGCCTTGCCATCGTGCGCCTCGTCGACCGGCTCAATCTCGATCACGGCTTGCTGCCGATCTTCGTGCTGACCCTGTCGCTGATGATCTTTGCCGCCGCCGGCGCCATCGGCGGCTCGGGCTTCCTGGCGGTCTATATTGCCGGCCTGATCGCCGGTAATTCCGACATCCGCGCCGTCACCATTCTGAAACGCTTCCAGGACGGTATGTCGTGGCTGGCGCAGATCATCATGTTCCTGATCCTCGGCCTGTTCGCGACGCCATCGCAATTTCCCGCGATCATGGTGCCGGCGATAGCGCTCGGCCTGTTCCTGATGTTTGTCGCCCGCCCGATCGCGGTCTGGCTCTGCCTGATCCCGTTCCGATTGCCGCGTCCCGAAGTCGCCTTCGTCTCCTGGGTCGGCCTGCGTGGCGCGGTGTCGATCCTGCTCGCCATCACCCCGCTGCTCGGCGGGTTGGAAAACGGCCGTATCATCTTCAACACCGCCTTCATCATCGTGCTGGTGTCGCTGGTCATCCAGGGTTGGACGGTCGGGCCACTGGCGCGCCGCCTGGGCTTGATCGTGCCGGCGCGGCTCGGCCCGCTGGACAAGGTTGAGCTGGAATTGCCGGGCTCGGCCCATCATGAGCTTCTTGCCTATCGCGTTGCACACGGCAGTCCCGTGGCGCGCGGTGAGCGCATTCCGCGCTGGGCGCGGCCCTCGCTGGTGCTGCGCGACGGGCGCTCGATGCGCTTCCAGGACATGGGCAGGCTCGCCGCCGGCGACCAGGTCTATATTTTCGTGCCGGATCGCTATCCTCGCCTGCTCGACAAGCTGTTCGCCAGCCGCGCGGTGGTCGATCCCGAGGATGCGGATTTCTTCGGCGCCTTCGCCGTGGACCCCGCGCGCTCCGCCGCCGAACTGGAGGCCGCCTATGCGCCCGGTCTGACTGAAGCGGAGCAAAAGCTCACCGTCGGCGCGCTGGTCACTGGGCGGCTCGGCGGCCATGCCGAATATGCCGACCGTGTACTGCTCGGTCCGATCGAGCTGATCGTCCGCGACGTCGACGATAAGGGCAAGATCATGGGCCTCGGCCTTTCCTTCGAGCCGACCGCACCGGTGGCGCGGGTGCCGGTTTTCCTGAGCGCCGGCGAAATCGGCGACCGGCTCTCTGCCTTTATCCGCAACTGGCGCAAACCGACCGAGACGCAATTGGCCGAGGCGCGGGCGGGCGAGAAGCCGGCGCCGGAACCGGCAGCGGAGAAGGCTGCGACCGAGAGCTGACACGGCGATCGCTGCGCTGCCCCTCACCCGCTGCCGGCACGGCCCTGGTACCGCCTTCAAAATTTCGTATCGAACCCAGCCTAAGCCTTGCATCATCGTTGGCGCGGGGTATGGTCCCCCGATTTTTTGCGAAAGGAACCTGCATGGCCGCCTTCAAGACCCTCGACGACATCGGCAACATCAGCGGCAAGCGCGTGCTGGTGCGCGTCGACCTCAACGTGCCTGTCGCCGACGGCAAGGTCACCGACGCCACCCGCATCGAACGCATCGCGCCGACCATCGCCGAGCTGTCCGCCAAGGGCGCCAAGGTGATCCTGCTCGCCCATTTCGGCCGGCCCAAGGATGGCCCCTCGCCCGAATTCTCGCTTGAGCCGATCGCCAGGGCGACGGCCGATGTGCTTGGCCGCCCCGTCGGCTTCGCCAGCGATTGCGTCGGCGACACGGCGGGAAGCGCCATCGCCGCCATGGACAAGGGCGACGTGCTGCTGCTCGAAAACACCCGCTTCTACAAGGCCGAGGAGAAAAACGACCCGGCCTTCACCGAAAGGCTCGCCGCCAGCGGCGACATCTTCGTCAACGACGCCTTTTCCGCGGCGCACCGCGCCCACGCCTCAACGGAGGGGCTGGCGCGTCTGTTGCCGGCCTTCGCCGGCCGCACCATGCAGGCCGAGCTTGAGGCGCTGGAGAGGGGTCTGGGAAATCCGGTCCGCCCGGTGGTTGCCATTGTCGGCGGCGCCAAGGTCTCGACCAAGATCGACCTGTTGATGAATCTGGTGAAGAAGGTCGACGCGCTGGTCATCGGTGGCGGCATGGCCAACACCTTCCTTGCCGCGCGCGGCACCGATGTCGGCAAATCGCTGTGCGAGCATGATCTCGCCAACACCGCCAAGCAGATCATGATCGAAGCGGCCGAGGCCGGCTGCGCCATCATCCTGCCGGTCGACGGCGTCGTCGCGAAGGAATTCAAGGCCGGGGCGGCCTGCGAGACCGTCGCCATCTCGGAGGTGCCGGCCGACGGCATGATCCTCGATGTCGGCGCCAAAACCGTAACGACCATTGGCGAATGGATCGACCGCGCCGCAACGCTGGTCTGGAATGGCCCGCTCGGCGCTTTCGAGATCGCGCCCTTCGACCATGCGACGGTGGCGGCGGCGAAGCACGCGGCGGCGCGCACCAAGGCCGGCAAGCTGGTCTCGGTCGCCGGCGGCGGCGACACGGTGGCGGCGCTCAACCATGCCGGCGTCGCCGACGACTTCACCTATGTCTCGACCGCCGGCGGCGCTTTCCTGGAATGGATGGAGGGCAAGCCGCTGCCCGGCGTCGACGTGCTGAAGCACTAATGCATTCTTCAGCCAGGCGGAAACGCCTGGCGCCGCGGAAATGCGGCTAAACCGAACGCCTCGATCAACACAAAGAGAGCGGGCAAGGGCTCTCAAGACTTTCAATCGATTCGAGCTTTCCGATGCCATTCCTTTGGCGGTAGACTTCCGTTAAGCGCGGAAGACAACCGTTTCAGGAGAAGCAGAATGAGCGAACGTCTCGAAGACATTGCCGCCGCGATCGTGGCCGATGGCAAGGGCTTGCTGGCCGCCGACGAAAGTTCCGGCACCATCAAGAAGCGTTTCGACGTCATCGGCGTCGAATCGACCGCCGACAGCCGTCGCGACTACCGCGAGATGATGTTCCGCGCCAGGGAGGCGATGACCCGGTATATTTCCGGCGTCATCCTCTACGACGAGACGATCCGCCAGAAGGCCGCCGACGGCACGCCGCTGGTCGATATCATCAAGGCGGCCGGCGCCATCCCCGGCATCAAGGTCGATGCCGGCGCCAAGCCTCTGGCTGGTTTCCCCGGCGACACCGTCACTGAGGGCCTCGATGGGCTGCGTGAGCGCCTTGCCGACTACTACAAGCTCGGCGCCCGCTTCGCCAAATGGCGCGCGGTGATCGACATCGACACCGGCAAGGGCGTGCCTTCGGCCAATTCGATCAGCTCGAACGCCCATGCGCTCGCCCGCTATGCAGCACTTTGCCAGGAAGCCGGCATCGTGCCGATCGTGGAGCCGGAAGTGCTGATGGACGGCGCCCACGACATCGACACCTGCTATGCGATTTCGAAGGCGACGCTGATCAAGCTCTATGACGAGCTTCATGCGGCACGCGTCGTGTTGGAGGGCACCATCCTGAAGCCCAACATGGTGCTGGCCGGTAGGAAATCGGGCAAGGTGAGCAGCCCTGAAGAAGTCGCCGAAATGACCATAAAGCTGTTCCGCGAGACCGTGCCGGCCGCGGTGCCTGGCATCGCCTTCCTCTCCGGCGGCCAGGAGGACGAGGAAGCGACCGCCAACCTCAACGCCATCAACGCCATCGGGCCGCACCCGTGGAAGCTGACCTTCTCCTATGGCCGCGCCCTGCAGGCCGCGCCGCAGAAAGCCTGGAGCGGCAAGGCCTCGAACGTCGCCGCCGGCCAGGCCGCCTTCACCCACCGTGCTCACATGAACCATCTGGCCGCGCTTGGGAAATGGAAGGCGAGCCTGGAACAGGCCGCCTGATCGGGGCCTTTTTCCGTCTTCCTTCGAACCCGGGCGGCTGCGCCCGGGTTTTTTGTTTGTGGCTTGCCTGGGCTTGGGACGGCGCGCCTGCATCCCTACTTCCTCTCCGGCGCTGGAGCGTGATCCCGAAACTGGAATCCAGTTTCGCAAGATCATGCTCAAAAACAAACAACCGGCGATGTCGGTTTTCGCCCGTCCCGAACGTCCTTGGGATGACAGACAGGGAGAGGTTCATGAACCGCAACAAGGTCGTTTCGCGCGAAGACTGGTTCCAGGCGCACAAGGCGCATCTGGCGCGCGAGAAACAACTCACCAAGCTTCGCGAGCGCATTGCCGCCGAACGGCGTGAACTGCCCTGGCTGAAGATCCGGAAGGATTATGTCTTCGAGACCGGGCAAGGGCCGAGGAATTTGGCGGACCTGTTTGCCGGCAACAGCCAGTTGATCGTCTACCACTTCATGTTCGGGCCGGGGTGCAACCATCATTGCGAGGGTTGCTCGTTCCTTGCCGACCATATCGACGGCGCCAACCAGCATCTCAGGCATCACGACGTGTCGCTGGTCGTGATCTCGCGGGCGCCGCTGGCCGAATTGCTGCCCTACAAGCAGCGCATGGGCTGGAAGTTCGACTGGGTGTCGTCCTACGCCTCGGATTTCAACTTCGACATGCAGGTCTCCTTCACCGACAAGCAGATCGCGGCTGGCGACACCACTTACAATTTCGAGACCATTCCCCGGACGTCGAAGGAGCTTCCCGGCACCAGCGTTTTCTACCGAGACGAGAACGGCGACATCTTTCTCACCTTCATGTCGCGCGCCCGCGGCGGCGAGGCGCTGATCGGCACATATGATTATCTCGACATGACGCCGAAGGGCCGCAACGAGACCGGCCCCTATCATGGCCTGATGGACTGGGTGCGGCTGCACGATGAATATGGCGACCGGTCTGGAGAGCAGGAGACCTGTTGCGATCAGCGTGTCGGCGAGCCGGTCGTTCACCTCGGGCGCAACATGCGCTAAAGGGTGCGCATGCAGCGCCCTCTCGCCCTTCTCACCTGGCTCGCCTACCCGGTCTATGTCTGGCAAGGCCTCGGCGTGCGCCGCCGTACCACGCGCATGCTGCCGGCGCAGGGTCCTGTCATGCACGATATCCAGGGCAAGGCGCCGCCAATCTCGCTTCTGGTGCTGGGGGATTCCTCGGCCGCTTCGGTTGGCATCGGCAATTCGGAGAACGGGCTTGCCGCGCAACTCGCCGTGCTGATTGCGCAGAACACCGGCCGCGCCGTGCGCTGGCGGGCGGCCGGCTTCAATTCGGCAACGTCGGGCCAGATCCGCGACCATGTCCTGCCCAATCTGTCGGCTGATCCGTGGACGCATATCGTGCTCGCCATCGGCACCAACGACACCAAGAATTTTCACTCGGTGCCGCGCTTCAAGAAGGAGTTCGGCGGCTTGCTCTATGCGCTGCGCGCCAAATGGCCGGAAGCGCGTGTGGTGTGGTCGCCGGTTCTGGAGTTCACGCGGGCTCCGGCCATGCCGTCGATGCTCGGCAAGATCCTGGAGATCCGCGCCACCGAGATGAACCGGATGGGCGAACGCCTTTGCCTGGAACGCGGCGCGATGCCGGCGCCGCGCCTGCCGATCACAAATCCTGAAGAGGGTTTTGCCTCCGACGGATTTCATGCCTCGGAAGCCGGCTACCGGGCCTGGGCTGAGCATCTCGTTGGCCTGGTGCTGGCCAGCTGAACCGAGGTCGGGCTTGCTTGACGCGGGCCTAAAGCAATTCCAGGAAAAGTGTGAAACGGTTTTCCGTCCGGAATTGCGTCAGAACAAAGAGATAGAGCGGTTCCGCGTTCCCGTGAAACGATGAACCGCTCTATGTCCAGTGTCCGAGCACGGCTGTTATCGAAATCGCCGCCATCGCCAACAGCGCCAGCTTCCAGAAGTCGCTGCGCCGCTTCAGCCCCGGCCAGCCGAGCGGCTTGATCAGCTGGATGACCATCATGCCAACAATGACGAGCGCGAGGAGTTTCGACATGCCGCCTTTGACCAGCAACGCGACCGGCTGTCAAAGCACGTCGTCGTTGCCCGCGAAGAATGGGCGCCGCGATCCCGAGCCGGAACGCGGCGCCCGCCTTGACTGAGGAACGATCTACTTCAGCGGCTTGAGGCCGGCCTCGATCGAAGCGCGCTTCGGTTCGAGGAATGGCGGCAAGGCCAGCTTTTCACCCAGCGTCTCCAGCGGCTCGTCGGCGGTGAATCCCGGCCCATCGGTGGCGATCTCGAACAGGATGCCGTTCGGCTCGCGGAAATAGAGCGAACGGAAGTAATAGCGCTCGACTTCGCCGCTCGATGGCAGCCGGAATTCGGCCAGCCGCGCCGTCCATTGATGCAGCGTCTCCTGGTCCGGCGCCCTGAAGGCGACGTGATGGACCGCACCGGCGCCTTGCCTTGCCGGCGCCAGTCCAGGCTGCACCAGGACATGAAGCTCCGCCGCCGGTCCGCCCTCGCCCATTTCGAAGACGTGAACCTGGCCTTCGGGCGAGGCATAGTCGCGGGCCTTGCGCATGTTCATCACTTGCGTCACCACCGCCTCGGTGTTGGTGATGTCGGGAACGCTGATGATGATCGGCCCGAGCCCGCGAATCTGATGCTCGGCCGGCACCAGGCTGTGCGCCCAGGGGTGGCTGTCGCCCTTGCTGTCATCGCTGATGAGGCGCAGACGCTGGCCCTCAGGATCTTCGAAATCCAGACTGCGGTAGCCGCCGATATCGACGATCTCGCTCGTCGCGATGTTTTCGCTGGTCAGGTGCTGCTTCCACCAGGCAAGGCTTTCCTGGCTGCCGACCCTGAGGCTGGTCCGCACGATGCTATGGGTGCCGCGCCGCTCCTGGCCAACCGGCCAGTCGAAGAAGGTAAGATCGGTGCCCGRTGTCGCTTCGCCGTCGGCATAGAAGAGGTGGTAAGCCGAGGTGTCGTCCTGGTTCACCGTCTTCTTGACCAGCCGCAAGCCCAGCACCTTTGTGTAGAAATGAAGATTTCCAGGCGCATTGGCGGTGATTGCCGTCAGATGGTGGATTCCTGTCAGTTGCAGGCTCATGGTCGTCTCCCTGTTTTTGGAGAATAATTTTCTCCCTCCATATCAGAACTTCGGCCACGTCGCTGAAGACCGCGTATCCTGACAGTCCGTCGCTCAGGATTGAACAATGGACCCTAGATCGATATCCGCTCGGTGAACAATCCTGGCCGGCAAGCGGGCTGCGGTGCCTCGACTTGATGCAGAAAAAACGATGTCTTCTCTCGGGGTACACTGCGATCACAACTATCGTCCGCGCCCTGCCACCCTCCTGACAGACTGCTGTCAGGAGGGGTATGCGATACTGCCTCCAGTTAAAGAGAGGAGACTAGCTATGAACGGTTCCACCCTTCTGCGCGGCGTGCAGCACTATGTCGGCAAGATACGGACGATGCGCAACGAGATCCGCACCCAGCGGTTCATGAACTCGCTGCCGGCGGACATTCGCAAGGATATCGGCTGGCCGGACATGTATGCCGAACGTCGCTACCGCGGCAATTGAGACGAATTTTTCGACACAGCGGTTGGATGTGGGCGCCCCAAGGCCCAGATAATAAGTCCGGCGCGCAAGGGAGGAGCGAGCTCATGCCCAAACAGAAGCAGATCGGCTTTCTTTTCATCGACGGCTTTGCCGACTGGGAATATGGGCTGCTGGCGGCCTCGGCGGTCGAATGGTTCGGTGCGCGCGCCGTGTCGCTGACGCCTGGTGGCAAGCCAGTGACCGGGATCAGCGGTTTTCGGTTGACGCCAGATCGCTCTGCTGAAGCTGGGGAGAATGCCGATCTCGACGCCATCGTCGTCATCGGCTCCGACCAGTGGACAGGCAAGGCGCCACCGGATGCGGCAGAACTGCTCACCGCTGTTGCGTCGCGCGGCGGCGTCGTTGGCGGTGTCTGCGCCGGCACGTTGGCGCTGGCCCGAGCTGGCCTGTTCGAGAAGGCCAGGCACACCAGCAATGGCCGCGATTGGATCAACAGTCATGAAGCCGGCTATCCCGGCGACGGCAACTATCAGGACGTGCCGCATGCCGTTGCCGACGGCGCTGTGGTTTCCGCGCCGGGCTCGGCGCCGGGCACATTCGCGCTCGCCTTTCTGAAGACGCTCTATCCGGAAAGAAGCAGCGATCTCGCGCAGATGCGGACGCTGTTCGCCAAGGAGTATGCTGAAGCCTCCTGACAGTATGCTGTCAGGATAGACGTGCAATAGGTGTCGCGAGCAAACTCACTTCGGGAGAAACGCATGGCTTCCATTGCTGCAAAAGCCTCGGCCTGGTTCCAGATTCCCGTCACTGACATGGACAGGACGGGAGCCTTCTACGGGAAGGGCCTCGCGGAATGGTGAAGAGCTGGAACGACAGGCTGAATACGCCCGGTATCAACGGCGTGAAGCCGACGCCGCGCAAGATGGCCGATGTCATCGAGGGCCAGCCCATGCTGGTGCCGACTGCACGCCAGGTCGATGATTTCATCCGCTCGATCCCGGAAGGCGTCGAGATGGATGTCCGCGCCCTGCGCACGGCGCTTGCCATCGAGCACGGCGCCGAAGTGACATGCCCGGTCACCATCGGCTATCATCTGCGCACTGTTGCCGAGGCCGCCAACGAGGATCTCGAGCGCGGCATGACACTGAGCGATATTGCGCCGTTCTGGCGCGTGCTCGACTCGAACACGCCGACCACGAGAAAACTGTCCTTCGGCGCGGCATTCGTCGCCGCGCAGCGCAAGCGCGAAGGGCTGAAACCATGATGCATGCCGCCCCAAAACTGTTCTGCGGTTTTGGGCGACATGCATAGAAACAACGCCGAGGGACCAAACGATGCGCCGCGCCGACAGGCTCTTCCAGATCGTGCAGCATCTGCGCGGTGGCCGTCTGGTCACCGCCCAGAAGCTCGGCACATGGCTCGAGGTTTCCGAGCGAACCATCTACCGCGATATCGCCGACCTGCAGTCGACCGGAGTGCCGATCGACGGCGAGGCTGGGGTTGGCTACATGATGAGGGAGGGTTTCGACCTTCCGCCGCTGATGTTCACGCGTGACGAGATCGTCGCGCTGGTTGCCGGCGCCCGCATGGTGCGCGCCTTTGGCGGCGCCGCCATGGCGCGCGCTGCCGATGAGGCGCTGGTCAAGATCGGTGCGGTGCTGCCGGATGCCGAGAAGGACCGGATCGCCCGCACCGAGATCCACACGCCGATGTGGGTGGTCAGCGACGCCGCCCGCGAAGCGATCGACTTGATCGAGCGCGCGGTCGAAAAGCGCCAGGTGCTGACCATCGACTATAGCGACGAGGCCGGCCGCGGCACTGCCCGCGATATCCGTCCGCTCGGCCTGTGGTTCTGGGGCAAGGTGTGGACGCTGGTCGCCTGGTGCGAGATGCGTGACGACTTTCGCGCCTTCCGCATCGATCGCATCGCTTCGGTGGTCATCGCCGGCCGCATCTTCAAGCCGGAACGCGGCAAGCAGCTTGCCGACTTCTATCGGGCAGTGGAGCGCAGCGAGGATTACGGCATGGCGCCGGACCGCGCGGCGCGGACCTAGAGCAACTCCAGGAAATGGGTGAACGGTTTTCCCGGGAAAGCGCGTAGCGGTTTCCCTTGGGGAATTGCGTCAAAGTAAAAAGGGATTGCCGGACCGCACAAAAAAAGCCCGCTCGAAGCGGGCTTTTTGTTGGTGTCGGAAATATCACTCGTCGTCGTTGTCCGTGTTCTTCGACTTCAGGGCCGAGAGCTTGGCGAAAACGGCGTTGGCGTCGAGCTCGGCGTCCTCGTCCTTCGGCTTCTCCGGAGCCGGCACCAGCCGCTCGGTCAAGGCCGCTGGCAAAAGCGTGTCGCCGACCGGCTGCGCCTGTTCGCGGCCACGCGAAGCGCGGTTGACTTCCATGTCGAGGTCGATCTGCGAGGCGAGACCCAGCGTCACCGGGTCCATCGGCTGCAGATTGGCCGAGTTCCAGTGCTTGCGCTCGCGGATCTGCTCGATCGTCGACTTGGTGGTGCCGACGAGGCGGGAGATCTGCGCATCTTTCAGTTCGGGATGGTTGCGCACCAGCCACAAAATGGCATTCGGCCGGTCCTGGCGCTTAGACAGAGGCGTGTAGCGCGGACCCTTGCGCTTGGATTCCGGCACCCGCACCTTGGGGTCCGAAAGCTTCAGGCGCTGGTTCGGATCCTTTTCGGCGCGCGCGATCTCGTCGCGGGTCAACTGGCCGGTCATGATCGGATCCATGCCCTTGATGCCTTGCGCCGATTCGCCGTCGGCGATCGCCTTGACCTCGAGCGGATGCAGCCCGCAGAACTGCGCGATCTGCTCGAAAGAAAGCGCGGTGTTGTCGACCAGCCAGACGGCAGTCGCCTTGGGCATCAGCAGCGTATTGGCCATTCTAAAAATCCTTCTCGTTCGCCCGCGTTCCCGCGCGGGCGGTGGTTTAGAGCCACCAAAATGGGAAATTCGCGGCCTGTATAGCCGCTCCGTCGCCGCTTCGCAATGTTTTTGGATGTCATCGGCCAGAAACCGTGGCCCGCGACCACTGGAACGGCTTCGCGCTCTTGAGCAGCGACAAACTGGCTTTGCCGACGGAGGCCGCGGTCGACCGGCCTCGTCGGCCGACCCCCAGAACGACAAAACCCGCCGGACTGGGTCCAGCGGGCTCGGAACCGCGACGGGATCCGTCTGATGCGGCTCTGGCTTCTACGGCACCGTCCGCCTGCGCGGACCGTGCTCGGCTTTAGATGGCCTTGCGGGCGATCTTTTCGATGTCGGCGCGGTTGATGCCGAGATCGTTGAGCTGACGTGCGTTGAGACTGTTCAGTTCGCGCACAGTCTCGGTGTACCTACGCCAGTTACGGAAAGCGCGGATCGGGTTCATGGTAGTCCTCCAAATGGGTTGTTCGTTTCGGTGATGCTCAAATAGTCATCATCGATCAGGACTTGAACGGCCGTTTTTGCATAGCAATGATGCAAATGCTGCATTGCACCATTAAGCCTCTGTTCATCTTGTAGGCAGCGAGGCGCACGATCAGGATGTGTCGAGGTTCAGGTCAGTCCCGCAGCAGCTGAACTCGATGCGGCCTAGCCGACGTCGAGCACGATCTTGCCGATGTGCTCGCCCTCCTCCATCCGCTCATGCGCCCGCCAGGCCTCGCTGAGCGGGAAGATCATGTCCATCACGGGAGCGACCTTGCGCGTGCCGAGCAACGGCCACACCTGCGCCTCCAGCGCTGCCGCGATCGCCGCCTTGAATTCGACGGTGCGCGGCCTCAGCGTCGACCCCGTATGGGTCAGCCGCTTGACCATGATCTTCGAGAAGTCGGCGCTCGCCACGGCGCCGCCCTGCACGGCAATCTGCACAATGCGACCCTCAATCGCCGCGGCCTCGTAGTTGCGCGCCACATAGTCACCGCCGACCATGTCGAGGATGACATTGGCGCCTTTGCCAGCGGTCGCCTCCTTGACCGCAGCGACGAAATCCTCCTCGCGATAGTTGATCGCCCGGTCGGCGCCGAGCTTCAGGCAGGCGTCGCACTTCTCCTTGCTGCCGGCGGTGGTGATGACATTAGCGCCGAAAGCCGAGCCAAGCTGGATCGCTGTGGTGCCGATGCCGGACGAGCCGCCATGGACGAGCAGTGTCTCGCCGCTCTTCAGGCCGCCGCGCTCGAACACGTTGTGCCAGACGGTGAAGTAGTTCTCCGGCACCGCTGCGGCTTCGGTGTGGGTAAAGCCGGCCGGCAGCGGCAGCACACTGCCGGCGTGAACCTTGACATATTCGGCATAGCCTCCGCCGGGTGTGAGCGCGCAGACGCGGTCGCCGATGCGCCAGCGCGAAATGTCATCGCCAAGGGCCGCCACTTCGCCAGACACCTCGAGGCCGGGCAGGTCGGACGCGCCGGCCGGCGGCGGGTAGGCGCCCTTGCGCTGCTGGATGTCGGGCCGGTTCACGCCGGCGGCGTGCACCTTGATCAGGATCTCGCCGGGGCCCGGCTGCGGCACGTCGCGCGTTTCGGGTTTCAGCACCCGGGGGCCGCCCGGCACCGAGATCGCGATGGCCGTCATTCTTGCCGGAATTTTCTGTCCGCTCGCCATGTGATTTCCCGTCTTTCCTCGCCGCTATCCGACCGGCTGTTTGCATCGACGCCCCTGCCCTATGTATGCTGATTGCCAAATCAGGCAAATGGCCAATGTGGGAGGAGCGACGATGGCGATCTTCGACGACGAACCCAAGAAGAAGGCGCGCCCGCACGAGATCGGGCAGGACCTGTCGCTGCTTTCGGTCGGTGAATTGACCGAGCGGATCGGTATCCTGCACGATGAGATCACCCGCCTGGAAAACGAACTCCAGGCCAAGGACAGCACCAAATCGGCTGCCGAAGCACTGTTCCGCCGCGGATAGAGGCTGGCGCAGGGCCCGCCGCCGAAAAGCCCGAATGCGACTGTCTTCAGACCCAGCGTCCCCGCCAACCCGAGCCGGATCAAACAATGTTCGCAACCTACCGACCGATCCTCTCGCTGCTTCGCGGCACCGCCTTCCTGCTCGCGGCGTCTGGATTGCACGGGCTGCTGTTGCCGCTCCGCGGTCAGTTGGAAGGCTTCTCGACCGCATCGCTCGGCCTGATGGGCACGGCCTGGGCCGGCGGTTTCGTCACCGGCTGTTTCTTTGCACCGCGCATCGTGCGCCGTGCCGGGCATGTGCGCGCCTTCGGCGCCTTTGCCGCATCGGGCGCCATCGTGGCGCTGCTCACCGGATTGATCATCGACGAGTATGTCTGGATCCTGCTGCGCGCCTTCACCGGCTTCACCATGGCCGGTGCCTTCATGGTCATCGAAAGCTGGCTGAACGAAAAGGCCACCAACGAGAACCGCGGCACTATCTTCGGCCTCTATATGATGGTCACCTATGCCTCGATCATGGGCGGACAGATGATCGTCGCTGGCGGCGACGTGAAGTCGGCCTCCCTGTTCATGATCACCGGCATTCTGTTTTGCCTGTCACTGCTCCCGACCGCGGTTTCGACCGCTTCTCACCCCAAGCCGCTGCAGGATGTCTCGCTCGACGTCAAAGGCCTTTATGCCAATTCGCCGGTGTCGGCTGTCGCTTGCGTCCTGATCGGCATCGCCAACGGCGCCTGGGGCACGCTTGGCGCCGTCTATGGCGCCCGCATCCGCATTCCCACGGCCGAGATCGCCCTGATGATGAGCCTGGTGGTCGTTGCCGGTGCCGCCTTGCAGCTTCCTGCCGGGCGCCTCTCGGACAAGACCGACCGGCGTTTCGTGCTGGCAGGTGCTGCCTTCGGCGCGGCCTTGGTTGCGCTTGCCATCTTCCTGTTCGAGCCACGCTCCAGCGTCTTCGTCATCGTCTTCACCGCCGCCTATGGCGGCTTCGCCTACACGCTCTATTCGATCGCGGTGGCGCATGCCAACGACCACGCCCGCGCCGAGGATTTCGTCAAGGTGTCGGGCGGCCTGCTTCTGCTCTACGGCTTCGGCACGATGATCGGACCTCTGCTGGCAGCCGCCTTGATGGGCTGGACGCGCCCGGAAGGCCTGTTCCTGGCGACCGCTTTCGCGCATGTCTGCCTGGCGGGCTATACGTTGCTGCGCATCAGCCGCCGTGCTCCGGTGCCGATCGAAGATCGTGACGCCTTCAAGACGCAACCGGCCGACCGGTCGGTCACGCCGGAAGCATTGCGGCTTGATCCCAGAAGAAAAGCAGAAGCAGACAGTTGAGATTCGAAAGGCTTTGCCTCACTAATAAAGGCATGATGTTTTCCGACGCCTTCATGGCGATTGCCGATCCCAACCGGCGCCATCTTCTGGAAGAACTTCGCCGCGGCCCGAAAACCGTCAACGAGTTGGCCGCGGGTTTGCCTGTATCGCGCCCGGCCGTTTCGCAACATTTGAAAGTGCTGCTCGATGCCGGGCTGGTCAACGCCAAGGCCGAAGGCACCAGACGCGTCTATACGGTGAGCAATCCCGGCTTCCTCAAACTCAACATCTGGCTCGATCAGTTCTGGGAAGCCTGACGGTATCGGCAACACTTACCGCGCAGTTCACGCTTCCTCGCGCAAGAATGCGCCGAGCGCATCGAGCAGTTCGCCTGTGCCATGCTCGCGTGTGGCCGACGTATCATGGCCGTCGAGGAAGGCGCCCTGTTCCGTCATCACAAGCCGCGTGCCATAGCCCTCGGCAAGCAGCTCGATCGTGGCCAGCGATACCGAGACACGGGTTTCGCCGAACAACAACTCATAGCTGTAGACGATGCGCTGGTCCGGCACGATGTCTTGATAGACAGCGTTGAAAAAATGCATCTGGCCATCGCTCGGACAGCCGGCATTGACCTCCTTGCCGCCGATACGGAAATCCATTTCATGCCTGCTGGGCATCGGATCGTGCGGATCGGCGAACCAGCGCCGCTTGGCCGCCGGATTGCTCAGCGCAAAGTAGACTTTTGCGGGCGACGCTGGGTAGCTGCGCTCGATGACGAAGGTGGAATGGACGACGGAACGTTCGGTCATGATGGGTTCCTTCAGTTTCCTTCGAAGTCATCGCCGGTCTCAGCCAGAAAATCGCCGAGCCGGTCCAGCCGGCGCTCCCAGACGAGACGCCGTTCATTGATCCAGTGTTCGGCTGCTCTCAGTGCCTTGGGTTCGATCTGGCAGGTGCGCACCCGACCGACCTTCTGCGTGCGCACGAGGCCGCTTGCCTCCAAAAGGTTCAGATGCTGGACGACGGCCGACAGCGACATCGCCAGCGGCTCGGCCAACTGGCTGACCGAAGCCGGGCCACGCGACAGCCGGTCGACCATCTGCCGCCGCGCCGGATCGGCGAGCGCCTGGAACATCAGATCGAGCTGGGCAGGATCGTGCAGCATTGCGATCAGCCGTTGTTGTAGGGAAAGAACTTGAAGTAGGGCTGCGCCTCCTCGATCACGCGGGCGAAAGCGGAGCGCTGCACCAGGCGGTCATGGTATCGCTTGACGGCCGGGTATTTGTCGCCGAACGGCTCGACCTTGTTGGCGTAGAAGAGTGCGGGAGACGCCGAGCAATCGGCCATGCTGAAGGCGTCGCCCACCGCCCAGGTCTTCGTCTGCATGTCCTCTTCGACGATGGCGTAGGAATTGCGCAGCTGGGCGCGGGCCTGCTCGACGCCGAACGGATCGGTCTTGTCCTGCGGCCGCAACCGGTCGCCGACGATCTTCTGCATCGGTTCCTGCACGTAGAAATCATAGAAACGATCGGACTGCCGGACCGCCAGCGCCAGGTCGATGTCGGCCGGAACGAGGTCGACCGGCCCCGGATAGTGGGCGGCCAGGTACTCGACGACGATGGTCGATTCCAGCACCGTGCGGTCGCGCGCATCGTCGCGCAGGGCCGGCATCTTGCCGGTCGGCGAAATCTTCAGGAAGGCCGCGCGCGACTCGGTGTCGCCGAGATCGACGACAACCGGCGCGAACGGTATGCCGTTCTCATACAGCGCGATCAGCGGTTTCCAGCAGAAGGAGGCCAGTGGATGGAAATGAAGCGTCAGGGACATATTTTGCTCGTCTGTTTCGAGATGCGCCGGTGGTCGGTGCCATGCTGCTTGCAGGATTAACACTGAAGCATTTACTTAACTATTGCGGCGAGCCTTGCTCGTCAAGGCCCGCACAGGATGGCTCAATGGGCTTGGGCTTGGGCTTGGGCTTGGGCTTGGGCTTGGTCGACGATGGCGGCGACCATCACCGTCCAGTCGTCTGGGTGCAACTCGTGGCCACCACCTTCGATCCGAAGGATTTTCGCACCGGCGACGGTCTCGGTCAGTGCTTCGCCGTGCTCGACCGGGAAAATCGGATCGGTGGTGCCATGGATGACCAGCAGCGGCGCCGTCATCTCGCGCAGGCGACCCTTCCATGCCTCGCCGCCCTTGACCATGAAGTGGTTGGTCGCGCTCAGCAAACCGCCGGATCGATCGTAATCCTGTTCGATGAAGGCCCGCATCCCGGTCTCATCGAATGGATGTACGGTGCTTGCGATCGCCCGCGTATCCTTGACCATGAAATCGACCACCTGGCCACGGTCCGACCAATCGACTTTCGCGCCGTCGGCCGAATGCTTGATATAGGCATCGCTCGTTTGTGGCAGATGCGATGTGTCGATCCCCAGGGGCGAGCTGCTGATCACGGTCAGCGAAGCGACACGGGACGGGTGCTTGAGCGCCACGAGCCGGGCGATCATGCCGCCCATGGACATGCCGACGACATGCGCCTTGCCGACGCCGTGGTCGTCGAGAACGCGCATCGCGTCGTCAGCCATGTCGTCGAATGTGTAGGGTGGCTCGCCCGGCGGATATTTGGTCGAACGGCCGGTATCGCGATTGTCATAGCGGATGACAAACAGGCCGCCATCGGCCAGTTTCCGGCACAGCGCGTCCGGCCACCAGAGCATTGAGGCCATCGATCCCATGATCAGCAACAGCGGCGGGTTTGCCGGATCGCCAAAGGCCTCGGATACGATCTCGGGGCGCTCGATGGTTGTCATGGCTCGGTCTCTCCTCAGCAATACTGATTGCGTTTTGCAATCGGTTGCACGATAATAAAACTGATACGATAATGCAACCGGTTTGGCGGAGAAAATCTCATGAGCATGGATCGCCGGTCCGGATGCCCGATCAACCTGTCGCTCGAAGTGTTCGGCGACCGCTGGAGCCTGATCATCCTTCGCGACATGGTTTTTGGCGGCAGGCGCCACTTTCGCGAGCTGCTCAACGGATCGATGGAGGGCATTGCCTCCAACATCCTCGCCGACCGGCTGAAGCGGCTGATGGGACTGGGCATGCTGACCAAGGCCGACGATCCCAGCCACAAGCAGAAGGCGATCTACAGCCTGACCGAGATGGCGATCACCCTCGTGCCGATCCTGGCCCACCTCGGCGCCTGGGGCCGCGTCTGGTTGCCGGTCAGCGCGGAACTCTCGATCCGCGCCGAGCTTCTGGAGAAGGGCGGGCCGCCGATGTGGGACAAGTTCATGGACGAGTTGCGCCACGAGCATCTCGGCATGCCGCTCGATACATCGGCAGGCCCTTCTGTCCGTGCGACCTTGCAGGCCGCCTATGAAGCCGTGGTCGCCAGCAAGGCCCCCGGCGCCAGCCCGGCCGCTTGACCAACATATTTTCCCGTTTGAGGCCCGGCTCTGCTAGAAGGGGCGGAAAACCACAATTCACGGGATTGGATAGGGTCTTGGTTGAGAACTCTCGGGATGCTGCCCGCGCGCGTGCTGACCTGCGTTTCAAGAAGCAGGAAGAGGCGGCAACCGTCCGCCAGAAGGCGATGGCCGAATACGTCGCCGAGAGCGACGCCCGCCAGGCCAAGACCAACAAGCTGCGGGCGCTGCGTCTCGCCAAGGAAGCGGAAGACCTTGCCAACGCACCGGTGGCACCCGCCAAGAAGCCTGCCCGCGCCAAAAAAAAATAGCGCTGCCGGCCGGCACGATCGACTGCCGGTCTGGAAGCTGCAAAATGGCAACGCCATATCCGGATCGTTCCATTCCACCTCTTAACGCGAAGCAATTTCAACCGAAACCGGGATTTTGCCGTGCCCGTCGACGGTCGATGATCGGCGCGTTTTCAAACAGGAGACTGCCATGACCGCGCTGCCGCTCGAAAAAGCCAGGCAAATCATCGATGCCGCCTTTGCCAGGGGCGCCGAACTCAAGCTCAAGCCGCTGGGCRTCTCGGTGCTTGACGCCGGCGGACATCTGGTCGCCTTCCAGCGCCAGGACGGCGCCTCGTTCCTGCGCCCGCAAATGTCGGCCGGCAAGGCCTATGGCGCGCTCGCCATCGGCATGGGCTCGCGTCGCGTCGAGGCCTTCGCCAAGGAGCGCCCGCATCTCGTCGCCGGCATCTCGGACGTGTCCGGCGGCCGCGTGCTGCCGGTCGTCGGCGGCGTGCTGATCCGCGACAAGGCCGGCGCCATCATCGGCGCCGTCGGCATTTCCGGCGATACGTCGGACAATGACGAAGCGGCCGCCATCGCCGGCATCGAAGCGGCCGGCTTCGCTGCCGATCCGGGCTGAGCTTTAGCAAATATTACGGCCAAGGCTGCGTTGAGATTCAGGTCAGGCCGAGTCGAAAATGGTGGCATCCAAGAACCGTAGCGGAGCGTACTTTTGGGTACGTGAGCACCGGAAGCGCAGGGCACCGCCGTTTGCAGGCCGGCATCACCTGAAGATCAATGCGGCCTTAATTCAGATTGATGTCTCGGCTCGCCGACCGCATCGACACCGCAAAGCCCGCCAGCACGTCGAACAGCGCGATGACCATCAGCGTGAAGAAGATGGAATGTGCCGCGCCCTTCACCAGCAGGAACTCGACCAGGAACGCGACGAAGACCAGCGTCGACAACAGATGGTCCATGATAGAGGCGCTGGTCGTGCGCGCCGACTTCACCATTTCGGCGAAAAGGGAAATCAGCCCGATCAGCACTATCAGGTCGCCGAGAGTCATCGCGAACACCCCGCCCGACATCATGCGGAAGGAGAAGATTTCGCTCGCCCACGGATCGTCGCCGCCGCCGAATATTCCGAGCAGGCCGAGATTGTAGAGCACGAATGGCACGATCAAAAGCGGGACGGCACCGAACATCTGGCGTCTCCATATGGGGGCAATCTCTGTAGAATGCGCCACAGGCACGCCGTCAAGAATTTTCGTAAAATGCCACGAACACGGTCGAAGACCGGATGCAACAACCATGTCAGCCCCCGGCGCAACGATCCTGATGAATATCGCCCACGCCAGGCATTTCGCGTTTGGCATAGGGTAAGAGGCCAAGCGCCAACGCAGGCCGCCCGGTTATCGGCCCACCCAACGCAAAAGACCGGCCACCGGCCGGTCTTTCGAAAGCTCAATACGTCGAAAAGCTGGTCTCAGCTTTCCTTGGGCGTCAACACCTGGCGGCCGCGATACATGCCGGTCTTCAGGTCGATGTGGTGCGGACGGCGCATTTCGCCGGAATTCTTGTCCTCGACATAGGTCGGGGCCTTGAGGGCGTCGGCCGAGCGGCGCATGCCGCGCTTGGACGGAGAGGTTTTTCGTTTCGGAACGGCCATGGATATGCTCCATTACATGGTCAAAAAGCCCCGCCCGCCCTCGTGAAAGGGCCGTGTCGGGGCCGGAATCTGAGAAAGTCGGGTGCCTATACACGCCCTACGCCGTTTTGGCCAGCACTGCCGCGAATTTTTTTGAGCTGGCTACTGCAGACAGCCGACATACGCGCCGGAGCGGCCGGCCCGCCGCTCGATCAGGTTGGCAAGCCGTCTCAGGCCCGGCCCGGGCTTTGCCGGATTGCGGGCGATCGGATTTGGCAGGGAGACGGCGAGCAGGGCGGCCTGCCGTCGCGACAATTGTTTTGCCGAAACGCCGAAATGGTGCTGTGCGGCGGCTTCGATGCCATAGATGCCCGGCCCCCACTCGGCGATGTTGAGATAGATCTCCATGATGCGCCGTTTCGACATCACCGCGTCGAAATAGACTGCCAGCGGCAATTCGACCACCTTGCGCACCGAGCCCAGCGGTCGTGACCAGAGAAAGAGGTTCTTTACCGTCTGCATGGTGATGGTCGAGGCGCCGCGCGTTGCTTCGCCGGCCAGCGCATCGTCGACGACGCCCCTCAGTTCGCCGAGATCGACGCCGCGATGAAAGCAGAACTGCCCGTCCTCCGACATGATGACCGAATTGGCCAGCACAGGCGCGACGTCGTCGATCGACACCCAGCGGCGGTCATAACCCGAGAATGTCGCCAGGTCCTTCAGCATCAGCGTCGAGACCGGATGCACGAAGGACGGCAGATAGAGGAACGTCAGCACCGTTGGTATGAGCGCCAGTACCGCGGCCACGACAATCCCGCGCCGGACCCAGCGCTTGAGACCGCGGCGGTTCACGCTCCGCGATCTGGTCGCCATGTCCAGCTTTTCGGTTTCATGATCGACGATCGGTTCCGCCAAGCCGCCCAACCCGTACTTCTCCCTGCTCCGGCATAATGGCGCTTGGCTTCTTGCGCAACGTCTGAGTGTCGGCTACCGGTCCCGACCATGACGAATGAGGACGAAATGGCGTTCGAAATGGCGCTCATCCGACGGGCAGCCGCCGTCGAGGTGCTGCTGCGGCGGTTGCTCGACAACCGCGCGCTTTCGGGCGAGATCACGCGACCCGACCGCCTGATGGCGGCGATGCGCCACGGCGTGCTCAACGGCGGCAAGCGCCTGCGCCCTTTCCTGGTCATGGAAAGCGCCGCCCTTTTTTCCGCCGATGGCGAGGCAGCACTGCGCGTCGCGGCCGCTCTTGAATGCGTGCATTGCTATTCGCTGATCCACGATGATCTGCCCGCCATGGACGACGATGACCTACGGCGCGGCCAGCCGACGGTGCACAAGGCCTTCGACGAGGCGACAGCCATCCTGGCCGGCGACGCCCTGCTGACGCTGGCCTTCGACATCATTGCCGATGAGGCGACCATGCTGCCGGCGGAGCGGCGGGCAGCCCTGGTGCTGGCGCTGGCCCGCGCGGCCGGAGCAGGCGGCATGGTCGGCGGCCAGAAGCTTGACCTCGAGGCCGAACAGGCGCCGCCGGACGAGGCCGGCATCATCCGGCTGCAGGCGATGAAGACCGGCGCGCTGATCCGCTTCGCCTGCGAGGCGGGGGCACTGGTCGCCGGCGCTCCGGCCGAGGACCGCGAGCGGCTGGCCGAATTCGGCTCGGCGATCGGCCTTGCTTTCCAGCTTGCCGACGACCTGCTCGACCTGACCGCCGATGCCAGCCAGATGGGCAAGGCAACCGGCAAGGATGCAGCCGCCGGCAAGGCGACGCTGGTGGCGCTGCACGGCGCGGACTGGGCGCGCAGCCAGCTTCACGGCCTCGTCGACCAGGCGCATGAATTGCTCGCGCCTTACGGGGAGCAGGCGGCGCTGCTGAAAGAAGCGGCGACATTCGTGGCGACCCGTAACAACTGACGCTGGCCAGCCAGGACGTCGGCGCGATCGGATTGCGAAATCCGTCGCCACCGCCTCCAGACAATGGGGACCCGCGACGCACAAGGAGGCGGCACCCTCGGCACTGCTTTCAACTTTGCAAACAACCGCTCGGTTTGCCGATTGCACGGGCCGCCCAGCGGCGATCCCTTAAATGTGATCCAACCGATCCTACCTGCGGAGCTCCGGCCCCCTACAATTTGAAGAGGCGCTTATGCGACGGCTTCATGGTCAGGCAGGTATGGACATATGGTTACCCTTACGGTCAACGGACAATTGCGCACACCGGAGGACATGCCGCTTCTGTGGGTGCTGCGCGACCATCTCAATCTGGTCGGCACCAAATATGGTTGCGGCATCGCCCAATGCGGGGTTTGCACGGTGCATGTGGCAGGCAAGCCTGTGCGTTCCTGCCAACTGACCATTGGCGATGTCGGCACCCGCGCCGTCGTCACCATTGAAGGGATCGGCAACTCGCCCAACGGCGCCAAGGTCCAGCAGGCCTGGATGGAAGCCGAAGTGCCGCAATGCGGCTATTGCCAGGCCGGCCAGATCATGTCGGCCACGGCGCTGCTGGACAGCAACCCGCAACCCGACGATTCCGACATTGACGCGGCCATGGCGGGCAATCTCTGCCGCTGCGGGACCTATATCCGCATCCGCCGAGCGATCAAGAACGCCGCCGCCAAACCGGCCTGACCATGCAGAAAATCATCGGCATTGTCTTTGCTGTCATTGTCATCGCAGCGCTTGGTTTCACCGGCTGGCTGTTTCTCGGCCGCGATCCGATGTCCTTTGCCGGCGGCTCGACCGTGGCGCTGGCGGATTACCATGGCGCCGATATCACCGGTGTACCGGCCCAGCTCGCCGGTGCCGATATGATCAAGCGCGGCGAATACCTTACGCATGCCGCGGACTGCCAGGCCTGCCATACCGCGCCGGGCGGCGCGCCTTTCTCGGGCGGTTTCGCCTTCAACATGCCGTTCGGCACGATCTATTCCACCAACATCACACCGGACAAGCAAACCGGCATTGGCAACTACACTGACGCGCAGTTCCTGGCCGCTGTGCACAAGGGCATTCGCGCCGATGGCGAAAAGCTCTATCCCGCCATGCCCTACAGCTCCTACACCTACATGACCGACGCCGACGCGCTGGCCATCAAGGCGTACCTCTTCTCGCTGGCGCCGGTACAGGCCCCAACAAGGCAAGACCAGCTTTCCTGGCCCTTCAGCCAGCGCAGCCTGCTGGTGCTCTGGGATGTCATGTTCAATCCCGACAATCGTTTCCGCCCCAACGCCGGCCAGAGCCCGCAATGGAACAGAGGCGCCTATCTTGCCGAGGCATTGGGCCATTGCGGCGAATGCCATACACCGCGCAACCTGGCCTATGGGCTGGACAATCACGGCAAATTCGCCGGCGCGCTCACCGCGGGCTGGCGCGCCTACAACATCACCGACGACAAGGCTTCAGGCATCGGCGACTGGAGCGACCAGGATCTCTATTCCTATCTTTCCACCGGTCATGCCAACGGTCATGGCGGCGCTGCTGGGCCGATGGGTGAGGCCACCGATGACAGCCTGAGCTATCTGTTGCCCGACGACACCCATGCCTTAATGGCGTACCTGCGCAGCATACCCGCCCATGCGAGTGATCTGCCCCGCACTGTCACGACCGCGGCGCCGGCGTCGTACAAGGAGGGTGTGGCGGCGGATGTCAATTCGCGTGGTGAAAAGATCTTCGCCGGCGCCTGCGCCAGCTGCCACGACTGGACCGGCGTGAGCCCGGTCACCGGCTATGCCACTCTGACCGGCGTGCGCGCGGTAAACGACCCTAGTGCCACCAATGTGGCGCAGACGATCATCAATGGCGTCAACCGCCAGACCGGCGAAGGCACGATCTTCATGCCAGCCTTTGGTGAAGGCTATTCGGACGACGACATCGCGGCCGTGGCCAACTATGTCACCGCCCGGTTTGGTGCCGAAGGCTCGCACTTGGCAGGCAAGGATGTGGCCGGTCTGCGAAAGCAGGCGGCCCAGCAATTTAAGGAAGCACCCAATGGCTGACATTCAGTCCAACTTTGCCCAGTCCGATGCCTATCTCTCGGCGCTGATACGCGAGGTCCGTTCGGTCCCGCCGACCAGTGCGTCGGTGACAGTGGGACGACGCACCTTCTTCAAGTTGGCCGGCGCGGGCGTAGCGGGGCTGGTGCTGGGCTTTCACCTTGGAGACGCAGCGTTCGCGGCGGATGGTGCGAACGTCGATACGGCAAGCACCAAGGACCAGGCGATGAACGCTTTCATCCGTATCGCCCCGGACAACACGATCACAATTTATTCCAAATGCCCGGAGATCGGCCAGGGCATCAAGACCTCCTTCGGCGTCATCATTGCCGATGAACTCGACGCCGATTGGAACCACGTCGTGATGGAGCAGGCGGACATCAATCCCAAGGTCTATGGCAGTCAAGGCGCGGGCGGTTCGACATCCATCCCGCATGCCTGGGACCAGCTGCGTCAGGCCGGTGCCGGCGCCAAGGCGATGCTCATCGCCGCAGCGGCCGGGCAATGGAAGGTGGACCCGTCGCAGATCACCGCCAGGGACTCGATCTTGACCCATGCCGCCAGCGGTCGGTCCGCAACCTATGGGTCACTTGCCGCCGCGGCGTCGAAAATGCCAGTGCCCGATCCCAAGAGCTTGACGCTGAAGGTTCGCGCCGAGTATCGCTTGATAGGCAAGCGCTATCGCGGTGTTGACGATCCCAAGGTCGTCAGTGGCCAGCCGCTGTTCGGCATCGATGTTCAACTCCCCGGCATGGTCTATGCGACCTACACCAAATGTCCGGCGGCGGGCGGCAAGGTCAAATCCTTCAACATCGACGAGATCAAGGCGCAACGCGGCGTGCTCGACGCCTTCGCCGTGGACGGCACGGGCATGGCGGTCGAAGTGATGCCGGGCGTGGCTATCGTCGCCAGGGACACCTGGAGCGCTTTCCAGGCCAAGAACAAGCTTCAGGTGGATTGGGACCTGAGCATGGCCTCGAAAGACTCCACGTCGCAATTCTCGGCCCAGGCCAGGAAGCTGGCGACAAATTTCCCGGAAAAGCCCGACGACAATGTCGGCGACGTGGACAGGGCCTTGGGCAATGCCGCCAAGACCGTGGAGGCCTATTACGAGTATCCTTTCGCCGCCCATGTGCCGCTTGAACCGATGAACACCACGGCGCACTACCATGACGGGGTGATGGAGATGTGGGTGCCTACCCAACAGCCCGATCGTGGCTTGCCGCTGATTGCAAAGGCTGCAGACATTCCGCCGGAGAAAGTCGTGATGCACCAGACCCGCGTCGGCGGCGGCTTCGGACGGCGGCTGGTCAATGACTATGCCTGCGAGGCGGCGGCTATCGCCAAGAAGGTCAGTGCCCCGGTCAAGCTGCAATGGACCCGCGAAGACGATTTCGCCCACGATTTCTACCGGCCCGCCGGCTACCATCAGTTCAAGGGCGCGATCGACAGAGGCGGCAGGCTCGACGCCTGGCAGGAACATTTCATCACCTTCACCGCCGACGGCAAGAAGGAAGCCACGGGCGCCAACCTCACCGACAATCTGAGATATTCGATCAAGGCGCCCAATCTGCGCCGCGCCAAGACAATGTTCCCCTTGAAGATTCCCACCGGAGCGTGGCGCGCGCCGGGCGACAATGCCCAGGTCTTCGCTGCCCAGAGCTTCATGCACGAACTGTCGCTCGCTTCCGGCCGCGATCATGTCGATTTCCTTATCGACGCCGTGAACCGCGACGTGCCTGATCTGGCGCCCAAGGACAAAAGCGTCAACTTCAGCCCCAAGCGGGCCACCGACGTGATCAGGATGTGCTCCGAGAAGGCCGGGTGGGGCAAGAAGTTGGCGAATGGGAGCGGTTTGGGCCTGGCCTGGTGCTATTCCCACGCCGGCCATGTCGCACAGTCGATTGAGATCAGTGTGGACGCCGACAGGCGGATCAAGATCGCGCGCATCGTGGTGGTGCTCGATGTCGGCCCCATCATTGACATGGCAGGTTCCGAAGCCCAGGCGCAGGGAGCGTCGACCGACGCACTCTCAACGGCCATGGGTCTCAAGATCAACATCGAAAACGGCCGCGTGCAGGAGCAGAATTACAATGCTTATCCGATCCTGCGCATGCCTTTCGCACCAATGACGATCGATGCCTACTTCATCCAGTCGGACAATCCACCGACCGGCATGGGCGAACCTGCTTTCCCGGCGCTGGCGCCCGCGCTGGGCAACGCCATCTTCGCCGCCACCGGAGAGCGCGTGCGCCGACTGCCCTTGCGCGATCTGGGCTACTCGCTGGCGGTCTGAGAGATCAATCGATGTTCAAGCGCTTCCAGCCACCTTGATCTTCATCTCTTCTTCGCCGCGCACCATCTTGGTCACAGCGGCGAAGTCGAGCTTGCCGGAACCGAGGACCGGCACTTTCGCAACGGCGCGGACTTCGGCCGGCACCATCAGGTCGATGGCGCCGTTCGCCTTGGCGAAGGTCAGGAATTCGGCGCGCGTGGCGTTGGCGGCCTCGGTGATCAGGATCAGCTTTTCGCCCTTGCGCGCATCCGGCACAGTGGCGACCGCTGAGAGCGAGCCTTTCCACAATTCGCCAGCCAGCGCCTCGATAGCAGCCAGCGATATCATCTCGCCGCCGATCTTGGCAAAGCGCTTGGCCCGGCCGCGAATGGTGATGAAGCCGACGTCGTCGACGGCGACGACGTCTCCGGTGTCATGCCAGCCGTCTTCGAGTGGTTCGAGCACACCGGGCTTCTCGGCCCTGAGATAGCCGGCCATGACATTGGGCCCACGCACGAAAAGCCGTCCGCCATCGTCGACACCGGGTACCGGATCGAGGCGATATTCCATGCCGGGCATGATTTTGCCGACGGTTCCGGAGCGGTTGTACATCGGCGTGTTGATCGAGATCACAGGTGCTGTTTCGGTGACGCCGTAACCCTCGAGGATGCGCACGCCGAACTTCTCCATGTAGGTCATGCGCGTCGCTGCCTTGACCGGCTCCGCGCCAGCAAAGCAATAACGTATCGAGCGGAAGTCATAGGGGTGCGCGGTGCGCGCATAGCCGGCGAGGAACGTGTCGGTGCCGAAGATGATCGTCGCGTTCGAGGCGTAGATCAGTTCCGGCACGATGCGGTAGTGCAGCGGCGAGGGGTAGAAATAGACCGGCACGCCGGAGATCAGCGGCAGCACCGTGCCCGCCGTCATGCCGAACGAATGGAAGATCGGCAACACGTTGAACACCTTGTCGCCCGAATGGAAGTCGATGCGCGAGGCGGCCTGGGCGGCATTGGCCAGGATGTTGCGGTGGGTGAGCACGACGCCCTTCGGCGTGCCTTCCGAACCCGAGGTGAACAGGATCACCGCGGCATCGTCGGGCTTGCGCGGCGCGCGTGGCGTGCTCTTGCGCAGCAAGCCGAGCAGCTTGTCCCTGAGGCCGACGGACCCGCGCAAATCGTCGAGCCAGACGATGTCGACCGAGCTGCCGATTTCCTCGACCACCGCACCGAGCTTTGCCTGTTCGACAAAGGCGCGAGAAGTGAGCACGGTGCGCACTTCGGCGGCCTTGCAGGCGGACAGGATGTTGGCCGCACCGGCGGTGAAGTTCATCATCGCCGGAACCTTGCCGGCCGACATGACGCCGAGCAGCGTCGCGCAGGAGCCGTTGGCGTTCGGCAGCATGATGCCGAGCGTCTGCTGGCCGGCATAGAGGTTCTGGAATTTCTCACCGAGCACCGCAGCGGCCGTGAGCAGTTTTCCGTAGCTCAGCGAACCGGTGACCGGATCCTGCACGGCGAGCTCTCTCATGCCGCGTTCGTTCGCCGTCTGTATGATCTTTTCCAGCACCGTCTTGTCGATGTCCTGGGTACGGAAGACGAGGTCCGACATTACCTGATAGAGGGCAGCGCCCGCCGCGGCGCGGCGCTTGCGGCCCTTTAGGTCTTGCAGCACTTCCAGCCTTACCGGCTCAAGGATGGTCACCTTGACCTTTGGGAACAGCCGGCGGCGAACATGCTGCGAGGTCAGCCGTGAAAAGTAGCTTTTCTCCAGCCCGTCGATGCGCACCGGTACGACCATCGAACCGGTCTTGTCGGCGACCATGGCGGCGCCGTCATAAACCTTCATAAGGCCGCCGGTGACGGTGATGCGGCCTTCCGGGAAGATGACAAGCGGGTCGCCGCCCTGAACGATCTTGATCAGCGTGCGGGTCGACATCGGCTTGGATGGGTTGAGCGGCAGCGCGCGGGCGAGCTTCATGAACGGCTTCATCCACCAGGCCTGGGCGATGGTGTGGTCGATGGCGAAGACCGGCTCCTCATCGGTCAGGGTCAAGGCCAGGGGACCGTCGAGGAAGCTGACATGGTTGAGCGCCAGGATAGGTGCCGGGCCGGCGGCCTTGAGGTTTTCCATGCCCTCGACTTCCAGCCGATGGAAGGCACGGAACAGGATGGAGACGAAATCGCGGAAAGCGTTGGTCGGCAGGTATTTCAACATCAGCCAGGCGGCGATGGCGTTGGCCGCAGCAAGGCCGAACAGGATGGCTCCGGTGGAGACGCCGGCTGACTGGATCGCGGCGACGAGTATGCCTCCTACTGTCATGAAGCCTGCGTTGACGATGCTCACGGCGGCGACGACGCGGGCACGACTCGCTTCGGGCGACCATGCCTGTACGGCAGCAAAGGTCGGCACCACGAGGAAGGCGCTGGCAATCGCCATGCCGGCGAGGTCGATCGCAACATGGATCGTGTTTGGCCCGGCGAAGAACAGGGCAAGGGTCTCCGCCCTGGGCGAAGGCTGCATGCTCCAGATGGTCCAGGCCAGGTCCAATCCAAACAGCGCCAGCAGCGCCGTGCCGACCGGTGCAGGCAACAGCACGATGCGTCCCTGCGACATCCACGCGGCAATGGCCGAGCCAATGGCGATCGAAACGGCGAACACCGCGAGATAGGCAGTCACGGCGATCTCGTTGCCGCCGAGCGAATCCTTGATCAAGGTCGGCAGGATCGAAAGAACGATGGCGCCGATCAGCCAGAACCAGGACGTCATCAGCCCGGCGCGCCAGATCCGCTTGTCGCCACGCAATCCGTTGACCTGCCGCCAGGTCGAGCGAAAGACGTTTTTGTCGATGACGAGGTCGGGGGCGGCAGAACCGGTGGACGGGATGTAGCGGCTGACGATCCAGCAACTCACGGCGAGGATCATCATGATCGCCCCGAAGACCGAGACGCCTATGCCATCGGCCGAGACGATGCCGCCGGCGATAGTGCCACCGAGGATGGCGGCGAAGGTCGCCGATTCGATCCATGCGTTGGCGCCGGGCAATTCCCTGCGCTCGAGGTGATCCGGCAAGATGCCGTACTTGATCGGTCCGAACAGCGCCGAGATGATGCCGAACATCAACAACGCCACCATCAGCACCGGTATCGACGACAGCGCGATGCCGACGACCGCGACGCCAGCAGCGGCGATCTCAGTGAATTTCAGCCGACGGGCGATGAGGGCCTTGTCGAAGCGGTCGGCGATCTCGCCGCCAAGGGCTGACAAGAGCAGGAAGGGAGCCATGAAGACGGCACCGGCCAGGGTGACCAGTGATGCCGCCTTGTCCGCCGCCAGCGTGAACAGAATAAGGAACACCAGCGTGTTCTTCAGGAAATTGTCGTTGAAGGCAGACAGGAACTGCGTCCAGAAGAGAGGCGCAAAGCGCCGTGTCATCATCAGATGACTGTTCGTATGATTGTTCGGAGCGATGTCCATGGCGGCGACTTCCATTGGGCAAGGCCGTTGAAGTCCTGGTCCGATCGATCAACGGTCTTACGCGGTTTGAGCGTAGTGGTAGCGGAAACCCGGTTACACTTCGTTACTGCGGTTGACGTCCATCAGCAGTGTCTCGGTCTTGGCGTCCTCCAGCCGGTTGATGAAGCGTCTTGCGCGTCAGGCAGCACCCTGGCGATCAAGGTATGCACGAGGCCGCGATGGCGAAACTAGCTGTGGTGAACGCTTCCCGGGTGCTTGAGTTCTTGGCGCTTAGTTGTTGGTGGCCATCGATATGATCCTTTCGTTTCAGCCTTAAGCCGGGTCGCTGGTGGTCTGTTTCAGGCCGGATACAATCAAGCCGACTTGCCGACAGCGTTTCCGTCAACCGTTCGAGCTTCGCGCCGGCGCATGGTTCGCCCGACGAACGAAATTTTAATGTAAATGAAGCGTAATCCCGGTCATTAAAATGATGCGTATGTGTTGGGGTTGCGCATGCCGGAATATTCGTCCTTCATCCGTTCGGTCCGGGCCCGCTATATTTCAGGGTTGCTGATCTTTGCGCTGGCTTCCGCCGCCATCGTGATCGCGCTCGATCGGGTCAATTCCTTTCGTCATGACATCGATGCGCTAAGCAGCAACCTCGTCGTTTTCACCCGCGACCTGCGCAACGCGACCAGCTTTGCCGAGACGACCGGTACCGCCTGGCGGGCGGAGACGCGCGATGCCCTCACCTCATCGGCGCGCGGTCATTCGGAGCGCCTGACCGGCGAGATCGAAACGCTGACCGCGCAGCTTGCCGCGATCAAGCCGCGCCTGTCGGTGAAGACAATCAACGAGCTCGAAACCGCTTCCGTCAACGGCGACCTGTTCTGGTCGCCACGCGATATGGTGCGCAACTTCAACCTGATGTCGATGGCGCAGAAGGTCGATGAATGGAGCTATCGCGAAATCCGCAACCAGAATGACCTGTTCGCCCAACCCATGCTGGTCCGCGTCCGCACCGCGATGGACGACGAGCGCCATCTGGCCGATGTCTCCAGCGACAGGCTGCTGCTGTGGGCGAGCGGCATCCTGTTCGCCGCCCTTGCCATCGTCGCCTTCTGGATCTTCCGCCCGATGGAAGTGGCCATCCGCCGCGCCTTTGCCGAATCCGCCGAATCCCTGTTCAAGGCCGAGGCCGCCGACCGCGCCAAGTCTGAATTCCTGGCCAATATGAGCCACGAAATCCGCACGCCGATGAACGGCGTGCTCGGCATGGCCGAGCTGCTGGCCAAGACCGACCTGACCGCGCGCCAAAAAACCTTCACCGACGTCATCGTCAAATCCGGCAATGCGTTGCTCACCATCATCAACGACATCCTCGATTTCTCCAAGATCAATGCCGGCCAGCTGACCCTCGATCCGGCTCCCTTCCGTCTCTCCGAGGCGGTCGAGGACGTGGCAACGCTGGTTTCGGCGCGCGTCGCCGAGAAGAACCTCGAACTGATCGTGCGTGTCGACCCGCGGCTGCCGGCCTATGTCGTCGGCGATGCCGGACGGTTCCGGCAGATCGTCACCAACCTGCTCGGCAATGCGGTGAAGTTCACCGAAAAGGGTCACGTGCTGATCGATGTCGGCGGCGAGATCGTCAACGACGTGGTCCAGCTCAAGGTCCGCGTCGAGGACACCGGCATCGGCATACCGGCCGAAAAACTGCAGAACGTTTTCGAGAAATTCGCCCAGGTCGACGGGTCGTCGACCCGCCGCCACGAGGGCACTGGCCTTGGCCTAGCCATCGCCGCGCGCCTCGTCGATCTGATGGCGGGCAAGATCGGCGTCGAGAGCGAGATCGGGCGCGGCTCGGTGTTCTGGTTCGCGGTGCCGCTGCCGGCGCACCATGCCGTGGCGCGCGACGAAATCGTGCCGGTCGACGTCACCGGCGCGCGCGTACTTGTCATCGACGACAATCCGGTCAACCGCGAGATCCTGCTCGAGCAGCTGAGAAGCTGGAGCTTCGACTGTGCCGCCGCCGAAAGCGGCGCCGTGGGCCTGGCCTTCCTCGATCGCGCCTTCCAGCTGGGCGCCGCCGTCGACTGCATCATCCTCGACTACCAGATGCCGGGCATGAACGGCGCCGATGTTGCCAGGGCCATTGCGTCCGACAGCCGGCTGGCTTCCATTCCGGTGGTGCTGCTGACCTCGGTCGACCAGGTCGATTTCGGCAAGATGATCATCGACTTCGGCATCGCCGCGCACCTGACCAAGCCGGCGCGTTCCGCTGTCCTGCTCGGCACCGTCATCTCGGTCATCCAGAGGGCCCGCTCGCAGGTCGGCAAGGCCCAGTTCGTCCGCGAACCGATCGTGCCGGCTCCCCCTGCTGCGCCACCCGCTTTCACCGTTATCCGCGGCCCGGCGATACCCGTTGCCGCGGCACCAGAATCGACGGCTACGCTGAACGGTCCGATCGACATCCTCATTGCCGAGGACAACGACGTGAACCAGTTGGTTTTCGGCCAGATCCTGAACGGCCTTGGCCTCAGCTATCGCATCGCCGGCAACGGCCGGACGGCGGTCGAGATGTACCGGGCGCTGCGCCCCAGGCTGATCCTGATGGACGTCTCGATGCCGGAGATGAACGGCTACGAAGCGACCCGCGCCATCCGTGCGATGGAGACCTCGTCGGGCACTCACATCCCGATCATCGGCGTCACCGCGCACGCGCTGAAGGGCGATCGCGACAAGTGCATTGAGGCCGGCATGGACGACTATCTGCCCAAGCCGGTTTCACCCGACCGCCTCGGCACCAAGATCGGCACCTGGCTCAGCGAGACGGTGGTGGCGAAAACGGCCTAGCCCGCAACCATCGGCATATCAGGCGGCGGCGTCCAGATGATAGCGGCGCATCCAGTCAAGGCTCGTCTCGTCAGCGAGCTTTGCAACACCTGGCTTTATGTCATCGGCGATCGGCGCTTGAACGCCCAAGGCTCCGCAGATGTCTAGCAATGTCGCGGCCGGGTTGGCGGCAAGACGCTCGTAGCCAAGCCGCCGCGGGATTATGCCTTGTTCTACGAACCAGATGTTCCAGGCGGCATCATAGGCCTCGAGCTCCGTGACCTCACGTTTGAGCCGCTCGAAATCATATTGCGGTTCTTTCGCGGGTGCGACCCTTTCGATCTCGGTTCCGTCGGGAGCAATATGCCAGAGACCGGTTTGCTCTGCCTTGACCAGGGAGACAGCCTGCGCAAGCTTGTTCTCACGCGAGAGATGCATGTAGAGAACACGGCCGAATGCTTTCTCGAACCGCGCTCTGTCCGATGGAAGTCTTGGGAAAACCTGGTCGAGGATCGCTGAAAGCTCATCTAGGTTTTCCCGCATCAGACGAAGACCGAAAATGCCTGTCCCACCCCTGCCATTGACGATCGCCGCCTTGAGATAGGCGGCATTGAAGTCGAGCTCGCTCATCGTGTCGCGACCGGGCAGGCCCCACTCTTCGGCCCACTCCGACAAATCCTGCCGCCGATAAAATGAGTGAGGATTGCCAGCCGTCTTCGTGGACGCCAGAAGCTTGCACAGCAAGGTGCTTCCGGTCCTCGGCGTGCCGCAGATGATGTATCCGTCAAACATGTCACGGCTCTCGCGGTTCGTCGGTGGCAAGGCTGTCGCCCCTGGCAAGGAATGGTCGCGCTATAGCTGAAATCTTTGCTGGATGCGACGGGCGCACTCCAGCGGAGTAAGCACGCTTGTGTCGACTTCGAGGTCGTAGCGAATGTTCTCGTGCACGCGCCCATATTGCCAGCGCGCCAGGCCCGGCAGCCGATCGGCACGCTGGGCTTCGCGCGCCTCCAGCACCTCCAGCGGCGCCAGGACAGCAACCACATGGAGGTCGAAGGCCGACAGCAGTTCGAGATATTCGGACATTTCGCCGTTGCAAAGCACCTCGTCGACGATGAGGTTGTTGCCTTGCCCAGCCATGGCGGCGATGGCGTGGCGCATGCCGCGCAGGGTCCGCGCTCCCACCGGTCCGGTCCTGATCACGACCGCAGGCTTGCCGTCCTGCCGGATGGTCTCATAGGAAAAGCCATCCGCATGGTCCTGCAAGGCGTCGGGCAGCATCTCGATGAAAGTGTCCATCTGGACATGCAGGAAGGGCGCGGTAGTGATCTGTTGCAACGCCCTTGCGATGGAGCTCTTGCCGGCACTGCCGACGCCATTGAGCGGGATGATGCTGGCTTTCACGTCATCGCCCCCTTTTCGGCCAGAACATCTTGCCCGCCACGGGTCAGACTACCGGTTGCGCACCACCACGCACGCTCCGCCGACGCTTTGCAATTTCTGGCAGATGACATTGGCGGCGGCGCGGTCGTCGACACCGATCCTGACCGCGTAGATGCCGCGCCGGCCGATTGGCGTGCGCACCCGGCTGACCACCGGATCATGGCCGCTGAGCAAGGCCGGGAAGCGGCCCCTCACCCGCAGCCACTGACTGATCGCGGCGCTGCGGCGGAAGTTGCCGGCCACCTGGATGCCCCATGGTTTTATGTTGATCGAGGCCATCGCCACGGTCTGCGACATGATCACCGGCAGCCTGCGGCAAGCGACTGCAAAATCCGCCTTCTGATCGAGCGGCTCGACCTTTCCGGCATAGGCCGGATCGGTGAACTTATCGACCGGCTCGCCCATGATGTCGAATACGTAGCTCTCGGTCTCCATCGGCAGGAAGCCGCCGGAACCGAGCCAGCGCGACACCCGGCTTTCGCCGGCATTGTAGGCGGCAGCCGCCAGGCCGAGATTGCCGTAGGCACCCTTCATCTCGGCGAGATATCTCGCCGAGGCAGGGATCGCCTGGTTGATGTCGAAGGAGTTGGCAAGGCCGCGCATCTTGGCGGTGCCCGGCATGAACTGGGCGATGCCTTCGGCGCCGACCGGACTGACGGCGTTGGGATCGAAGCGGCTTTCCTTCCAGATCAGCCGGGCGAAGAAATCCCTGGGCAAGCCGTTCTGGTCGGCATGGGCCTGGATCAGGGTGCAGACCTTGTCGATGAGCCGCTGTTTGGCGGATTGCGGTGGGTCTGCCTGAACCAGCGTCGACCAGCCCACTCCGCACAGCAAGATCAGCGCCACCCACAGGAAACGCTGCATGGCGCCTACTCGGCCGCAGCCTTGCCGCGACCAAACCGTTGCTCGATATAGTCTGCGACCATTTTCTCGAAATCCGCCGCGATCGATGGCCCGCGCAGCGTCGCTGCCTTCTTGCCGTCGACGAAGACAGGCGCCGTCGGCGTCTCGCCGGTGCCGGGCAGCGAAATGCCGATATCGGCATGCTTGGACTCACCCGGGCCGTTGACGATGCAACCCATCACCGCGACCTTGAGGTTCTCGACGCCGGGATATTTTTCGCGCCACACCGGCATGTTCTTCCTGAGATCCGCCTGGATGTTCTGGGCAAGTTCCTGGAAAACCGTGGAGGTGGTGCGTCCGCAGCCGGGGCAAGCGGCGACGATCGGCACGAACTGCCTGAACCCCATCGTCTGCAGCAGTTCCTGCGACACCTGCACCTCACGTGTACGGTCGCCGTTCGGCTCCGGCGTCAGCGAGATGCGGATGGTGTCGCCGATGCCTTGCTGGAGAAGGATGCCCATGGCGGCGGACGAGGCCACGATACCTTTCGAGCCCATACCGGCCTCGGTCAGGCCAAGATGCAGCGCGTGGTTGGAGCGGGTAGCGAGTTCGGTATAGACGGCGATCAGGTCCTGCACGCCGCTGACCTTGGCCGACAGGATGATTTTTTCACGGCCAAGGCCGATCTCTTCCGCCATTTCGGCCGACAGGATCGCCGACTGCACGATCGCCTCGCGCGTCACTTCCTGCGCCGTCAGCGGAAAGCCCTTGGCCTGGTTATCGTCCATCAGCCGGGTCAAAAGCTCCTGGTCGAGCGAACCCCAGTTGACGCCGATGCGCACCGGCTTGTCATATTTGATCGCCATCTCGACGATGGCAGCGAACTGCCGATCCTTCTTGTCCTTGAAGCCGACATTGCCCGGGTTGATGCGGTATTTGGCCAGCACCTCGGCGCAGGCCGGATGGTCGGCCAAAAGCTTGTGGCCGATATAGTGGAAATCGCCGACCAGCGGAACGTCGACGCCGAGCCGCGCCAGCCTTTCGTGGATGCGCGGCACGGCCGCAGCGCTCTCGTCGCGATCGACGGTGATGCGCACGATCTCGGAGCCGGCGCGGTGCAGCGCCGCAACTTGCGCAACCGTCTGGTCGACATCGGCCGTATCGGTGTTGGTCATCGACTGCACGACAACCGGCGCGCCGCCGCCGACGACCACGCCGCCGACATAGACGCCGACCGAGGTGCGGCGGGGGAAGGGAGAGGAAAAATATCCGGTCATGCCCGGCAGCCTTTTGTCTCTGGAGCGCCATGCGTCCGCTAGGACGCACAAACGCCCCGGGCCGATGCGCTAAAGTCCGGGCATGAGGTGGAGGAGCAAAGATGGCTTGTCAATGGCGACAGGTCGCCACTGGGCCGCATTTGGCTCGCCGCCGGGATCAAAAACAATCGGTGATCCGGCGACGGCCGAAGCGACAATTGACCTGAACGGAAGTCCAGCCTGGGCGATCGCCGCGCTGGAAATCAAAATCCACCACACCGGCGACAGCTGCCGCCGGCAAAAAGGCCGTGGATCGTGATCGTCTATATCAGGAGGGCATCAATGCGTGGTCGGTTGTGCTCTCAGTTTTTCAATCTCGTCCTTGAGTGCCAGCTTGCGTCGCTTCAGATTCACGATTTCGAGGTCGTCCACCGACGGATGGTTCATCGCGTCATCGATCTCGCGTTCGATGTCGCCGTGTTTCCGCTGCAACTCATCAAGATGGGAAGCAAGAGACATGATTGGTTCTCCCTTTCATGGTTTTCCTCGATTGCAACCGTCACGGCGCGTCCACCGCAGGTTCGCTTCTGTGACGGCACAATGACACTGTGCCACCATCCGGCCGCGATGTCGAATGATCCGTGGTAGCATTCCACGACAATGTGAAATGTGATATGGGCTGCGCGCCAGCGGCAGAAGTTGCCGGTCCCGCCCAATCAGGCCCAGTTTTTGGGCGCCGCAGACGTGCAGACGGTAGAGAATGTCCGATCAGGAACAGGCCGATATTCGCCTCGAATTTTCCCGGCTGAAGCAGGAACACGCCGATTTCGATGCGGCGATCAACGCAATGATCGCCACGAACTGCGACCCGCTGCAGATCCAGCGCATGAAAAAGAAGAAGCTGTTCCTCAAGGACCGGCTGATGGCGCTGGAAGACAAGATCATCCCCGACATCATTGCGTGAGACGGCGAGCCGGGGTCGATCCCGATCGCTTGCGCCTATCCGGCGATCGAAAGCCTGGCGGCGCGGTCGCGCAGCAGACCGATGAGACTGCCGGTCCGCTCCTCGGACGTGTCGATGGGAACCACCAGGCACATCGTCGCCTCGACCTTGCCAGGTCCTGAAAAGACGGGCGCGGCGAGGCATTTCGTATAGGCATCGACAAGGCCCGAGGTGACGCAATAGCCTGTGGCTTCGGCCTTCGCTATGTCGGCGATGAAGTCGTTGAGAAGCAGTCTGCGGCCGTCCGGCAGGACGAGATCGTCTTCGGACACCATGTCTTCGATCTGGGCCTGTTGGAAGCCCGCCAGCAGCAGCCGTCCCGAAGCGGTCCAGGGCAGCGGTATCTGCAGGCCGGTGGCGGAGCTGATGCGGAACGGCCTGGTGCCCGGGCTTGAATGGACGATCGTATAGCGGCCACTCTGCAGCATACACAGTTCCGAGGTCTCGCCCGTTTCGCGCGACAGATTGTCGACCTCCTGGCGCCCGCGCCTCAAGAGGTCGTTGCCCCGCACATAATCCATTCCGTAGAGATAGAGCTTCTTGCCGAAATAGAAGCGATTGCCGTCGCCGGCCATTTCCAGCAGGCCGGCATCCACCAGCGACCGCACAAGCGTGTAGGTCGTCGAGCGGGGTGCGTTCACCCCCTTGGCAAGATCGCCAATGCCGATCGCGCGCTGCGTCGTGTGCAGAAATTCCAGGATCTCGAGCACCCGGTTGAGGCCTTTTTCGCGGGAGCCCGAAATCTTCTCGTCGGCTGAAACTGCTGGGGCATTGCCGTCTTGCATTGTCGATTCCTGATGCTAGTATCTGTCTTGTACAGGATACATACGTCTCTTGTAAGAGACAATCGCTGTGAAAATCGACGATGCGTGAATTTCCTGTGCATAGGGGAACACAACACGAAAGGAGGTCGCCGTGAACGACACATCCGGAAGACGTGATTTTCTGAAATTTGGAATGGCGGGACTGGCCACGGCTGGCGTGCTTGCAACCGTCGATGCCCAGAAGGCTGCCGCTCAGGCAGCATCCGACAGCCTGCTGCGCACCGTGCTCGACCGCGGCAAGCTGATTGTCGGCACTGGCAGCACCAATGCGCCCTGGCACTTCGAAAACGATGCCGGCGAACTGGTCGGCATGGACATCACCATGGGACGTATCCTTGCCAAGGGCCTTTTCGACGATCCGACCAAGGTCGAGTTCGTCATGCAGGATCCGGCGCAGCGCATTCCGAACGTCACTACCAACAAGGTCGACATCACCATCCAGTTCATGACGATGAGCGCCCAGCGCTCGCAGCTCATCAACTTTTCCCGGCCTTACTATGTCGAAGGCGTCGCGCTGCTGACCCTTCCCACCGCCGAGAACAAGACTTTCGACAAATTGCTTGCCGCTGGTTCGGCGACACGCGTCTCCATCTTGCAGAACGTCGATGCCGAAGCATCGGTGCACATAGCTCTGCCGCAGTCGCAAGTGATGCAGATCGACACCCAGGCCAACGTGTTGCAAGCACTGGAAGCCAAGCGCGTCGACGCTGCCGCGGTCGATCTTTCGACCGTGCGTTGGCTTGCCTCGCGCAATCCGGACAAATACTTCGACGCCGGCAAGAGCTGGTTCTCGATGCTGTACGGTGCGGCACTCCGGCAAGGCGATCTCGACTGGCTGACCTTCGTCAATCAGACTTTCACCATCGCCATGTTCGGTCACGAAACGGCGCTCTACGACGCAGCGTTCAAGGATTACTTCGGACAGGAGCCGCCGGCTCGCCATCCCGGTTTTCCGGTTATCTGATCCATTTGGCGGAAGGGCGGCATTCAGCGCCCTTCCGCCAGCTTCTCCTCGACGGCCCTTCGCACTGAGGCTGACGCATGGGCTATGCCCTGAATTTCAACCTGATCTGGCGGCATTTCGACAAGCTGTGGGGCGGACTGCTGCTCAGCCTCGAACTGGCCATCATCTCGATTGCCATCGGCATCGTCATCGGCCTGGTTCTGGCGGTCTGGTACGTTTCGGCCGGGCGCGTGGTGCGTACAATCATCGCCGCCTACGTCGAATTCATCCGCAATGTGCCGCTGATCCTGCTCGTCTATCTGGTGTTCTACGGCCTGCCGACGGTGGTCGATCTTGCCTACAGCGCCCCGACCTCGTTCATCTTGACGCTGTCGGTGTATAGCGGCGCGTATCTGGTCGAGGTGTTCCGCTCCGGGCTCGAAGCCGTCCCACGTGGGCAGCTTGACGCCGGCAAGGCGATTGGCCTGACGCCATGGCAGCGACTGGTCCATGTGCGCCTGCCGACCATGCTGCGCATCACCTTGCCGGCGCTGTCCAACACCTTCATCTCGCTGTTCAAGGACACTTCGATAGCCTCGGTCATTTCGGTGCCGGAGCTCACCTACGGCGCCCAGTGGATCAATTTCAACACCTTCCGCATCGTCGAGGTCTACCTGGTGACGACGGCGATGTACCTGTTGACCGGCTATGCGCTGCTTTTCGGGTTACGACTCGTCGAGCGCCGATTCCGGGCGGCGCGCTGACATGCTCACCCAGATCGCCTATGCCTTACCGTTCCTCGCCCAGGGCTTCGCCTTGACCTTGTGGGTGTCGCTGCTGGTCGTGGTCCTGTCGCTCATCGCCGGCGTCCTGCTCGGCGTCGGCCTGGTTTATGGTCCCGCGCCGCTGCGCTTGGCGGTGCGCATCTTCAGCGACACGATCCGCGGCATTCCAATCCTGGTGCTGATGTTCTTCGTCTATTACGGCCTGCCCGCGATCGGGCTTCATCTGCCGTCGTTCTGGGCCGCCGTGCTTGCTCTCACTTTGTTCAAAACGGCGCAGGTCATCGAGTATCTCAGGGGTGCGGTCGGCTCGATCCCGAAAGGGCAGTCGGAAGCGGCGATGGCGATCGGGCTGACCTTTCGCCAGCGCTTGGCTTACGTCATCTTCCCGCAGGCGTTCAGGCGCTTTCTGCCACCCTGGATCAACGGCGTCACCGATGCGGTCAAGGGCAGCGCACTGGTGTCGCTGCTCGGCATCACCGACCTGATGCAGGCCATCAACCAGGTCATCGGCCGCACCTACGAGGCCATGCCGCTCTACATCCTCGGTGCGCTCATCTACTTCGCGGTCAACTATGCCCTTTCGCTCGCCAGCCGGCGGCTCGAACGGCGTTTCTCCTTCATCCGGGAATAGCAATGTCCACAAGTTCGAACGACACCCCGGCCCTTCTCGACGTCCGCGACGTTTCCAAATCCTTTGGCGCCGTCCAGGTCCTGCGTTCGGTCAGCTTGCAGGTGGCGCGCGGCGAGGTGGTGACGGTCATCGGCCCGTCGGGCAGCGGCAAGACGACGCTGCTGCGTTGCGTCAACTTCCTGGAGAGCTACGACAGCGGCTCGATCCGCATCGACGGCAAGGAGGTGGGCTTTCGCGACCCGGGAACCCGTCAGCGCCGCAGCGAACGCGATCTCGCCGCGATGCGTGCCGAAACCGGGATGGTGTTCCAGAGCTTCAACCTGTTTCCGCACCTGACGGCGGCCGGCAACATCATGCTCGGGCTGCGCAAGGTGCGTGGAAAAAGCGAAGCCGAGGCGCGCTCGATCGCCGAGCACTGGCTCGGCCGCGTCGGCCTCGCCCACAAGGCCGACAGCCTCCCCGCCGAACTGTCAGGCGGCCAGCAGCAGCGCGTCGGTATTGCGCGGGCCGTGGCTATGGAGCCGAAGATCCTGTTGCTTGACGAGATAACCTCGGCGCTCGATCCTGAACTCGTCGGCGAAGTGCTGGCCGTCGTGCGCAGCCTCGCGGAGGACGGCATGACCATGCTGATGGTGACGCATGAGATGGCCTTCGCCCGCGATGCTTCGAGCCGCATCGTCTTCATGGCCGATGGGGGCGTCAGCGCCGTCGGCCCACCGAAGGAGATTCTCGCGGCAGAGACCACCAACGAGCGCCTCCGCACTTTCCTGGCGCGCTTCCGCGCCTCGCATTTCTGACACTGGACAGCGAAAGCTGTTCGCAAGGAGCATTTGATGACGCCCTACATCCGGCTCGCCGAACTCGGCTTGACGCTGCCCGAGCCGCCGACCCCGATCGCCAACTTCGTCACCCATGCCGAAAGCGGGCGGTTGATTTTCCTGTCCGGTCAAGGACCGCTGCGGGCCGACGGCACGCTGTTCACCGGCAAGGTGGGAGACGATGTCACCGTCGAGGAGGCCTATCAGCATGCCCGCCTCACCGGCCTCAATCTCCTCGCCGTCATGCACGCAGCCGCCGGCGACCTCGGTCGCATCGTGCGCATCGTCAAGCTGCTCGGCTTCGTCAACGCGATACCGACCTTCAGTGATCACCCAAAGGTGGTCAACGGTTGTTCCGACCTGTTCGCCGATGTCTTCGACAATATCGGCGGTCATGCCCGCTCGGCGATCGGGGTCGGCTCCTTGCCCGGAAATATCACAGTTGAAATCGAGGCGGTTGTCGAGATCGCCGCCTGACCTTTAGAAATGGAATCCGAGAGATGAACACCTATTCCGCCGACGGCTCCAACACCACCATCCGCGAACGGCTCGGCCTTCGCCCGATCATCAATGTTTCCGGCACTATGACTGCGCTTGGCGCATCGATCATCGTCCCGGAAGCGATCAGCGCCATGGCTGAAATGGCCTCGCAATGGGTGGAGATGGACGATCTGCAGCGCGCCGCAAGCACGGTCGTTGCCCGCCTCACCGGCGGAGAGGCCGGTTTCATCACCGCCTGCTGTGCCAGCGGCATCACCATGGCGATCGCCGGCGCGATGACCGGAACCAACCTGCTCGCCATCGAGCGCCTGCCGGACGACACCGAGGACCTCAAGTCGGAAGTCATCGTCCAACTCGGTCATATCGTCAATTACGGCGCGCCGATCGACCAGTCGATCCGGCTGGCCGGAGCAAAGACCATTCCCGCCGGCACGGTCAGCGTGACCCAGGACTATCATGTGCGCGACGCGATCAGCGACCGCACGGCGGCGGGCCTCTATGTCGTCGCGCACCACACCGTTCAGTACGGTATGCTGTCGCTGGAGGAATTCTGCGAAATCTGCCACGCCAGGGGCGTGCCGGTGATTGTCGACGCCGCTTCCGAATATGACCTGCGCGGCTTCCTGGAGCGCGGCGCCGACATCGTCATCTACAGCGGTCACAAATTCCTCAGCGGGCCGACCAGCGGCATCGTCACCGGGCGCAAGGATCTGGTGCGCGCCGCCTATCTGCAGAACCGCGGCGTCGCACGCGCCATGAAGGTCGGCAAGGAAAGCATCGCCGGCACCATGGCGGCACTGGAAGCCTGGGAAAAGCGTGACCATGCCGGCATCCGCCGACGCGAAGAAGCGGCCCTCAACCTGTGGAAGGACACGTTGCAGGGACTGCCTGGCATCGTCGCGCAGATCATCCCTGATCCGACCGCCAATCCGCTAGACCGGCTGCAGATCTTCGTGTCGGCCGAGAGCCGGTTCACCGCCGCCGGCCTCGCCTCGGCCCTGGCCGCAGGCCCGCCGCCCATCATCGTACGCAACCACGAGGTGGAGCGCGGCCATTTCTTCCTCGACCCGTGCAATCTTCACCCCGGCGAAGCGGAGATCGTCGCCGAACGTCTGCGAGCCGTATTGACCGCGGCCGACCGGCCCATCGACGCCATGAAGCCAGCCCGCAAGGATTCCTCCGGCTCATTGCGCTGGCCGGATTGAGCGCCAAACCGACATACTCCAAAAATGCACCGGCTACGACCGGCTGATCACGCGACTGTGAACGGCCGCATTTGCATGCGGCGGGAATAAACCGTCACTGGAACAAGTCTCCTCGACATACGCCATTGCAGGCGTTGAGGAGCCCGACATGTCCCATCATTGCAAGGATGACAGCGACCATGGCACCAGCTGTCGTCTCGCGCCGGAGTGCATGATCGTCGCCAGTCCCTCCCCCAAGGCGCTTGACACCGGTGACACATATGAATTCACCTTCACCAAAGCAGGCGACTTTGCCTATTTCTGCGGGCTCCACCCGCACATGCAGGGCAAGATCACCGTCGCGCCTTGAGGGCGCATGGCAGAACCTTCCCGGAGTGCCGGATCATGCTGCGGTGTTGAGCGAGAAGGCCCTGGCCGAGCGCTTCGGTGAGGTGGTGCTGCCCCATCTCGGCGATGCGCTTGCGCTCGCCCGCTGGCTGACCGGCAATGCCGCCGATGCCGAGGATGTTGTGCAGGAAGCCTGCGTGAAAGCACATGCCGGCATTGCCGGTTATGCCGGCGGCAATGCCCGCGCCTGGCTGCTGACCATCGTGCGCAACACCGCCTACACCTGGATGTCGCGCAACCGGCCGCGCGCCATGCTGGCCGTCGGCGACCTCGGCGATCTCGACGAGATGGCAGCGGCGCACGGTACCAGGCTGCCGGACGAAGACGGTCCGGAGGCGAGCCTGATCGCCAAGGCCGACACGGCGGCACTGGAGGCGTCGATCGCGGCACTGCCGCAGCCGTTTCGCGAGACGCTGGTGCTGCGCGATATCAACGGCCTCAGCTATCGCGAGATAGCGGCGATGCTCGGCGTGCCGATGGGCACCGTCATGTCGCGGCTGGCCCGTGCCCGCGGCCTGCTTGTGTCTGAACTGGGGAGAGCGCCATGACCAACCATGACGACGGACTGCCCAACGATCCCGAAGGTATCAGGCTGATGATCCATGCCCTCGTTGATGGCGAGCTCGACGCGGCTGCGGCACTGGCGGTGGAGCGGCGCATCGCCGCCGACCCGCAGCTTGCCGCCGAACACGCTCGCATCGTCGCCTTGCATGCGGCGGTGAACCGCTTGCCGCGCCCCGATGTCAGCGATGCCTTTCAGGCCCGCATCGCGGCGATCGGCGTTGCAGCCACGGCACAACAGACGCAAGACGAGCCAGCGGAGCCGCAGCAGGGCGCGCCGCCGGCGCAACCGGGGTTGATTATCCCGACCGGTGCAGGCCAGAGGCGAAACGCCGAGACACGCCCGTCGCAGACGCGGGTCCTGCCTAGGCCACGCCGCTTCGGCTCGTTCGACTGGCGTGCCATGGCAGCGTCGATCATGATCAGCGCCGTGCTGGCAAGCGGCGCGACGCAATGGGTGATGGTCAACAGCGCGTCCGACGGCTTTGCCGCGGCGGTCGCAAGCGGCCATCGCCGCAGCCTGCTTGCGGCGAGCCCGATCGACATCGTCTCGTCCGACCGCCACACGGTCAAGCCGTGGCTAGATGCCCGGATCGGCGTGTCGCCGCCGGCGCCGGACCTCGCCCACGATGGCTACGCATTGATCGGCGGCCGGGTCGAGGTGATCGCCGACCGGCCGGTACCGGCGCTGGTCTACCGCCACCGCGAGCATCTGATCACACTGGTCGCCGAACCGCAGCAAGGCGGCGGCATCATAGCACCTGACGATCTCTCGTCAGGCGGCTTCTCGCTGGTGCACTGGAGCGACGGCGCGTTCTCCTACTGGGCGATCTCCGACATGGAGCGGCCCGAACTCGACGACTTCGTTGCTCGATTCCGCAAGGCGGCGGTGTGAGGAGATCCAGCGTCGTCACTGATCCCGCCGCCGCCCTGACAGATTCTCCGACCCACGGCGCCAGTCAAGAAGTCGCCGCTTGCCGGCGCGCGTTTGTGCGGCTCGGCCGGGCCGGGATTGCGGCCTGACCGTTGATCTAACGCCCTGGCACCAATAACTTTACAAATATCTTTGGTTGTGTGAAGTTATGAACGTTGAAGGGCCAATCATGACAGCCAATCGTTTCGCCACGCGCCTGAATTCCTTTGCCTCGCAGCCGCAGGCCGAATGGCCGGATCTCACCGGCAAGCCGTCACTGATGCAGATGGCAGCGCGCGCTGCCAGGGTTGYCGGGCTGACCGACCTCGATTTGAATTTCCCCGACCATGTCAGCGAAAGACCGGCTGAAATCGCGCGAAACTTGGGCAACCTTGGCCTTTCCATTAATGGCTTCGCCATGCGCTACTACTCCAACCCGGCCTTCAAGCTCGGCGCCTTCACCAACCCGGATCCGGCAGTGCGCCGCGAAGCCATCGACCTGACCAAGGCCGGCATCGACGCCGTGCGCGAGGCCGGCGCCAGCCTGATGACGCTGTGGCTCGGACAGGATGGCTTCGACTACGCCTTCCAGGCCGACTATGCGACACTCTGGCAGCACGAGATCGACGGAATTCGTGAAGTAGCCGCGCATGACCCCGGCTGTCAGATCAGCCTGGAGTACAAGCCCAACGAGCCGCGCTCATACAGCCTGATGCCGGATGCGGCGACGACCTTGCTGGCAATCCGCGATGTCGGCCTGCCCAATCTCGGCGTCACGCTCGATTTCGCCCATGTGCTCTATGCCGACGAGCAGCCGGCCTTCGCCGCCGCTCTGGTGGCGCGCCACAGCAAGCTGCTCGGCGTGCATCTCAATGACGGCTACGCCAAACGCGACGACGGCCTGATGGTCGGCGCCGTGCATACGCTGCAGACAATCGAACTGCTCCAGCGGATCCGCAGGGACGGCTACGCCGGCGCTATCTATTTCGACACCTTCCCCGACATGACGGGTCTCGATCCTGTGCATGAGTGCGAGGTCAATATTGCCACCGTCAAGCGCATGCTGCGGGTCGTCGACCGGATCGACCAGGACAACCGGCTGTCCGCCGCCATCGAGCGCCAGGACGCGGTGACGTCGCAGGCCATCATCCAGGAAATCATGCTCGGGCCTGACGTATGACGAGGGGGCGTGGATGACCTTGAGCGGGCTGGACCTGAAAGCGGTGGGACCGCGCATCCGCATGATGATGCCGCATCTCACACCGCTGGAGGCGAAGGTGGTGGAAACGGTTTTTGGCCGACGCGGCTTCGACGAGAGCATTCCGCTGAAGCGGATCGCCGAGGAATCCGGCGTGTCGGAAGCGATGGTCGTCAAGATCGCCAAGAAGCTCGGCTTCTCCGGCTATCGCGACTTCCGCACCGCCGTCTATGAATACAGCCGCCTGCCGACCGCGGAGATGCACCAGGAACTGTCGTCGGACGACAGTTCGGCCGAGATCGTGCAGAAGGTGTTCCGCACCTCCATCCAGGCGCTGGAGGAGACGCTGGCCATCCTCGACATCGAGGATTTCGACCGCGCTGCCGATCTGCTCTACCGCGCCGGAAATCGTGACTTCTACGGCGTCGGCGGTTCGGCGCAAATCGCGCGTGACGTCTCGCACAAATTCCTGCGGATCGGCATCCGCACGAATGTCTTCGACGACTCGCACATGATGCTGATGTCGGCCTCGCTGCTCGGCTCAGACGACATCGCCGTCGGCTTCTCACACTCCGGCAACACGTCGGCTGTCATCGACGCCATCCAGCTTGCCCGCAGGAACGGCGCCCGCTCGCTCGCTATCACCAACTACAACAATTCGCCGTTGGCCGCGGTTGCCGACGTCGTGCTGTGCTCCACCGCGCAGGGCTCGCCGCTGATGGGGGAGAACGCGGCGGCCCGCATCGCCCAGCTCAACATCCTCGACGCGTTGTTCGTGGCGGTGGCGCAGCGCGACTACCAGGCGGCGGAACGCAATCTCGGCCGCACCATTTCGGCGGTGGCATCGAAAAGAAAAGACCGGGGCTCATGAGGACAACGCCGCTGGTCACCGTGTTCGGCAGCCTGCACTATGACATCATGGTCGACGCGCCCGACCGCCCGCGTAAGGGCGAGACGGTGACCGGCCATGCCTGGCACCCGAAATGCGGTGGCAAGGGCGGCAACCAGGCGGTTTCAGTGGCAAGGGCCGGTATGCGCGTGGCGATGATCGGCGCCGTCGGTGACGACGATTTCGGCACGGCGCTGCTGGCCAATCTCGATCGTACCGGCGTCGACGGTCGCTTCGTTCGGGTGGCGCCGGGCGCCGGCTCCGGCATGAGCGTGGCGATCTTCGACGAAAGCGGCGACTACGGCGCGGTGATCGTTTCGGGCAGTAATCTGACGCTCGGCGACAGGGACATCGCGGCTGCGTCCGAGGTAGTGGCACAAACGTCCGTGCTGCTTTTGCAGAACGAGATACCGGAAGCCGCCAACATTGCCGCCGCGCGCGAGGTGAAGAGACATGGCGGCCGCGTCCTGCTCAACGCCGCCCCCGCGCGCAAACTCTCAGGCGATTTGATCGCGCTCGTGGACATCCTGGTGGTCAACGCCATCGAGGCGGAATTCCTTGCCGGCCTAAAGGTGGTTGAAATACTGGAAGGAGCCGCGCAAGCGGCGCGGCTTCTGGTCGATCTCTGCCCAACCGTAATCGTCACGGCAGGCGGCGAGGGCGTCGCTTGTTGCGACCGGACCGGAGCCGCCTTCGCGTTGCCGGCCATCCCGGTCAAGGTCGTCAGCACGCATGGCGCGGGCGATGAATTCGTTGGTGCGCTGGCCGCCGCACTTGCCCGTGGAGAGGCCATGCGGGCCGCCGTCACCGCGGCCAACGCCGCTTCGGCCTTGCTGGTTTCGACACCCGAGGCCGAGCGCGGCAGCATCTGACGTCTGGACTCCGGAGGACCCACTTTCCGTCTTGCCAAACGGCAGCGGCGGCCGCCTATCCTTGCGGCTTCGCCCGAATTCCGCTAAGGCGCGCCTTTGTCGCCGGGGAGCAAGGACTTGGACGATCAACGCGCCGATGTCGCCATCATCATGGGCAGCCAGTCCGACTGGGCAACCATGCGCCATGCGGCTGAGACGCTGGAGGCACTCGGCATCCCGCACAAGCGGCTGATCGTCTCCGCGCATCGCACACCCGACCGTCTCTATGATTTCGCCAAGGGCGCCAAGGCTGCCGGCTACAAGGTGATCATCGCCGGTGCCGGCGGCGCGGCGCACCTGCCCGGCATGACCGCGGCGATGACACCGCTGCCGGTGTTCGGCGTGCCGGTCGAATCGAAAGCGCTTTCCGGGCAGGATTCGCTGCTCTCGATCGTCCAGATGCCGGCCGGCATTCCCGTCGGAACGCTGGCCATCGGCAAGGCCGGTGCGACCAACGCTGCACTTCTGGCTGCCGCCGTGCTGGCGCTTTACGACGACAAGCTGGCCACACGGCTGGATGCCTGGCGCGCCTCGCAGACCGCCAAGGTCGCGGTCGAACCGACGGATGCAGCGTGAGCCTGCCCGCCGGATCGACCATCGGCATCATTGGCGGCGGCCAGCTCGGCCGCATGCTGGCGATGGCGGCTGCTCGCCTTGGCTACCGCACGGTGGTGCTGGAGCCGCAAGCGGATTGCCCGGCAGCACAGGTCGCCAACCGGCAGATAACGGCTGCCTATGACGACCCGGCCGCACTTGCCGAGCTGGCGGCGGCGAGTTCCGTCATCACCTACGAGTTTGAGAACGTGCCGGTTGCGGCTGCGAGCGCACTGGCCGCCAAGGTTCCGGTCTATCCGCCGGCTCGCGCGCTTGAAGTCGCGCAGGACCGGGTGAGCGAGAAGACATTCCTCAATGGCATCGGCATTGCCACCGCGGATTTCCGCCCCGTCGACAATGACGACGAGCTGACGGCGGCGCTGAAAGCATTCGGCGGCAGTGGCATATTGAAGACACGCCGCATGGGCTACGACGGCAAGGGCCAGCGCGTCTTCCGCAACATGGAGGCTGGCGGTTTCGCCGGTACTTGCGAGGCGATGGGCAATGTACCGCTGATCCTGGAGAGCTTCGTGCCGTTCGAGCGCGAGATTTCGGTGATCGCGGCACGAGGGCTGGACGGCGCCGTCGCCGCCTACGATCCGGCCGAAAATGTCCACCGCAAAGGCATACTCCACACATCGACCTTGCCGGCCGCCATTAGGCCCGAGACAGCCGCCGCGGCACAGGCGGCAGCATCGAAGATATCGTCGGCGCTCTACTATGTCGGCGTCATCGGCGTCGAGTTCTTCGTGCTGGCGGACGGTTCGCTGCTGGCCAACGAGATCGCGCCGCGGGTGCACAATTCCGGCCATTGGACGGAAGCCGCCTGCATCGTCTCGCAGTTTGAGCAGCACATCCGCGCCGTCGCCGGCTTACCGCTGGGAGACCCGAAACGCCATTTTGACTGCGTGATGGAAAACCTGATCGGTGGCGATGTGCTGCGCGTCGCCGAATTGCTCGCCGAGCCCGATCTGATGCTGCATCTCTATGGCAAGGCCGAGGCCCGGCCCGGCCGCAAGATGGGCCATTTCACCCGGGTCAGCCTTCGCGCCTGACTTCACAAACGCGCGTTATTGTACGTCACCGCTCTGGTCCTCGTCAGGACTGGCGCAACTCGCGTCACCCTCCTCGCAATTGGCCGCGGCAGCGAGCTGCTTGGTGCGGTCATTGGTCAGCCTGGTCAGGCATTGCGAAACTTCCATCGAATGGATCGAGCCGCCCGCGCTGGCCGCGGTAGAGTGAGCACATTCGGCGTCGCGGAAGGCGATCCAGGCGCGTTGCGCCGCCTGCAGCAACTTCTTGCTGTCGGCATCGTCCGAGCTGATGAGGTCCTGGTAGGCCTTGTTCAGCCTGACGTCGGCTGCCTGGTAGTCCACCCCGGCACAGATGCTCATCATCTGCTGGCTGTCGTCGCTGCGGTCGCATTCCTGCGCCCGGGCAGCCGAAGCTCCCGCCAGCAAGACAAGGCAGGCGGACAGGAAAATCCGGCGCATATTCATCCCCAAATCACTTCATGGCGGCCGCATCATCCCAGCCGGCTGGAGGCCGCGCAATGCCGCCAGGCCGACATGGCGGATATTTGATGATATGGCAGGTTCGCCCTGTTATAGAGCACGCTTGCGGTTGACACGGACAAGGCTCCTCGTTTATGAGCCACCCACAGTTCAAAGGCGCGTCTTCTGGCGCGCCTTAAAATTTCGACCCGGACCGGGTCCACACCGACAGGCAAGACCATGAAGATCAAGAATTCGCTCAAGGCGCTGAAGGCGCGTCATCGCGACAACCAGCTGGTTCGCCGCAAGGGCCGCGTCTACATCATCAACAAGACCGCCCCGCGCTACAAGGCACGCCAGGGCTGAGCTTTCGGCCGGAGGCTTCGTGCCTCCGCCAATTGATGCTTGTCGTCGGTCCTCCGACCTTCTCACGCTAAAATCACTTTGATGTTCCGCCGCCCGGGATTAGAGTCGGCCGATGCGGATTCTTTTTGCATTTCTGGCGATCTTTCTCGTTTCCGGTGCCGTCGCCTTACCGGCTCGGGCGGATGATCAGGCGGCTGCGCCGGCGGCCCCGGATGCCCCGCCGCCGGTGATGACGAAACAGGCCCATCTCGACCAGCTGTTCAGCGACCTGAAGCGGGAGCGCAACGAAAAGGCTGCCGAGCGCATTGCCGGCAACATCTGGAGCGAGTGGTTCCAATCCGGCAGCGCCTCGATCGACCTGATGATGATTTGGTCGCAAAAGGCCATCGAAGGCCAGAAATTCGATGTCGCGCTCGATTTCCTCGATCAGGTGGTGACCTTGCAGCCGACATATGCCGAAGGCTGGAACCGGCGCGCCACCGTGCATTTCATGATGAAGAACTACGGCAAGTCGATGTCCGACATCGACCATACGCTGCAGCTCGAGCCGCGCCATTTCGGAGCGCTGTCCGGCCTGGCGCAGATCATGGCCCTGACGGGCCACAAGCAATCGGCGCTCGAGGCCTGGCAAAAGGTGCTGGCCATCTATCCAATGATGCGCAGCGCCCAGGACCAGGTCGCCTCACTGTCGGAAGAGCTTGCCGGCGAAGGCATTTGATGCCTCTGATCTCCCAGCCGGGGTATGCTGAGATTCAGGTCAAGCCCAGCCGTTCGCAGGCCAGCCCCACCTGAACGTCAGCATGCCCCAGAACTAATTCCGCTCCAGCCCGTATTTTCCCCGCATGAACCTGATCTACGCTGCCCTCGCCTTCCTGATGGCGCTTGTCTTCGGCCTTGTCGGCGTCACCCGCGTCGGCTCTTGGCTTATCGAGCGGCGCAATCCGCCGATCGGCGACTTCGCCGACATCAATGGCGCCCGCATCCACTATGTGCATATTCCGGCGCCTGCGAATGCCTCGCTGCCGGCTATCGTCTTCATTCATGGCGCCAGCGCCAATCTCAGGGACCAGATGCTGCCGCTGCGGCCGCTGCTCGAAGGCCACGCCGAAATGCTGTTCATCGACCGGCCGGGTTTCGGCTGGTCGGAGCGTGGCCCGGGCAACAACGAAAGCCCGTCGGCCCAGGCCAACACCATCGCCGCGCTGATGGACCGTCTCGGCATGAAGAAAGCTGTCGTCGTCGGCCATTCCTTTGGCGCCGCCGCGACCACCGCGTTTGGCCGCGAGCATGCCGACAAGACGCTTGGGCTGGTCTTTCTTGCGCCGGCGACCCATCCCTGGCCTGGCGGTGCAACCTCCTGGTACTATGATCTGACGACCATTCCGGTGATCGGCCGGCTGTTCACCGAAACGCTGAGCTATCCCGCGGGAACGCTGCAGATGGCTGATGCCACGACCTGCGTCTTCTCGCCCAACAAGGTGCCGGACAATTACCTCGCCACCGCCTCGATCCCGCTGGTGCTGCGGCCACCGGCCTTTCGTGCCAACGCCACCGACGTCGCCGGGCTCTATCGCTATGCCCTTGGTGCCGCCCCCCACTACGCCGAGATCAAGGCGCCGACCGTGGTCATTTCGGGCGATCGCGACAAGGTCGTCTATGCGCAGATTCACTCGGTCGGCCTCGTCCGCGACATTGCCGGCGCCGAGCTGGTCTGGGTGCACAATCTCGGCCACAAGCCGGACTGGATTGCCCCGGACCTTGTCGTCGGCGCCATTGAGAAGGCCGCCGGCAAGGATATCGACCTGCAGGCGATGGCCAGGACCGTGGAAGCGCGTATTGCTGGCGACGCCTATGGCGCCGGCAAATGCGCCGACCTCAAGGTGCCGCAGGCCGAACTCGCGCCGACCTGATCACGCTTGCTGGTCCAGGCGAACCGATCTAACGGGTGCTTTGCACGTCCGACCCGACATACGCGATACGCAGCATGTTGGTCGAACCGGGGGTCCTCAGCGGTACGCCGGCGGTGATGATGACGCGGTCGCCCGGCTTGCCGAAACCTTCGTCGAAGGCGATGCGGCAGGCGCGGTTGACCATGTCGTCGAGGTCGCTGGCATCGGGCGAGACGACGCAATGCGTGCCCCACAGCAGCGACAGCCGCCGCGCCGTGTTGAGGATCGGCGACAGCGCGATGATCGGCACCTGCGGACGCTCGCGGGCGGCGCGCAGGCCGGTGGTGCCGGACGCCGTGTAGGTGATGATTGCCGACAGTTTCAGCGTCTCGGCGATCTCGCGGGCGGCCAGCGAAATGGCGTCGGCGCCGGTTGCTTCCGGCTCGGAGCGCTGCGCGTTGATGATGCCGGCATAGGTCGGATCGGTTTCGACCTTGGTGGCGATGCGGTCCATCATCGCCACCGCTTCGACCGGATAGGCGCCTGCGGCGGACTCCGCCGACAGCATGATGGCATCGGCGCCTTCGAAGACGGCGATCGACACATCGGACACCTCGGCGCGGGTCGGCACGGGGGCGGTGATCATCGATTCCAGCATCTGCGTTGCAACCACCACCGGCTTGCCGGCGCGGCGCGCGGCGCGCGTGATCTGCTTCTGGATGCCAGGCACCGCCTCGAGCGGCATTTCGACACCGAGATCGCCGCGGGCGACCATCAGGGCATCGGACAGTTCGATAATCTCGGCCAGCCGCGCAACGGCCTGCGGCTTTTCGATCTTGGCCATGATCAGTGCCCGGCCGCGCGCGATCTTGCGCGCTTCGGCCAGATCCTCCGGCCGCTGCACGAACGACAGCGCAACCCAGTCGACGCCCGTCGACAGAACGGCATCGAGATCCTTGCGGTCCTTCTCGGTCAGCGCGCCGACCGGCAGATCGGTATCTGGCAGGCTGACGCCTTTCTTGTCGGAAATCGTGGTGCCGGCAATGACCGTGCAGACGATCGACTTGCCGTCGCTTCTCACCGCCTTCAATTCGAGCTTGCCGTCATCGATCAGCAAGCGATGACCAGCTTCTACCGAGCTCAGGATTTCGGGATGCGGCAGGTAGACCCTGGTTGATGTGCCCGGCTCGGGATTGTTGTCGAGCGTGAAGGTCTGGCCGACGGTCAGCACTTCCTTGCCATTGGCGAACTTGCCGACGCGCAGCTTGGGGCCTTGCAGGTCGGCCAGAATACCGATCGGCCGGCCGACCGCTTCCTCGACGGTACGGATGCGTCCGACCAGCGTGCGCATCAGCTCGTGATCGGTATGGCTCATATTGATGCGGAACACATCGGCGCCCGCTTCGAACAATTTCTTCAGCATCTCCTCCGACGAGGAGGCCGGACCGATGGTGGCTAGGATCTTGACCTTGCGGCTACGTCTCATTGACTGTTTGTTCCCGGGGTGGCTGGAGCGCCTCCCGTTGCGGGCTCATCGGTCAGCTGGACCATCCAGCTTGCCTGTTCGCCCGTGTCATATTCCTGGAATCCGGCGCGCTGAAAGCCCCGTGCGACGCAATCGGTTACGCCCGCGATCTTGAACTCTTTTTCAGCCACGCACATGTTGATCGGGCCGTCCCAGCGTCCACCGCGTTCGGCGTCTTCTGCATAAAGATAGTAAAACCTTGATGACAGCGGTCCTTCGATCAGCGTCTTGCAGCTCGATCCCTCGATGTGCCACCAGCCCTCGGTGATCCAGCCGGCCTTGGCGCGATAGCCGATGCCGACGCCGACCAGGTTCTGCGTGGCGTTGCAGACACGGAAATCGGCACGCGCCGGCGAGGCCATGACCATCGCCGACAGGCCCACGGCAAGGATCAGGAGCGGCATGGCAAAGGCGGAGCGCATGCGCTGCCTGCCGGCGGAACCCATCCGAAAACCCCTCAAGAACCACATCTGCATCTCTCTGCGCCCCTTTTCGGAAAAGTCCGGGCGCATGTCAACGCGCCGTTTTGTCCAATTCCAATCGATTTAGAAAGGCTCCGGCGCACAATTCGCCGACTTCTGCCAGATTTCCCGGGAAACCTTGGCCAAACAACGGCATTGCACAAGCGTCGTCTTCGTGGAATGACGATAGCACCCTCCCCGGAAGCCAGCGAACAGACCATTTCCCGCCAATGACCCGATCCACAGTTTTCGCGCCTTTCGACATCGTCGAAGGCGACCGCAAGCGAGGCATTGTGCTTCTGGGCGACCATGCCCGCCGCGACCTGCCGGAGGACTATGGCAGCCTCGGCCTGCCGGCGGCGGAGTTTGACCGTCACATCGCCTATGATATCGGCGTCGAGGCGGTGACGCGCGAATTGGCTGCCTTGCTCGGCGTGCCGGCGGTGCTCGCCAATTTCTCGCGGCTGCTGATCGATCCCAATCGCGGAGAAGACGATCCGACGCTCATTCGCCAGCTCTATGACGGCACGGTCGTGCCCGGGAACTACCCGATTGCTGCCGAGGAGCGCGAAAGGCGGCTCGACGCCTTCTACCGGCCCTATCACGACGCCGTCGGCGCCATGATTGCCTCGGTCGCGCAGGCCTCTGCCCAGACGCCCTTCATCTTCTCGGTGCATTCCTTCACCCCGGCCATGCAGGGGATCCAACGTCCCTGGCATGTCGGCATCCTGTGGGATCGGGATGACCGGGTGGCGCGGCCGCTGATCGACATGCTGGCCGCCGACAAGAGCCTCGTGGTTGGCGACAACGAACCCTATGATGGCGCGTTGCGCGGCGACACCATGTACAAGCACGCCATCATCAACGGCTTCGCCCATGCGCTGATCGAGATCCGCCAGGACCTGATATCGGACCAGACGGGCGCGATCGCCTGGGCGCAGCGCCTGGCACCGATCGTTGACGCAATCGACCGCCGTCCCGATATACATGTGGTCAAGCAATTCGGCTCCCGAACCGGGCCATTGTAGAGCCGCAAGGAGGTTTCGATGACCGAACTCAGCGACGAGCAGAAGCGCGATTTCGAGGCTGCGGCCTTTCGCCGGCTGGTCGAGCATCTGCGCGAGCGCAACGACGTGCAGAACATCGACCTGATGAACCTCGCCGGCTTCTGCCGCAACTGCCTGTCGAACTGGTATCGCGAAGCTGCCGAGGCCGAAGGCGTCGACCTGTCCAAGGACCAGTCGCGCGAGATCGTCTACGGCATGCCCTATGCTGAATGGCAGGCGCTCAACCAGACCGAGGCCTCCGATGCCAAGAAGGCTGAATTCGAGGCGCGGCGGCCCAAGGACCACTAATTAGCCCTCGACATAACCCGGCCATTTCCAAGGCTGTGTTTGGCCCAAATGCTTTTCCGAAAGACCGCTTGACTGAAAATTGAATCGATCTAATTTGCCGCGCAACGCTATTTCTTCACCGGATTCGAGCATGGACGCGCAAAACGCCATCCAGACTGCCATTCGCGGACGATGGGCCGTGGCAGCCATTTTCCTCGCCAACGGCTTCCTGACCGGCAGCTGGGCGCCGCAGATCCCGGTGTTTCTGACCCGGCTGGAGATCACGAAGTTCACGCTCGGCCTGCTGATCCTGCTGTTCGGCGCCGGCGCTGTCACCGCGATGACCTGGTGCGGCCACCTGATCTCGAAACATGGTTCGCGCACCGTGCTGCGCTGGTTCGGCCTTTGCGGCAGCCTCGGCCTGCTGGTGGTGGCGCTGGCCCCCAACGTGCCGCTGGCGGCCATCGCCATGTTCATCTTCGGCGGCTCGATCGGCGGCATGGACGTCGCCATGAATGCCAATGCGGTAGTGGTCGAACGGCGGCTCTCGCGCGCCATCATGTCGTCCTCGCACGGCTTCTGGAGCCTTGGCGGTTTCGCCGGCGGCGGCCTCGGCGGCTTTGCCATCCAGCACTACGGCCACCTCGCCCACGCGGCGGTGGTGACGGCACTCGCCTTCGCGGTGATCGCGGTGGCGGTTCGCCATCTGGTCGCCGAGGACAGGCCGCAGGCGACCGAGCATCACAAATTCGCGCTGCCGGCAAATCCGCTGGTCTACCTCGTCGGCCTGATGGCGTTGCTGACGATGATTTCCGAAGGCGCGGTGCTCGACTGGGCGGCACTGTATCTAAGGCTGGAACTTGGTGCAGACCTTGCCGTTGCCGGTCTTGCCTACGCCGCCTTCTCAGGTGTCATGGCGATCATGCGCTTCTTCGGCGACGGCGTTCGCAACCGCCTCGGCGCGGTGATGACGTTGCGCGCGTCGGCGCTCGTCGCTGCCGCCGGCATGCTGATCGCCGGACTGTCGCCCTCGCCCTGGCTTGCAATCGCGGCCTTCGCCTTGTGCGGCTTCGGCATCGCCAACATGGTGCCGATCATCTTTTCGGCCGGCGGCAACCAGGAAGGCATGTCGTCGGGCACCGGCATGAGCGTAGTCACCACCATGGGCTATTCCGGCATATTGGTAGCGCCTTCGGCGATCGGTTTCGTTGCCGAGCATTTCAGCTTCGGCCCGATCTTCATTGCCATGTCGGCGCTGCTGGTCGTCGTGCTGCTGATGGCCGGGCTTGCTCACCGCGCCGAATTCGCTCCCGACGCCACGCCGGCCGAATAGCGTTTGAGTTCCTCGTAGAGGAAATCCGCCACGCGGCGAATGCGCACGCTGGTGCGCACGTCGCGATGCATGGCCAGCCATACCGGCAGCACTGGCAGCGGCAGGCCAGGCAGCACCTTTTCCATCAATGGATCGCGGTCGGCCAGCGGCTCCTGGCCGAGACCAATGCCGTTTCCCGCCCGCACAGCTTCCCACAAGACGATCTGGTTGTCGGCCCTGAAGCGGAAGCTGTTGCGGGTGACAGGGATGCCATACTGGGTGAAGCCCCTGATCATCTCATCGCTGCGGTCGAAGCCGACAAGGGCGTGCTCGACAAGGTCGGCAGGCTGCAGCGGGCGGCCGCACCTGTCGAGATAGGACTTGGCCGCGCAGGCGCAGAGCCTGATATCGCAGACCTTGCGCGCCAGCAACTCGTTCTGCCCGGGCTTGACCATGCGGATGGCGATGTCGGCATCGCGGCGCAACAGGTTCTCGACCTGGTTCGAGGCAACGATCTCGACCTCGATGCCGGGCTCCTCGATGCCGAGCCGCGCCGTTATCTCCGGTAGCACATAAGCCGCCACCACCTCGCTGGCGGCAATGCGCACCGTGCCTTCGATCGCCTCGACCGACCCCAGCGCCAGCAGGGAAAAGGCGCTTGCCTGCTCGCTCACCGCCTTGCCGCGCTCGAACAGAGTGCTGCCGGCTTCCGTCAGTTCATAGCCGCGGCGCCCACGCCGGAACAGCGTGATGTCAAGCGCCTGCTCAAGCTCGGTGATATGGCGGCCAAGCGTCGGCTGGCTGGCCGAGAGCTTCCGAGCGGCGGCCGATAGGCTGCCGGTCTCAGCCACAGTGACAAAGCTCTTGATCAGGTTCCAGTCGATTTCATTCATTCATTTATGAATATCAGAAGCCAATTTATGGTCAATTTCCATTCGTGAGCGAGGGGACCATATTCGAGCTGCAAACATCGACACGGAGTTGAAAAATGACCAAGATCGCAATTCTCGGTGCCAATGGCCGGCTCGGCCGCGTGGTCGCCAAGGCCTTCATCGATGCCGGTTATGATGTCCGCGCCATCACCCGCAGCGGTAAGGTGCCGGCCGAACTCAAGGGCGCCACGGCCGTTGCCGGCGACGCGCTCGACCGCGAAGCCCTGATCCGCGCCACGCAAGGCGTCGACATCATCTTCAACGGCCTCAACCCGATCTACACCGACTGGGGCAAGTGCCTGCCGATGGCCGAGAACGTCATGGCCGCCTGCCACGCGAACGGCGCGCTGCACCTCTTCCCCGGCACCGTCTACAATTACGGCTCGCCGATGCCGGCGGTGATCACCGAGGACACGCCCTTCCACCCGACGACGGAAAAGGGCCGCATCCGCTGTGCCATGGAAGACCTATTCCGCCGCGAGGCGAAGGCCGGACGTGTCCGCACCATTCTCTTGCGGGCCGGCGACTTCTTCGGCGGCACCGGCAGCGGGTCATGGTTCGATTTGGTCGTCGCCGCCAAGATGAACAAGGGCATCTATACCGCGCCCGGTCCGGTCGATCTGGTGCATGAATGGGCTTACCTGCCGGACTTCGCCGTAGGGTTCGTCGCGTTGGCGCGCAATCTCGACAAGCTCGGCTTCTATGAGGCGCTAAACTTTCCAGGCCATGCAATCACCGATCTGGAACTCAAGGCTGCGTCAGAGAAGGCGCTTGGCAGAGCACTCAAGATGACCTCGATGCCTTGGTGGGTGCTGCGTGCCGGCAGCCCGTTCGTGGCGATGTGGCGCGAGATCGTCTCGATGTCCTATCTGCGCTTCGAGCCGCATCGGCTGCTCTCGACGCGGCTGGAACATATCATCGGCGAGACTCCGCACACGCCGTTGGATCAGGCGGTCGCCGAGGCTCTCGAGGACATCGGCATCGCCACGGTGAATGGCGTTGCGAAAGCTGCCTGATAGGCACGTCGGCGGGCGCAGCTATGCCCGCCCGTCTGTCCACACCATCTCGCTACCGAATGAGGGCGGCTCAGAGCCGCCCCATCAACAGCAGCACCAGAAGCACCACAAGCACGACACCGACAATGCCCGACGGCCCATAACCCCAGGAGCGCGAGTGCGGCCAGGCCGGTATCGCGCCAATGAGGACAAGGATCAGGACGATGATGAGGATGGTGGTGATCGGCATAAAGAACGCCCCGCGCTGACATTTTGCTCAAGGGCCAATGCAAAAGGCCGCCCGGTTGTTCCGGGCGGCCTTTGCGTCGGAGGTTCGCAGGCAGCTCTATTCGGCTGCCTTCGGAAAGGCGATAGCCGGCTCGCTGCCCACATCCGTATCCGGCGTGGCGGTCGACGAGACCTTTCCCTTGTCGCGCCGGAATAGCCGACGGAAAAATGCGTAGAAGCGGCTGTTCTTGCTGCGGGTGAAGATCATCAGCATCGACGGCGTCACCACCAGCGTCAGCAGGGTGGCAAAGGACAGGCCGAAGACGATCGCCGACGACAGCGAGATCCACCATTGCGTCGACGGCGCGTTGATGGTCGTCTCATGATGGAAGATTTCGAGACCGAGGCCAAAGGCGATCGGCAGCACGCCGAGGATCGCCGACACCGCCGTCAGCACAACCGGACGGGCCCGTTCGCGGCAGGTCTGCAACACCGCTTCCATCTTGTCCCAGCCTTCTTCACGCAGCCGGTCATAGGTATCGATCAGCACGATGTTGTTGTTCACCACCACACCGGCCAGCGCGATGACGCCGATGCCCGACATGACGATGCCGAAGGCCTCTCCCGTCAACAGCAGTCCCAGGAACACGCCGATCGTCGCCATCACCACGCAGGACAGCACCATCAGCACACTGGTGAATTTGTTGAACTGCATCAGCAGCACGAGGAAGATCAGGAAGATCGCCGCGCCGAAGGCCTTGCCGAGGAAGGCGCTGGCCTCCGCGCTGTCCTCGTTGGAACCGGCCAGCTTCCAGCGTATGCCGCTGCCGAGATCCATATCGGCGACAGCCTTGGTGACCTCCTGCTGCACGGCCGCGACCTGGGTGCCGGCGGCGACGTTTGCCTGGACGACCACCGTGCGGGCGCCATCGATGCGGTTGAGGATACCAACCGTCGGCTCGGGCTTGCGCACGACGAAATTCGAGATCGGCACCGAGCCTTGCGAGGTCTGCACCCTCAACTCGTCGAGCGTCGACAGTGTGCGCCGGTCTTCGGGCAGGCGCAGCCGGATGTCGACGGCATCGTCAGCACCTGCCGGCCGGTATTCCGAGAGCTTCAGGCCATTGGTCACCAGCTGCACCACCGTTCCGACCGAAGTCGGGCTGATGCCGTACTGCGCCGCCTTGGCGCGATCGACCTCGAGCGCCCAGTCGACGCCGGGCGGCGGCAGGCCGTCGGAAATATCGATGACGCCGGGCACCTTGGCAATGCGCGCCGCGACGGCGCGCGCCTTGTCGTCGAGCCCCTTGGGATCGATCGCCGAAAGCCTGATCTGGATCGGCTTGCCGGTTGGCGGACCGGCTTCAGGTACACGAACCTCGACATCGACACCGGGAATGCCGGCCATGACGCCACGCAACTCGTCCAGGATCTGGTTCGCCGACTTGCGCTCGCGCCAGTCGATGAATTCATACTGGATGACGCCGACCACGTCTTCCGGAACATCCTGCCCGCCGCCTTGCGTCTTGCCGACGCGGGTGTAGACCGATTTGATGCCGGGCCAGCCGAGCAGCCTGTTTTCGGCGGTCTTGGTCGCGGTATCCATTTCGGCCAGCGAAAGGTTGCCGCGGGCGTGCACGTAGAGCAGGCCGTAGTCTGGCTCGACACTGGGGAAGAACTCGACACCGGCGCCATATTTCGAATAGGCAAAGCCGACGCCGAACAGCAGCGCCACGGTCAGCACCAGCACGGTGATGGGGAACCGCACCGCCTGCTTGACGACGGCCATGTACCAGCCGTCGCGATTGTCATCCGCATGGTGCTCGGGTGCCTTGGCGAAGATCGCCCCCAGCGTCGGCGCGAACACCAGCGCGTAGAGCATCGACGCCGACAGCGTGACGATCAGCGTGATCGGCATGTATTTCATAAAGTCGCCGATGATGCCCGGCCAGAACAGCAGCGGCGAGAAGGCGGCGATGCGCGTCATCGTCGCGGCGATGACCGGGCCGGCCATGCGCTTGGCAGCAAGCGCGAAAGCTTCCGCCTTCGGCATGCCCTCGCCCATGCGCCGCTCGGCGAATTCGGTGACGATGATGGCATCGTCGACAAGCATGCCAACCGCCAGGATCAGGCTGAACAGCACGATCATGTTGATCGTGTAGCCCATCATCGCAAGCAACAGGATGCCGATCAGGAACGATGATGGAATGGCCAGGCCGATCAACAGTGAGGCACGGCCGGACAGCGCGTAGAGGATGACGATGAACACCAGGATGACGGCGATCATAACATGGTTCTGCAGATCGCCGAGCAGCTGGTTGACGAAGACCGACTTGTCCTGCGTGTAGGTGACATTCATGCCTTGCGGCATGGTCTTGACGAAGGCGTCGGAGACCTCCCTGACCTTGGCGAGCGTGTCGATCAAATTGGCGCCGATGCGCTTTTTCACTTCGATGGCAATGGCCGGCTTGCCGTTGAGGCGGGTCACCGTCTCGGCATCCTTGAAAGTGGAGCGGATCGTCGCGATGTCCTTGGCCTGAACCACGGCATTGGGGCCGGCGACCACCGGCAGCGCCGCCACATCCTCGGGCGTCTCGATCAGTGACGGCACCTTGACGGCGTATTTGCCCTCCGAGCCCTCGATATTGCCGGCGGCGACCAGGCTGTTGGAGTTGCCGACCGCACCGATCAGCTGATCGAGCTGCAGCCCGTAGGAAGACAGCTTCATCGGGTCGATGACGACCTCGACGAGGTCGTCGCGCGCGCCCTGCAGCGAGCCTTCGAGAACGCCGGGCACTTCCTCGATGCGGTCGCGCAGTTCGCGCGCGGCAGCGGTCAGCACACGCTCGGGCAATTCGCCTGACAGAGTGACGACGAGGACGGGAAATTCGGAGATATTGACCTCGGTAACAACAGGCTCTTCAGCCGCCTGCGGCAGGTCGGCCTTGCCATCCTGCACCTTGCTGCGCGTGTCCTGCAGTGCCGTCGCCAGGTTGGTCTGCGGCTGGAACTCGACCAGCACGTAGCCGCCGCCCTGGAAGGCGGCCGAGCGCATTTCCTTGAGGCCCTTCAGGCTCTTCAGTTTGCTTTCCATCGGCCGCAACAGAAGGCGCTCTGAATCCTCGGGCGAAATGCCCTGATAGATCAGGCTGACATACATCATCGGAATCGGAACGTCTGGTTCCGCTTCCTTTGGCGTTGACTGATAAGCAACCCAGCCTGCGAGCAGAAGGAAGACCAGGACCGAGATGGTCAGGCGGGCATTGTTGATTGCGAGTCTGACGATATCCATGGCTAACGCCTGTTTTCGAATTTCAGGAGCTGCGTCGCAGCCGATTCTCCCCGCCCAGGGCCGGTCCGTCGCGACCCCTTCTATTGCGTCCCGGCGGTCGCCTCGCCCAGCAGCTTCCGGAGGGTCGCCTGGTCGGCCTCGACCGGGTTGACCTCATCGCCTTCCTTCACCAGTTCCTGGCCTGCGACGATGATGCGCGCGTCGGCCGGGATGCCGCCGAGAACGAGGCCGGTCGGTGTGTCGTCGACGAGGTCGATCGGGAAGAACGCCACTTTGTTGTCCTTACCGACGGCACGGATGCCGAGGTCGCCCTTGTCGCCCAGCGTCACCACCGAGCGCGGCAGCACGACCGCGTCGGTCGGTTGAGCGTTGAGCGCGATTTCCGCCGTCATGCCGGCGGGCACGGAGCCGTCGCCATTGGGGATCGCCACCTCGACGCGGAAGGTGCGGGTCGCCGACGAGGCGTCGCGGCTGATGTAGCGCACGGTGCCTTCGACCGTCTGGCCGCTGACCAGCCGGACATTGGCCTTGTCGCCGAGCTTGAGGTAGCCGAGGTCGCGCTCGCTGATTTCGCCGCGGGCGATCACCGGGTCAAGCTTGAGGATGGTTGCCACCTCGCCGCCCTCCATGATGGAACTGCCGAGTTCCACCGGCACCCGGTCGATAACGCCGTCGAAAGGTGCCCTCACCTCATTGCGCTCGAGTAAGGCCTGTGCCGTTTCCAGCATCGACTGCGCAGAAGTCAGGTTCGAGCGCGCTGTATCGAGCTGCAGCTTCGGCAAATTGCCTGACTTCATCAGTCGCAGAGCTGCGTCCAACTCAGCCTGGCGCTGCACTACCAATTGCTTGGCGTTGTCGACCATGGAGATCTTTTCTTCGGCCGCAAGCATCAGCACCAGATCTCCGGTCTTGACGTGCTGGCCCTGCTTGACCGGCAACTTGTCGATGACACCGGCAACGCGCGTCCCCAGCACGGCCCGCTTGTCGGCTTCGGTCAACCCGGAAACGCGGATGGCGCGCGCATAGGTCTTGCGCGGCGGCGTCACCACAGCGACGGTGCGCATCGGTGCCTTCGGCTCGGCTTCAGCAGCCTTGGGCTTGTTCGCGTCCGGTGCCTTGCCCTGCTCGACTTCGGCAGCCTTGGCCTTGTTGGCGGCGACGCTGCCGACCGACGAAAACTCGCCTGTCGCCATCCAGGCCGCGAAACCAATGAGCACAACAACGGCTGCAAGCTTGTGAAACCTGATTCTCATCGTCGTTTTTTCCACTGCGGATTCGGCCAGCGTCCTCATAACGCGGGCGCGTCGCCGATATGGGTGCGCGCCAGGCCATCTTCAATTTGCCGTGATCGGCGAAGCGCGCTTCTACATCAAAGTTGCACTGCGATATAGCCTTAAAGTTGCAAGACCATTACGGCACAGGGCAAGGTGAACCCACCGCCAACCAGTTTTCGATCGCTTCAAAGGTTGCTTCGGCCGAACCCGGAGCCGGCTCACGGTTCGACCCCGGCGCCCAGCCCCAGCCGACCAACCTGTCGTCGCGAACATGCAGCGCGATATCGTCCAAACTGCGACCGCCATTGCGCGCCGGATCCTTGATCTGGGCGCAGATTTCGGCGGAGGATTTCCCGAACCAGGCCATCTCGGCCGGCGCCAGGCGCCAGTTCTCGGCTCCGGGCGGTCCATGCAATGCATTGGAATTGCTTGCGAAATGGCAAGTCGTGCAGCGCAGACCAGGATTGCCGAAGCCCGATCCGTCGTCACCGCGCTGGACATTGAAGGCGTGCACGCGCGTGCCGCCATAATGCGCACCCGACCAGCGCGGTCGGCCGTCCGCGACATGACAATCGGCGCAGCGCGGGTGTGAGAACACCGCATAAATCTTGTCCCATTCGGACAGGCCCTTGGTCATGTCGACCGCCTGGCTCGGTGATGTTTGGCTCTCCTGTGCGGTTGCGAACGACGCCACAAAGACGAGCATGGCAGCAGGCGTCAGCATGATGAGGAGCCTCTTCATGCGAAGGCCACCGTTTTCGACAAAGGCAGCGTGCGGATGCGCTTGCCGGTGAGCGCGAAGATGGCATTGGCCAGCGCCGGTGCGGCCGGCGGAGTGCCAACCTCGCCGACGCCACCCATCTTGTGGAAATTTTCCAGGATGGCGACTTCGAAGACCGGGCACTGGAAGATCCGCATGGCGTCGAAATCGTGGAAGTTCGACTGTTCGACCATACCGTCGGCGAAGGTGATCTCCTGTCCCATGGCCGCCGAAAGACCGTAGATGGCGGCGGAAATCAGCTGCGCCTCGATGATGCCCGGATCAAGCGCGGTGCCGGCATCGGCCGCGATCCATACCTTCTCGATGCGGATGCCGGCCGGCGTATCCGCCACCTGGATGATCTCGCCGACCCAACTGCCGAAGGACAGCGTGAAGGCCATGCCCTTGGCCTTGCCAGCGGGCAGCGCCTCACCCCATTTCGCCATCGCTGCGACTTTCTCCACCACCTTCACCGCTGCGGGATAGGCGGCCATCAGCTTCTTGCGCATCTCGACCGGATCGATTTTGCCGGCAGTGGCAATCTCGTCCATGAAGCTCTCATGGAAGAAGCCGTTGATCGAACTGCCGACCGATCGCCAGGAGCCGACGGGAATGGAGACGGGGGCGGCAACACCACTCACCCGATAGTTCGGGATGGTGTAGGGCTGGTCATAGGCGCCGTCGACGATGCTTTTGTCGGGTCCAAGCGGCGAGATCGAGGGAAACAGCCGGCGCAAGGTGCTGGCTATCATGGATGGCGAGGCGATCTTCATGTCGATGGCGATGGGCATGCCGTCGTCGCCGAGCCGCGCCTGGAACTTGCCGACCGCGGCCGGCCGGTAGGCGTCGTGGCGCATGTCTTCTTCACGCGTCCACGTCACCTTGACCGGACGCCCGTCTGTCGCCTTCGCCATCAGTGCGGCGCACAGCGCGTAGTCCATCTCGACGCGGCGGCCGAAACCGCCGCCCATGAAGGTGGTGTGCACGATGACCTTGTCCTGCTCGATGCCGACCGCGTTGGCGCAAAGCTGCCGCACCAGGGTCGGCGCCTGGTTGCCGCACCAGATGTCGAGGGCACCATCCTTGAACCGCGCCGTGGCGTTCATCGGCTCCATCGTCGCATGCGCCAGATAGGGCACCGCATAGTCTGCCTCGACCATCCTTTCGCGTGGCGCGTCGGCAAAGGCGGTATCGACATCGCCATTGTCACGCATCGCCGAACCCTTGGTGCCGAGCGCCTGTTTGAGCACGTCGGAAATGGCGGCGCTGCTGAGCGGATATTCGGGATCCGCCCACTGGGCGTCGATGGCATCGGCCGCCTTGAAGGCCGCCCAGGTATTTTCCGCGATGATGCCGAAGCCATGACCGTAATTCGTCTCGAGCGCTACGATCTTGATCACGCCGGGCATTTTCTCGGCTTTGGCGAGATCAGCCTTGACCGGCTTGGCCCAGAAGCGCGGGCTCATCTTGACCGTGCCGTAGAGCATGTCTGGCAGCCTGACATCGATGCCGAAGATCGGTGCCCCGGTGACCTTGGCCAGCATGTCGATGCGCTTCTGCGGCTTTCCCAGCAGTTTCCAGTCGGCCCTGTCCTTGAGCCTGACTTCGGCCGGCGGCGCCATGGCGGCGGCAGCCGCGGCAACCGCGCCATAGGTCAGCGACTTCCCAGATGCCTTATGCAGGATCGACCCATTGGCCGTTTCCAGATCGGCGGCGGCAACGCCGAGTTTCTGCGCCGCCGCGGCGATCAGCAATTGGCGGGCTGCGGCGCCCGCCTGGCGCATCTTGTCGAAACCGTCGCGCACCGAAGCCGAGCCGCCGGTGGCCTGGACAGCAAGGAGCTTGCCGACCACGCCGAGACCTGAGCGCACCGCCTGCGCGGTCATGCTCTCGTCGAAGAAGGCGAACGGGCCGCCCTCTTCGAGGATCGCGGCGTTGTAATAGGCATAGGAGGCCGGGCCGGGCTCGACCTTGACCTGATCGAGACCGACATCGAGCTCTTCGGCGACCATGACGGCCAGCGTCGTCGAAATGCCTTGCCCCATCTCGGCGCGCGGCGCCACGATGGTGATGGTGTTGTCGGCGCCGATCTTCACATAAGGGTTGAACGTCGCCTCGCCCTTGCCGAGGTCGGTCTCGAGCGGGTTCGGAAACGGTTTGCGATAATAGTAGTAGCCGACGGCCACGCCGCCCGCCACGGCAGCCGCGCCGATCAGGAACGTGCGGCGAGCAATCTTTCCGACACTGGCCATGGTCAGAGCCCCGCCGTCTTGAGCGTGGCGGCCTTCTTGATGGCCGAGCGGATCCTCGGATAGGTGCCGCAGCGGCAAAGATTGCCGCCCATGGCGTTGTCGATGTCGGCGTCGCTGGGATCTGCGACCTCGTCGAGCAGTGCCACCGCGCTCATGATCTGGCCGGCCTGGCAGTAGCCGCATTGCGCGACCTGTTCCTCCAGCCATGCCTGTTGCACCGGATGGAGCTTGTCCGCCGTGCCGATGCCTTCGATGGTGGTGACGGCGCCGCCGACCTCGCCGACCGGGAGCGAGCAGGAGCGCACCGGCTGACCGTCGACATGCACGGTGCAGGCGCCGCAGGCGGCGATGCCGCAGCCGTACTTCGGTCCGGTCTTGCCAATGAGATCGCGCAACGCCCACAGCAGCGGCATGTCGGGATCGGCGTTGATGTCGAATGACTGCCCATCGACGATGAGGCGCATGGGGATACCCTTTTGTTGTCGTCCACAGCCCAATGGCGAAGCGTCCCCTTCGGTCGCTTCATTTCTATACAGATTGACAAATTACGTCATTTTGTCAATTAAGATTTTACAGGATAATGTTGTCCCATGAATCAGATCGAAGACATCGCCACCGCTGACCCCAAACGCGTCCGTATCCTGGATGGCGCAATGAAGGTGTTTTTGGCTTATGGCTTCTCCCGCACCACCATGGACGACATCGCCCGCGCCGCCGACATGTCGCGGCCGGCGCTCTATCTCCTGTTCAAGAACAAGACCGACATTTTCCGCGCCATCGCCATGATGGTGCTGTCGCGCTCGGTCGAGTCGGCGAAAATGGCTCTGGCCGGCGATGGCGCTTTCACTGAGCGTATGACGCGAGCCATCGACGAGGCGTTCATCTCGATGATGAGCGCGGTCGTTGCCTCGCCGCACGGCGCCGAATTGCTGGACATGAAATCGAGCCTTGGCGATCTGGTCGGCTGCTGGCGCGGCGGTCTTGTCGAACATATCGCCGCCGCGATCGAGGGCGAGGCTGCCAGGAACGGCGCCGATCTCACCGCCAAGGGCCTGTCGGCGCAACTGCTTGCCGACATGCTGCTCGACGGGCTGGAAGGCATGAAGGCGCGGATCAGCGATCCCAGCGGGCAGCGGCAGGCCGCTGCCGCCCTGATCAGGGTGATCGACCTGACCCTAAAAGCTGGATGAAGACAGGAAGCCAGGCTGTGCCGATTTTCGGGTCAGGCGCGACGGCGCTCTGCCTCCGGGTTCTTGCGCACAGCGAGGAATTCCTTGACCCGCCGGCCAGGTGCGGGACCACGCACCGGCTTGAAGCCGTCATCGAGCTCGCCTGACAGATCGAGCGTCGGGCGCTTGCCGACCGCATCGTAATTCTCCTCCAGCCAGTCGCTGGCGGCGGTGCGGCCGAGATCGCGCATATAGCTCAGGAACGCCCATTCGGCATTGACCTTCGACGACGCCGACAGGTCCTTGAACGCCTCGTCGGCATCGATGCGGTGCATACGGATGTCGCGGTATTCGCCATGCGGCAGGCGGCCGGCGGCGATCAGTTCCTTGACAAAGGCGATCGAGCGGAATTCGCGCAACAGCCCGGCGTTGAAGGTGATCTCGTCGATGCGGTTCTGGATCTCGTTGGCGCTCCTTGGCGTTCCTTCCCGCACCACCGGATTGATCTGCACCAGAAGCACGTCCTCGGTCGCTGCAGTCTTGAAGAACGGATAAAGCGCCGGATTGCCGCCATAGCCGCCATCCCAATAGGGCACGCCCTTGATCTCGACGGCGCGGAACAGTTGCGGCAGGCAAGCCGAGGCCATCACCGTGTCGAGATCGATCTCGCCGTCGGAAAAGACGCGCAACTGCCCGGTTTCGACATTGGTCGCCGAAATGAACAGTTCCATCGACTTGCAAGCGCGAACATTGGCGAAATTAATCTCCTTCTGCACGACGTCACGCAGCGGGTTGAGGCCCAGTGGGTTGGCGACATAGGGCGAAAATACCCGCGACATGGTGTCGAAGAAGACATAGCCCGGCGTGTTCTCGATCGACCAATTGCCCCAGGCGACATCCCACGGCATGCGCTGCACCGGGCTGAACCGGCCCTTTGCCGCCACCGCGCGCCAGAAATCATCGAGCTTTTGCCGTGCTCCCTCAACGCCGCCACGCACGAAGCCGTCGGCTAGCGCCACCGCGTTCATGGCGCCAGCGCTGGTCCCGGACACCGCTGCGATCTCCAGCCTGCCATCCTCCAGCAGCCGGTCGAGCACACCCCATGAAAAGGCCCCGTGCGAGCCGCCGCCCTGAAGCGCGATGTTGATCTTCTTGGTTTCCTCCGCCTTGCCGTTTTTCGTCATGGCGTTCCTGTCGTTTTGGATGCTGCAGGCCTCATCACGCCCGAGGATCGGGGCGGTTCGGTTACAGCGGACCTATGTTGCAGTGCAGCATATAAGTCCTGACCAAGGCAAGAACACGAACACGGTCGCGTGATCACATGAAATTTCGGTCATGGAGAACCGCCTCGCCGCTTCGGAGCGGAGGAGGCGGCATCCATCGAAACAGGCAGACAGCCTCAGGCAACGAGGTCCGGCACCGGCCCGACGTAGCGCGACTGCGGCCGGATCAACCGTCCGGTCGTCTGCTGTTCACGGGCGTGCGCAATCCAGCCGGTGACACGCCCGGCGGCGAAGACGTTGCTGAATGCCTCCTTGGGGAAACCCGCCGCCTCCAGCACCAGCGCGGTGTAGAACTCGACGTTGGTCTGCAGCGAGCGCGACGGCTTGGCGATCCGCAGCACGTCGAGCGCGGCTTGCTCCACTGTCTCCGCGAAGGCCAGCCGGCGACCGGTTTCGCTCTTGCCGCCGAGTTGCCGCACGACCGCCTTCAGCACGTCGGCACGCGGATCGCGCACGCGGTAGATGCGATGGCCGAAGCCCATGATGCGCTCGCCATGCGCGACCTCGTCGCGCAGCCAGCCGGCGGCATCGCCATGCGCCTCGATCGCATCCAGCATTTCGATCACCGGACCGGGCGCGCCGCCATGCAGCGGCCCCTTGAGCGCGCCGAGCCCGGCCAGCACAGACGATGTCAGGCCGGCCTGCGTCGACGCGACCACGCGGGTGGCGAAGGTCGAGGCATTGAGGCCATGATCGCAGACGGTCACCAGATAGGTTTCGAGCGCCTTCGCCAGCGCCGGCGAGGCGGCACGACCGCTGAGCATCCTCAACATGTCGGCGGCATGATCGGACACGCTGTCCGGCGCGATGGGCGCCTCACCGCGCCGTAGGCGAAGCAAGGCCGGCGTCAGCACCGCGGGCGCCGCAACCAGCCGCAGCGCGTCCGGCAAAGTCTCGCCGTCCGGCAGCAGCGCCATGCCGGCGCGCATGGCGCTGTAGACGTCGAGCGGAGTCAACAAGGGCAATGAGGGCAAAAGCCGCTCGAACACTTCTGCGCGCGCATGGCCCAGCGCTCGCGCCATTTCGGCATCGCGGGGAAGATCTTCGAAGAAGCCATCGAGCAGCAGGCTGACCACCTGCGCGTAGCTCCAGCGTCCGGCCAGGTCCCGCAGGGAATGGCCGCGGATGGTCAGATGGCCGCCAAGACCATCCACGTCGGAGAGGACGGTTTCAGCCGCCACAACGTCGTCGAGCCCATTCGCCATAGCCTGCCTCCTTGATCCATTTCCGTATCAGAGATAAGGCTAGGCAATCTGCCGATCAATCTTGATCAATATAATCAATATCAGAGTTCGATATGTCCGAGTGGTTGTCGCGGGAAGAGGCGCTGGAAAGGCTCAAGGTGCGGCCCCAGACGCTCTACGCCTATGTCAGCCGTGGCCGCATCGGCATGCAACCGGACCGCGCCGATCCGCGCCGCAGCCAATATCGTGCCGACGACATAGCGGCACTGGCAACGCGAAGGGCGCGAGGACGCAGCCCGTCGGCCATCGCCGAAAGCGCCATTGCCTGGGGCGAACCGTCGATCGTCACCTCGATCTCGACCGTCCTGCACGGTCATCTTGTCTATCGTGGCCAGGACGCCGTTGCGCTTTCAGCGAGTGCCACGCTGGAAGAAATAGCAGCAGTGCTCTGGGCGCTGCCTGAACCGGTGGCCTTCCGAGCGCCGGCGCCGGATGCGGCCCACCAACCCGGCCGGGCCTCGGCCTTTGCGCAACTTGCCGTGCTTGCCGGCCAGGGGCGGCCTTCACTCGGGCGCAGCGCCACCTCGCTGCATGCCGATGCCGCGCACGCGGTCGGCGTGTTGGCCAGCGCCTTGGGCGCATCGGCGGGATCGGACCCAGTTCATCGGCGATTGGCGCGGGACTGGTCGGTGGATGCAGCGGGAGCCGATGCGATCCGCCGCGCGCTCGTCCTGCTCGCCGACCACGAACTCAATGCATCGACCTTCGCCGCCCGTGTCGCGGCCTCGACCGGAGCGCCGATGGCCGCTTGCCTGCTCGCTGGGTTGGCGACATTGTCAGGCCCTCGCCATGGCGGCGCCGGCGAAGCGGTGATGCAACTGGCCGAGGATGCGGGGCGGCACGGTGCCGAGGCGGCGATCCGGCGCTGGCTCAGCCATGACCGGCCTCTGCCGAGCTTCGGCCATCCGCTCTATCCCGACGGCGATCCCCGCGCGGCGGCATTGCTGAGCGTGATCGACATCGATGATCTCTCTCAATCGCTGCGTGATGCGGCCCTTGCCGCGACCGGCACGCGCCCGAACATCGACTTCGCATTGGCCGTGCTGACACGCGGCCTTAGCTTGCCGCGCGATGCACCGTTCCGCCTGTTCGCACTCGCACGCAGCGTCGGCTGGGCCGCGCACACGATCGAACAATTGACAAGTGGAAGTGTCATCAGGCCACGCGGCCGCTATGAGGGATTGCTGCCGCGATAGCACTATGCGCCGGCTAGCGGATCTTTCGATCCGAAATCGCTCACGACATCGTGTCGAGCTTGCGCTGCATGGCGGCGATCTGGTCCTTCAGATCCTGAAGGTCGTCGGGCTTTTCCGGTGTTTCCTTCCTGGCCGGCTCGGCCGGGGCCGCGGTTGGCGCGGAACCCGCCGGCGGGAAGGGAGTGAACAGCCGCATCGCATTCTGGAACATTTCCATGTTGCGGCGCGTCTGCTCCTCCAGCGCCTTGATCGGCGTGGTGATCTTCATCATGTCCAGCGGCGACTTGCCGAGCGCACCCTTCATCTGCTCGCGAAAGCGTTCCTGCTCCTTGGAGAAGGCGAGCATGGATTGTTCGAGGAAGCTTGGCACGATCATCTGCATCTGGTCGCCGTAATAGGCGATCAGCTGGCGCAGGAACGGGATCGGCAGCATGTTCTGCCCATCCTTGTTCTCCAGCTCGAAGATGATCTGGGTCAGCACCGGATGGGTGATGTCGTCACCAGTCTTGGCGTCCTGGACGGTGAACTCCTCGCCCTTCTTGACCATCTCGGCGAGGTCCTCGAGCGTCACATAGGTGCTGGTGCCGGTGTTGTAGAGGCGGCGATTGGCGTATTTCTTGATGATGATCGGATCGTCTTTCGCGGCCATCTGCATCCTCCCCGGGACACCGGCGCCCCCGAGTAAGCCGCCGGTAACGATTGTGCCTTTTTTGAGGATATGCGCAAAAGCCTCACAATTCCAAGCAGTTTGTGCACTGCGGCATCATTAAATGCTGCATAGCAGGCAAAATATGCTGCGCAGCAACGGACAGAGTAGCGCCATCGCAAGGCGCGATGTGCTTGCAGCGCATGGGCGCCATGCCCATTTCCGGTTTGACTTGGGTTCTGGAAAGGGCAAGAAAAGTCCTCAACGACAGAACAACACCCTTGAAGTCTGGAGAAGAAAATGTCCGCTTCCATCGTCATTGCCAGTGCGGCGCGTACGCCGGTCGGCTCCTTCAACGGCGCTTTCGCCACCACCCCGGCGCATGAGCTCGGTGCTATCGTCATCAAGGAACTGCTGTCGCGTGCCGGTGTCGAACCAAGCGAGGTCGACGAGGTCATCCTCGGCCAGGTGCTGACCGCCGCTCAGGGTCAGAACCCGGCCCGCCAGGCATCGATCAATGCCGGTCTGCCCAAGGAAACCACGGCCTGGGGCCTCAATCAGGTTTGCGGCTCGGGCCTGCGCGCCATTGCGCTCGGCATGCAGCAGATCGCCACCGGCGATGCCAAGGTTGTCATCGCCGGCGGACAGGAATCGATGTCGCTTTCGGCGCATGCCCAGCACCTGCGCACCGGCGTCAAGATGGGCGACTTCAAGCTGATCGACACCATGATCAAGGACGGACTGTGGGATGCCTTCAACGGCTACCACATGGGCAACACCGCCGAAAACGTCGCTCGTCAGTTCCAGATCACCCGCGACGATCAGGACCAGTTCGCGCTCGCCTCGCAGAACAAGGCCGAGGCGGCGCAGAAGGCCGGCAAGTTCAAGGACGAGATCGTCGCCGTCACCATCAAGGGCAGGAAGGGCGACACCATTGTCGACCAGGACGAGTACATCCGCCACGGCGCCACGCTCGACGCCATGACCAAGCTGAAGCCGGCTTTCGACAAGGATGGCACGGTGACCGCCGCCAACGCCTCCGGCATCAATGACGGCGCCGCCGGTGCGGTGCTGATGAGCGAAGCCGAAGCGGTGAGGCGCGGCATCACCCCGCTGGCGCGCATCGTGTCCTGGGCAACCGCCGGCGTCGACCCGCAGATCATGGGCACCGGTCCGATACCGGCCTCGCGCAAGGCATTGGAAAAGGCCGGCTGGTCGGTCGGCGATCTCGACCTGATCGAGGCCAACGAGGCCTTTGCCGCCCAGGCTTGCGCCGTCAACAAGGACATGGGCTGGGATCCCTCGATCGTCAACGTCAATGGCGGCGCCATTGCCATCGGCCATCCGATCGGTGCTTCGGGTGCCCGCATCTTCAACACGCTGGTTTTCGAGATGCGCCGGCGCGGCGCCAAGAAAGGCCTCGCCACCCTATGCATCGGCGGCGGCATGGGCGTCGCCATGTGCGTGGAAGCGCTCTAGGGATATCACCTGAACGGGCGGCGCGAGCCGCCCGGTCGGTATGCAGTGCCTGCCAAGCCCGACAACAGGGCGATATCAAAATAGGGGAAACGCATGACCAAGGTAGCAATCGTCACAGGCGGATCGCGCGGCATCGGCGCGGCGATCTCGATCGCATTGAAGAACGCCGGCTATTCGGTTGCCGCCAACTACGCCGGCAACGACGACGCGGCGGCGAAATTCAAGGCCGAGACCGGTATCCCGGTCTACAAATGGTCGGTCGCCGACTACGATTCCTGTGCCGCCGGCATCAAGCAGGTCGAGGCTGATCTCGGTCCGGTCTCGGTGCTGGTCAACAATGCCGGCATCACCCGCGACGCCATGTTCCACAAGATCACGCGCGAACAGTGGAAAGAGGTCATCGACACCAATTTGTCGGGCGTCTTCAACATGACGCATCCGCTGTGGAGCGGCATGCGCGACCGCAAGTTCGGCCGCGTCATCACCATCTCCTCGATCAACGGCCAGAAGGGCCAGGCCGGGCAGGTGAATTATTCCGCCGCCAAGGCCGGCGACATCGGCTTTTCGAAGGCACTCGCCCAGGAAGGGGCCCGCGCCGGCATCACCGTCAATGTCATCTGCCCCGGCTATATCGCCACCGAAATGGTCAAGGCGATCGACGAGAAGGTGCTCAACGAGCGCATCATCCCGCAGATCCCGATCGGTCGCCTCGGCGAGCCGGAAGAGATCGCGCGCTGCGTCGTCTTCCTCGCATCCGAAGATGCAGGCTTCATCACCGGCTCGACCATCACAGCCAATGGCGGCCAATACTTCGCCTGAAGCATCTCACTTCGCCTGAAGCATGCCAGGAAAGTGTGAAGCGGTTTTCTGTCCACGGCAGAAGCGCCGGTGTGGGTGGAGAGATCGACGGACCGGCAAACCGGTCCGTCATTCGCCGGCGAGTTTATGCCTTCGACCTGCCCCACGCCGGCTGCTGCCCCATTACGGCACGCAGAGGTTAACAACCACCGGCTGCCCAGTGCAAAAGTGGCTTTGCAACCTGTGGATTCTCGGTGGATAAGCTGTTCGCAACACAAGATATTGGGGTGAACAAAACGGGAATATTCTGGCATCGCCGATTCGTAGCCGATTCGTTCCGGCTTTGAGCGGAGTGTTAACGACGACAGCTGGAATCGCCCGTCAAATCCTTAACGGAGCTTAAGAAAGATCAACAATTTCATAATCTTGGATGAGGTTGGCCAAGGCATTCCAGTCGTTCGCCGGCAAAGGTTAACGACAGAGCTCGCCCTGCATGAAACGGGCCAGTTCGTTGATTCAGCATGTGGTGAGACTCATGGTCACAAAATCCATATGTAGCCGTGAACAAAAGCTGAATCTGGTCGAGTCACTGATTCGTCTCCGATTCGTTCCAGACTCGTTCCAACTGTTAATCCGCAACCATTCTGGAGCTTGACAGGAGACGACTTCGAGCCACCGGTGGAACATTCCGCTTTCGCTTCGCGCTCGAAATCCTTATGTGTCGCCTGTCATACGCGCCACTTGAGGCACGCTCCCGACAACGAGAGACCAGAAAGCCTTATTTCCAGGTCGATGAACATCCAGTCGAAACATACCGAGCCGCTGATCCTGTCGGGCCGTGACGTGACCGCCGTGCTTGGGCCGACCAACACCGGCAAGACCCATCTCGCCATCGAGCGCATGGTGGCGCACGAGAGCGGCATCATCGGCCTGCCACTCAGGCTGCTTGCCCGTGAGGTCTATGGCCGCGTCTGCGAAAAGGTCGGCGCCCACAAGGTCGCGCTGATCACCGGCGAGGAGAAGATCCAGCCGCCCGGCGCCAAATATTCGGTCTGCACCGTCGAGGCCATGCCGCGCGAGACCGACGCCGCCTTCGTCGCCATCGACGAGGTGCAGTTGGCCGGAGATCTCGAGCGCGGCCACATCTTCACCGACCGCATCCTGCACCTGCGCGGCCGCCAGGAAACGCTGCTGCTGGGTGCGGCCACCATGCACGGCATCCTCCAGCGCTTGCTGAAGGGTGTCTCGGTGGTGACGCGGCCAAGGCTGTCGCATCTCGCCTATGCCGGCTCGAAGAAACTGACGCGGCTTCCGCGGCGCACGGCGATCGTCGCCTTCTCCGCCGACGAGGTCTATGCCATCGCCGAGCTGATCCGTCGCCAGCAGGGCGGCGCCGCCGTCGTGCTCGGCGCGCTGTCGCCTCGCACCCGCAACGCCCAGGTGGCGCTGTTCCAGTCGGGCGACGTCGACTATCTGATCGCCACCGACGCCATCGGCATGGGTCTCAACCTTGATCTCGATCATGTCGCCTTCGCCCAGAACCGTAAGTTCGACGGCTATCAGTATCGCAACCTGACGGCGGCCGAGCTTGGCCAGATCGCCGGCCGCGCCGGCCGGCATCTTCGCGACGGCACGTTTGGCGTCACCGGCCAGGTCGATCCGCTGGACGAGGATCTGGTCAAGAAGATCGAAGGCCACGACTTCGACCCGGTGAAGGTGCTGCAGTGGCGCACCGCGCATTTCGACTTCGCCAGCCTCGACGCGCTGAAACGCTCGATCGAGACCAACGCCCCGGTCGAGGGGCTGACACGGGCACTGCCTGCCGTCGATGCGCAGGCGCTCGAGCACCTGTCGCGCGGCGAGGATATCCGCGCACTCGCCACCAATGCCAAACGCGTGGCGCTGCTGTGGGAAGCCTGCGCGCTGCCCGACTACCGTAAGATCGCGCCGGCCCAGCATGCCGACCTCATTGCTTCGATCTATACGGACCTAGCCCGGCATGGCCATGTCGACGAAAATTACATGGCCGAGCAGGTGCGCCGCGCCGACACCACCGAAGGCGACATCGATACGCTGTCGCATCGCATTGCCCAGATCCGCACCTGGACATTCGTGTCGAACCGGCCCGGCTGGCTGGCCGATCAGGCACACTGGCAGGAAAAGACGCGCGAAATCGAAGACAGATTGTCGGATGCGCTGCATGAGCGGTTGACGAAACGCTTCGTAGACCGCAGGACTTCCGTCCTCATGCGGCGCCTTAGAGAAAATACCATGCCTGAAGCCGAAATTAGTCCTACCGGAACCGTCCTTGTCGAAGGCCATCATGTCGGCGAGTTGCAAGGGTTCCGCTTCACCGCCGACCAGACCGCCGGCGGCGAAGACGCCAAGGCTGTGCGCACCGCCGCCCAGAAGGCGCTGGCCGCCGAATTCGAAGCGCGCGCCGAACGCTTCGGTGCTAGCGCCAATGGCGACATCGCACTTGGCTCGGATGGCACGCTGCGCTGGATCGGCGCGCCGATCGGCACGTTGGTTGCCGGCGAAGACACGCTCAAGCCGCGCCTCGTGCTGCTGGCCGACGAACAGTTGACCGGCCCGGCGCGCGACAAGGTCGCGGCGCGTGCCGAACGTTTCGTCAATTTCCAGATCGAGTTGCTGCTGAAGCCGCTGGTCGACCTGAAGAACGCCGATCAGATTGCCGGCATCGGCCGCGGTATCGCCTTCCAGCTGGTCGAGAATTTCGGCCTCATCAACCGCCGCGACATTGCCGAGGAGATGAAGTCGCTCGACCAGGAGGGCCGTGCAGCCCTTCGACGGCTCGGCGTGCGCTTCGGCGCCTACCATGTCTTCGTGCCGGCGCTGATCAAGCCGGCGCCAGCCGGACTGGTGACGCTGCTGTGGGCGCTGAAGAACGACGGCAAGGACAAGCCGGGCTTTGGCGACGTGGTCCATGCACTCGCCTCTGGCCGCACCTCGGTGGTCATCGATCCCACTTTCGACAAGAGCTTCTACAAGCTTGCCGGCTACCGCAATCTCGGCCGCCGCGCGGTGCGCATCGACATTCTGGAGCGGCTGGCGGATTTGATCCGCCCGGCGACCAACTGGAAGCCTGGTCTCGGCCAACGGCCGGACGGCGCCTATGACGGCCAGTCCTTCATGGTGACGCCGCCCATGATGTCGATCCTCGGCGCCACCGCCGACGACATGGAAGAGATCCTGAAAGGTCTCGGCTACCGTGCCGAGCCGAAGCCGGCCGTCGAGGTCAAGGCGCGGCTCGAGGCGCAGGACAATGCCGCGCGCGAAGCGGCGGCGGCGAAGGCCGCGGCTGAAGAGGCCGCACGGGCCGAGCAGGCCAAGGCAGCGGAAGCCGCGGCGGTCGACGCGGCCGCGGAGGCGCCGGTCGAAGGTTCGGAGCCGGCTGCCGCAGTCGAGGCTACCGCCGAAATTCCTGTCGAACCCATAGCGGAAGCGGCGGCCGAGCCGGTCGCGGAAGAACAACCCGAAGCGCCTGCCGAAGCCACGGAAGAAGCAGCAACGGAGGCCGTCGCCGAAGTGGTCGCCGAACCCGTGCTGGCTGCCGAGCCAAAGACGGGAGTCGAACCTGTCGCGACCGCATCGGCAGAGGCAGTTTCCGAAGCTGCGCCCGCGGCGGAAGTGACGTCGGACGAGCCTGTCGTGGTGGCCGATGCAGCCGCCAGCGAGCCCGCTCCGGAAGCCGAGGCGCCAAAGCCGATCCTGTTGTGGCGTCAGGGCCGTTTCGAACAGCGCCCCCGCCATCCCGGCCGCAACAATCGCTCGCGCAACGGACAGGCGCGCGGCCGAAGCGATGCACCGGCGGATGCTGCCGGAGCACCGGCCCCAGCCACGCCTGGAGAACGTCCTGCTCACGAGGGGCGACGCGACGGCACCGGCAAGCCGCGCTTCGACCGCTCGAAGTTCAAGCCCAAGCCGCAGGGCGAGGGCGAGCAGCGTCGTGAAGGCCGCCCACAAGGCGAGCGCCCCGACCGACGCGAAGGTCGGCCCGACTGGAAGGGCGGCAGGCCGGATGGCAAGGGTGGCGGCCCCGATCGAGGCAAGGGCGGCGGAAAGCCGACCTTCCAGCCGAAGCCGCGCGAGGAGCGCCCGGTGCGCTTCGATCCGGACTCGCCCTTCGCCAAGCTCGCCGCTTTGCGCGACCAGTTGAAGAAGTAGACTCAGGGCTCGCGTCGATGGTTGCCCCAACGGCTGCCCGAGACCGCCAGCGCATCGACAAATGGCTGTTCTTCTCGCGCGCCGTGAAATCGCGCTCGCTGGCGGCGAAACTTGTGGTCGCCGGCCGGGTTCGCATCAATCGCGACAAAGCAGCGCAGGCCTCCGATCTGGTCAAGCCTGGAGACGTCCTGACCATCACACTTGATCGTCGGATCTTCGTCTGGAAGGTGCTGACCGCCGGCGTGCGGCGTGGTCCGGCCGAGGAGGCACGCACGCTGTACGAGGATATCTCGCCGCCGCCCGCGCCGACGGGCGAAGCCCCTCCCGATGCAATTCCGGCGCTGCGCGAGGCCGGCAGCGGCCGCCCGACGAAGAAGGAACGCCGCCAGACCGACCGCTTGCTTGGTGATGACTGATGTGTCGGCCAAAAAGTGCGTGACGATTTTGGGGCAACGAGACGCACAAAACGAACCCTGAACCCGGCAAACAAGGCACTTCGCGCGACCTGACCGATCCCTACCGGGCCTGCCGTCTGGAATTCCATTTCGGAAACGCCGATGCCACCAGGCATGGCTGCCCTTGCAAGCGGCGGGCAAAGGCGTTACCTCACGGAAAAAGCCCAACAAAATGGGACGTCCCGGAGCCGACCGATGACCTATGTCGTGACCGACAATTGCATCAAATGCAAATATATGGACTGCATCGAGGTCTGTCCGGTCGATTGTTTCTACGAAGGCGAGAACATGCTCGTCATCCACCCCGACGAGTGCATCGACTGCGGCGTCTGCGAGCCGGAATGCCCGGCCGACGCGATCAAGCCCGACACTGAGTCAGGGCTCGACAAATGGTTGCAGATCAACACCGAATACGCCGAGAAATGGCCCAATATCACTGCCAAGAAGGAACCTCCGGCCGACGCCAAATCCTTCGACGGCGAGGCCGGTAAGTTCGAGAAATACTTCTCGGCCGAGCCCGGCGAAGGCGATTGACAACAGGTCCGCAAAGGCTGGTATTACGTTGGGTAAGAGACAGGTCACATAAAGCGCCTTGACAGGCGGCGCTTAACTGTGGCCTTCGCTCATGCAGCAAAACCTTGATTCTTCCGACTTTTTGTGTTACATCAGCCAAACATGCCGGTGACACAACGTCGATTTATGGCGCAGACGCCCCAAATCACTGAAAGGTGAAAATCTCATTCCGGACCAGAGCGATCTGGGCCAGGCGGTCGCACTATTGCGGTTTGCCGGTCCCGGCTTTTCCGGATGGGTTCATCTGTTGTGCGGCTAACGATCGGTTTCCCCGATCGCGCGAGTTCGGGCCGGCAGGACGCCGGTACCACAACAAGGAGTTCAGGGCGCAATGGCAACGATAACCCCGCAGAAGAAGTCCACCGCTGCGCGTCACGGTTTCAAGACCGGCGAGTACATTGTCTATCCGGCGCATGGCGTCGGCCAGATCGTCTCGATCGACGAGCAGGAAGTCGCTGGGCACAAGCTGGAACTGTTCGTGATCGACTTCCAGAAGGACAAGATGCGCCTGAAGGTGCCGGTCGCCAAGGCGACCTCCATCGGCATGCGCAAGCTGTCGGAAGAGGATTATGTCGAGCGCGCACTGAAAGTCGTGCAGGGCCGCGCCCGCGTCAAGCGCACCATGTGGTCGCGCCGCGCCCAGGAGTATGATGCGAAGATCAATTCCGGCGACCTGATCTCGATCTCGGAAGTTGTGCGCGACCTCTACCGCGCCGACAACCAGCCCGAGCAGTCTTATTCCGAACGCCAGCTCTACGAGGCGGCACTCGACCGCATGGCCCGCGAGATCGCGGCCGTCAACCGGATGTCGGAAACCGAAGCCGTGCGCCTGATCGAGGTCAACCTCAACAAGGGCCCTAAGCGGGGCGCCAAGGCCGATAATGAGGAAGCCGAGCAGGAAGAAGCTGCCTGAACTTTTTCACCTTTGAATCCATGAAAAACCCGGCCTCGCGCCGGGTTTTTTTGTTTCTGGGACGATAGGCTGAAGCGTGTGGCCGCCTACGCCTCGCCGCCGCCTTCCCTCTCCGCCTCTTGCTTCAGCGTCGCAATGAAACGCCTGGTCCGCTGGTGTTCCGGATTGCCGAACAGCAGGGCCGCCGGGCCTTTCTCGACGATGACGCCGGCATCGAGGAAGACCACCTCCTGGGCGATCTTGGAGGCGAGGCGCAGATCATGCGTCGCCATCACCATGGTCGTCCCTTCGCTGGCGAGCTTGCCGAGCACGTCGACCACCTCTTGCGCCAGTTCCGGGTCGAGCGCCGAGGTCGGCTCGTCGCACAGCAACACTTTCGGCGACGGGGCGAGCGCGCGAGCGATCGCCACGCGCTGCTGCTGGCCGCCCGACAGGGTTGCCGGCCAGGCATCGGCCTTGTGTGCCATGCCGACCTTTTCCAGCAAAGCGAGCGCTCGCTCGCGCGCCCGCTCCGTTGGCCATTTCAGCACCGTCACCAGCCCTTCCATGACATTCTCGATCGCCGTGCGATGCGGAAACAGCTGGAAGTTTTGGAAGACCATGCCGGTTTGCAGGCGCAGGCGCTGGATATCCCTGGCCGGAACCTTGCCGCCGGGGCGGAATTCGAGCGTCTCGTCACCGATCCGCACCGTGCCGGATGTCGGGATCTCCAGCAGGTTGATGCAGCGCAGCAGCGTGCTCTTGCCGCCGCCCGAAGGGCCGACCAGCGCCGTGACGCTGCCTTCGGCGATTGTGACCGTCACGCCCTTCAGCACGAGATTGTCGCCGAAGCGCTTTTCGATGTTGGTGAGGCCGATCATGAGCGCGCCTCCAGGAAGCCGCCATAGCGGTTGAGTCGTTCTTCCAGCCGCGTCTGCAAGGCCGACAGCACCGAGCTCATCGCCAGATAGAGGATCGCCGCCTCGACATAGAGTATCAGCGGCTCATAGGTGGTGGCGACGATGCGCTGCGCGGCCTGGAACATTTCCGGAACGGTGATGGCGGCGGCCAGCGACGTATCCTTGACAAGCGAGATGAAGGTGTTGGAGAGCGGCGGCACCGCGACCCGTCCGGCCTGTGGCAGTATGGTGCGCCGCATCGCCTGGCTCCAGGTCATGCCTATCGAATAGGCGGCCTCCCACTGGCCTTTCGGCACCGAGCCAATTGCGGCGCGGATGATTTCCGACGTGTAGGCGCCGATGTTGAGCGTGAAGCCGATCAACGCGGCGGTAAAGGCGTCGAGCAGGATGCCGACCGACGGCAGGCCGTAGAAGATCAGGAACAGTTGCACCAGCAACGGCGTGCCGCGGAAGATCCAGACATAGAAGCGCACAAGCGCGACCAGCGGCTTCGGGCCGAACAGCCGGGCAAGCGCTGCACCGAGGCCGACCGTCAAGCCGAGAACGAAGGACAGCAGTGTCAACGGCACGGTGAAGATCAGGGCCGCCCACAAGAGCGAAGGCAGCGACTCCAGCATCAGTTGCAGCCAGTGCGGCACGTAAGACCCTCCAGATGGTCGAGGCGGCTTGATCAGGCGCGAATGCGCTCGACATGTCACGACAAAAGCGGCGGACCGTCAAAGACGGCTCGCCGCTTGATATCTCATGGGCCGGTGACCGGCCTCGCCGCGTAGATTACTTCGAAACGTCCTGGCCGAAATAGGTGTCGGCGATCTTCTTATAGGTGCCGTCGGCCTTGATGTCGGCCAGTGCCTTGTTGATCGCCGCAACCAGTTCCGGATCGCCCTTGCGCACGATGACGCCGGAATAGTCGGCGTTTTCCTCTTGCGCGGCGATCTTCACATTGGCGTCGGGCTTGTGCTTCTTGAAGTCGAGGAACGACAGGCTGTCATTGATGGTGGCGTCGGCACGGCCGGTCAGAAGCAGCTGGATCGACTGGTCGAAGCCGTCGGTGCCGACGAGTTCGGCGCCGTTGGTCTCTGCGAGCTTGCCAAAATTCGAGGTAAGCGACTGCGCCGACTTCTTGCCCTTGAGATCGGCGAAGGTCTTGATGTCGGTGTTGTCGCCGCGCACGATCAGCACTGCCTTGGAGGCGATGTAGGGATCGGAGAAGTCGTATTTGGCCTTGCGCGCGTCGGTGATGCCGACTTCGTTGATGACGGTATCATAGCGATTGGCGTCGAGACCGGCGATCAGCCCGTCCCACTTGCCTTCGAGGAACTCGGCCTTGACGCCGAGCTTGCCGGCGATGGCCTTGGCGATTTCGACGTCGAAGCCGACCAGCGCGCCCGAAGTGTCATGATAGGTGAACGGCGCATAGGTGCCTTCCGTACCAATCTTGATGACGCCCGCCTGCTTGATCTGGTCGAGATTGGCGCCGGCATGGCCCGACGTGACAGCCAGAGCCTGCAGCGTTCCGGCGATGATAAGCGACTTGAGCCATTTCATTTTTCTGTGATCCCGTCCTTGGCCGGCTGTCCGGCATGTTGTGAGGGTTGGAAACTGACAGATACAAGTCGAAAAAATAAGGAACAGGATTTCAAAAACAGCCAACTTCTGAAATCAGATTCTCGAAATAGTGTCTTTTGGCCGCAATCGACAGGGTCGCCGATCATCGCCGAAATCCCTCCGGCAACAAATCCGGCCGCCAATGGCTACGGAACCATTTTCCTGCATGGCACGTTCTGGATTTCTAGGGCACGACGCTGCGATTTCAACCCGGGCGCCCTGCCAAGTTTGCAAAGTCATCCGCATCGCCTGAGCCAGGGAGCGCCTCATGATGGAAGACACTGCAGGACGGATCATGGTCCGCGCGGCAATGAGGGCTCCCTACCTCGAACGTGAAGAAGAGCACCGGCTCGCATTGCTCTGGAAACAAGACAACGACCAGAACGCGCTGCACAGCATCACCGTTGCGCATATGCGGCTGGTCATTTCCATGGCTTCCAAATTCCGCCACTACGGTCTGCCGCTCGGCGATCTGATCCAGGAAGGGCATGTCGGCCTGCTTGAAGCGGCCGCCCGCTTCGAGCCTGAACGCGAGGTGCGGTTTTCGACTTACGCGACGTGGTGGATCCGCGCCTCGATGCAGGACTACATCCTGCGCAACTGGTCGATCGTGCGCGGCGGCACCAGCTCGGCGCAGAAGGCACTTTTCTTCAACCTGCGCCGCTTGCGCGCGCGGCTGGCCAACGGCACCGAACCGCTGTCCAACGCAACGCTCTATCGCGAGGTATCGCAGGCGCTCGGCGTCTCCGAGGCCGACGTGGCGATGATGGATTCGCGACTGTCGGCGCCCGACTCCTCGCTCAACATGCCGGTTGCCGATGACGGGGGTTCGAACGAGCGCATGGATTTCCTCGTCTCGGACGATCCTCTGCCCGACGAGGTCGTCGGCGACACGATCGATGTCGAGCGCCGCTCCGTGTGGTTAAAAGCGGCGCTCGCCGCCCTCAACGCCCGCGAGCTCCGGATCATCGAGGAACGCCGGTTGAGCGACGAAGGTGCAACGCTGGAAGCGCTTGGCGAGACGCTTGGCATCTCCAAGGAACGCGTCCGCCAGATCGAGGCGCGCGCCATGGAAAAGCTCAAGGTGGCGCTGGTGAAGCAGAATCCGGAATTTCTGGCGACTGCCGCCTGACCCGCGGCAGGCGTCTTACTTGTCGGTGACGATCTTGACCTTGTCGCCGGCCGAGACTGCGGCACCTGGCGACAGCGCATTCAGCACGCGGAACAGGTCGAGCTTGCGATCGACACCAACCATCTGGGCGGAAAGCGAACCCATCGTCTGGCCGGGCTGAACGGTGACGACGCGGATATGCAGCGGCTTCAGCGCCGCCTTTTCCGCGGCACTGAGGATACGGAACGATCCGCTCACCGAACGCGCCACCGCATCCAGCGACGTGCTGGCCGACGGCGCCGCGGTCAGCAGCCGGTAGACTTGGCCGCCGGCGCGGATCACGGCGATATCGAACTGCCAGCCTTCGGCACCGGCATGCGCGGTCGCCGCCTCGTTGCCGTTGATCGTTTCCTGCTTGACGGTGCTGTCGTCCAGCCCAGCCACCCAGCCGCTGCGGATATAGTCGGTGAGCGCCCGGTTCTTGTCGATCGAAACACCGTCGAAGCGGATCGCCATGTCACCAGGCCCTGTTGCCGTCACCGCCGCCGCCGAATTGTCGATGATGAAGCCTTGAGGCACCGAGAAAGACACGCCGAGGCCCGGATGCAGGAAGGTTTCGCCGCGCACATAGCCTTCCTCGGGCGTGTCGCCATAGAGCAGGCCGTCTATGCCGGCGAGGAACGAATCGCGGTCGCGCGTGCCGAAGCCGGGCGCGCCGAACTGGCGGGCATGGCGCTGCGCCAGATCGATGCGCTGCGGCGTGTTGGGGTGGGTGGCCAGGAAGTCGAGGCTGGCGTCGGTGGCGCCGCTGATCGAGCGGAAATCGGTATAGGCCGACATCGACTGCAGGAAGCGGCCGGCGGCGAAAGGATCGTAGCCGGCTTCGCCGATCGACTTGATGCCGATGGCGTCGGCCTCCAGTTCCTGGTTGCGCGAGAATTGCGCCAGTCTGAGCTTGCCGCGGATCAAGGCCGCCTTGGCGGTCGGGCTGTCGCCGAGCACATCCGAAACCACCTTGGTCGCCAGGCCTTCCTCGGCTTCCAGCTGCTGGCGCTGCAAGCCATGGTTGGCGGTGACGTGGCCCATCTCATGCGCGATGACCGCGGCGAGCTCGGCCGAATCATTGGCCAGCGCCAGCAGACCGCGCGTGATGTAGAGATAACCGCCCGGCAACGCGAAGGCATTGACGTTGGGCGAATTCAAAATGGTGATGCGATAGGTCTGCGTCGGATTGGCCGACACGACGGTCAGATTGCCGACCACCTTGGCGACCATGCGCTCGAGCTTGGGATCGGAATACTCGCCGCCATAGGTGGCCAGGATGCGCGGATGCTGCGCCTTGGCCAGTTCGGCGAGCTTGCTGTTGGCAGCGACATTGTCGACAGTGATCGGCCTGTCGGAAGGCTGGAAGCCGGATTCCTGAACCTCGGGAGGCGTGAACATCTGACAGCTCGCCAGCGCCACGGCAAAGCCGGCCAGCGTGAGAAAGCGCGCCAGCGGATTCATTCGTAGTTTGTCAACGCCGATCGCCAGAACGGCTTCCTTTCGGGTCCCGGCGCATGACCACGAAAATCGGGGGCGATCTTCGGAAAATGTCATGCGCTATCTCAAACTGCTGCAGCATCCGTCGCGCGTCCCCTCGGGGGCGAGCGGCGGATGCTGCAGGCAAATCACGGCCTGTGCCGGACCAGTAGGGCGGACCTAGCCACACTCCTCCAGCCATGGCAAGCAAGCGCCGCATCGCCTGGAGCCGGTTTGACCGTAAATTATGTCCGCTTCCGGGCAACATCTCGTGATACGGCATCCCCGGCACCCGTGCCGATATAGCGCCGGAACACTTCCGGGCCAGCCCCGGTGAAGAATTCGTCCGCCTTGCCGGTTGCCGCGACAACGCCATTGTCCAGAAACACCACGTGCTCGCCGATTCGGCGGGCATCCTCCGGCTGGTGGGTGACGAACAGCACCGTCATGCCTCGTTGGGCATGCACCGCGGCGACCAGATCCAGCATGTCGTCGCGCAGCGCCGGTCCGAGCGAGGCGAAGGGTTCGTCGAGCAGGAGCACTGGCCGGTCGCGCACCAGGACCCGGGCCAGGGCGACGCGCTGGCGCTCACCGCCGGAGAGTTCGCGCGGCAGGCGCTTTTCCTTGCCGGCAAGGCCGGTGCGTTCGAGCGCCTCGGCGATCGCGGCGCGGTCCGTGTCGGTCAGCAGCAAGGATGGCGAGCGGCCAAGCCCGACATTTTGCTCCACTGAGAGATGGGCAAAGAGATTGTTTTCCTGGAACACCATCGACACGGGCCGCGCGGACGGTGGCTCAGCGCTGACATCGGCCCCGCCGATCAGCACGCGGCCCGACCGCGGCGTCTCGAACCCCGCCACCAGGTTGAGCAGCGTCGACTTGCCAGAACCGCTAGGCCCCATGATGGCGGTGATTTTCGCCGCGGCGAAATCGACATCGAAAACGAGCGGCGCCTCGCCATAGCTGAACGACACCTGGTCCAGCCGCACCGGGGCGCCCTTTGCAGTCCTGATGGCCACCCCGTCAGGCATCCCGGTCCTTCTCCGTTCCCAGCCAGTGCGCCGCCATGATCAACGCGAGGCAGACGAGGCCGAGCAGCAGCGCGAGGCCGGCAGCGTCCTGCGTGCGGTAGCTGCCCATGCGCGCCAACAGAAGGTAAGGCAAGGTTTGCACGGAATCACTGCCGAACAGCGCGATGACGCCGAGATCGCCGAGCGACAGCGCCATGGCGAAAGCAAAGGCGGTGGCGAGCGGCCGCCGCAGCGACGGCCAGTCGACCAGCATCAACCGGTTCCAGCCGGTGATTCCGAGCTGCGCACAGATCCGTTCGTGACGCTCGCTCGCCGCATCATAGGCGGGACGGACAGCGCGCAGCGCGAACGGCATTGCCATCACCGCGTTGACGGTGACGACCATGACCGGGGCGATGGCAAAGACATCGCCGACATGGCGCAGCAACAGGAACCAGCCGGCGCCGACGACGATCGGCGGCACGACGAGGACAAAACCGGCGCCGGTATCGGCGGCATGTTCGAGCATCGTCTTTGTGCCGGAGCGGCGGTTCAGCGCCAGCGCCCGGCGCGCCATGGTCAGCGCCAGCGACAGCGTCACGGAAAGCAGTGCCGACAGGAAGGCGAGCACCGCGCTGGTCAGCGTCGCCTGCCGCACGACGGCCTCGCCGGCCAGCCGGCCGAGATCGGCGCCAAGCCCGGCCATCACCGTGGCCGCCATCGGTCCGACGACAAACAGCAACGCCAGCACGATGAGCACGACGTTCAGCAAGGTCTCGGTCCCATTGACGGAGAGGTAGCGGCGCGGCGCCACCGGCAGGTTGGTGTCGCCGACCACATTGGCGCCAAGCCGCGTCAGCGCCAGCACGACGACAAACGTCAAGGCGATCTGCAGCAAGGTCAGCGTGACGGCCCGCGCGGGATCGAAATCGAAGCGCAGCGCCTGGTAGATGCCGACCTCGAGCGTCGTCGCGGCCGGCCCGCCGCCGAGCGTCAGCACGATCGTGAAGGATGTGATGCAGAGCATGAACACAAGCCCGGCGACACCCGGCAACGCCGCGCGCAGCGTTGGCCATTCGATCAGCCGGAACGCCGGCCGCGCGCCCATGCCGAGCTGGCTGGCCAACCGCCACTGATCGGCGGGAATGGTCTGCAATGCCTCGAGGAACAGCCGCACGCTGAGCGGCAGGTTGAAGAAGACATGCGCGACGAGGATGCCCGACAGGCCATAGATGCCCGGCCAACTCCCACCGCCGATTACCGCGAACACGCCGGCGAAATAGCTGGCACGGCCATAGAGAGCGAGAATGCCGAGTGCCGCGACGATGGCCGGCAGCGCCAATGGTACGGCGAACAGCTGCAGGATGAAGGCGCGGCCAGGGAAGCGCGGATGCCGCGACAGCGCGCGCGCCACCAACAGCGCCGGCCCGACCGAAAGCAGCGTCGAGAGCGCCGCTTGCCAGAGCGTGAAGCGAACGACGCGCAGCAGATAAGGATCGAAGGCTGCCCAGGCGCCGGAGAAGTCGTGAGCGCCTTCGAAAAGCAACCCGGCAAACGCGCCGCCGATCAGCAGCGCGATGGCGGCGAGCGCGATGATGCCGGCTGTGATGCGGGGGTCAGCTGGATGGCGCTTGGGCATGTCGCGCTACCCAACACTGTTATGGGTGTCAATTGATTGAAATGCTTGGCTAAGGTCTAGTTCCCGCCCACCCCCCTCTGTCCTACCGGACATCTCCCCCGCGAGGGGGGAGATTGCTCGTTTCGCCACCCAGGCCAATTTCCAAAATGGCAGGAATGAGCGAGGCGACAGAGCTGCCGATCTCCCTCCTTGCGGGGGAGATGGCCGGCAGGCCAGAGGGGGGTGACTTGGCACAAACATATGGCGAAGCTTGAATCCTACTTGCTCATCGCCGCCAGCCATTCATCGACCCAGGCCTTGCGGTTGGCGGCGACCTCCTCGGGGCTGAACAGCAAGGTCTTGGTCGGCTTGACCAATTTGTCGAAGGCCGGGTTGAGCGGCTTGTCGGTCTTGCCGGCCGGGAACATCCAGTTGGTCTCGGGGATGGCATCCTGGAATTTCGGCCCGGTCATGAAGGCCAGGAACTTTTCCGCAAGCGGGTTTTTCGCCCCAGTCGTGGTGATGCCGGCAACCTCGATCTGCAGATATTCGCCCTCTTCGAACGACGCTGCCTGGTAGCGCTCGGTGTTCTCGGCGACCATGTGATAGGCCGGCGAGGTGGTGTAGGACAGCACCATCGGCGCCTCGCCCTTGGTGAACAGGCCATAGGCCTCGCTCCAGCCCGGCGTCACGGTCAGCACTTTCGACTTGAGCTTGGCCCAGGCTTCCGGCGCCTTGTCGCCATAGACCGACTTGACCCACAACAGCAGGCCGAGACCCGGGGTCGAGGTGCGCGGATCCTGGATGACGATCTTGTCGTCGGCGCTGCCTTCGACCAGGTCCTTCAGGCTCTTCGGCGGGCTCTTCAGCTTTTCAGTGTCATAGACGACGGCGAAATAGCCATAGTCGAAAGGCACGAAAGTATCGTCGCTCCAGCCGCCCGGCACATTGACGTCGGACACCGCGCCATGCGGTGCAAACAGGCCCGTGGCCTTAGCATCGGCGGTGAGATTGGTGTCGAGGCCGAGCACGATGTCGGCCTTGGTCGATACCCCTTCCAGCCTGACGCGGTTGAGCAGTGCGACGCCATCGGCGACGGAGACGAACTCGACATCGCAGCCGCATTCGGCCTCGAATTCCTTCTTCACCACGGGACCTGGACCCCAGTCGGCGGTGAAACTCTCATAGGTGTAGACGGTGAGCTTGTCCTTGGCCAAGGCAGGTCCGGACAGGGCCACAACCATAGCTGAGGCAAGGGAGTAGAAAAGCGTGCGCATCGGCGCCTCCTTCGTTCGAATTGAAAGGAATTGAGGCGCCGGACTGTCCGAAACGTCTAATCCCTCCGCCGGTACAAACCGGATCAGGTTCAGCGGGTTGGCGAGATTGCCTCTCAGCCGGTCCGCGAAGATCGCGTCCGGCACCCCGTTAGAGCGTTTCGAGACATAGGCCGGGCCGATCCCTCACGCAAGTGGCAGTTTGCCGGCCTTCCGTTTCCCGTGCCGGGCTGGTAAGGGCCACACGATATGAGCACTTTCACCATCCTGCTTGGCGGCGATCTCGTCCGCACGCCGCGGCTCGACCACCAGGTCGAAGGCTCCCGCGTTATCGCCGCCGACGCCGGCATCGGCCATGCGCGTCTGCTGGGCCTTGTCCCGGAACTGTGGGTGGGTGATTTCGATTCCGTGCCGGCCAACCTGCCGGATGACCTCGCCGCCGTGCCCCGCCGGACCTTTCCGACGGAGAAGGACCAGACCGATGGCGAACTGGCGGTCGCCGCCGCATTGGAGCGCGGCGCGACCAGCCTGGTGCTCGCCGGCGCATTCGGCGGCAAGCGCGCCGACCACGCCTTCCTGCATCTGGCACTTGCCCTGCGGCTGGCCGAAGCCGGAACAGCGATACTTTTGACCAGTGGCGCGCAAGAAGGCGTCCCGCTGCTGCACGCCAAAGCTGGCTTCGACTATGCCGACGGCACGTTGTTTTCTGTGCTCGGCTTTTCCGATCTTTCCGGCCTGACCGTTGCCGGCGCCAAATGGCCGCTCGACCGCGTCAAGGTGGCGTTCGGGTCGTCATTGACCATCTCCAACGAGGTCAAGGGCCGCCTCGAAATCACACTCGGCCAGGGCCGCGCGCTGTTGCTCGCCCACCCTTATCCACTACCTGAAAGCTGACATGGCCCCGCCCCTTCTCAATCTCGACGGGATAAAACTGACCTTCGGTGGCACGCCGCTGCTCGATGGCGCCGCCTTGACCGCTTCTGCCGGCGACAAGATCGCGCTGGTCGGACGCAACGGCTCTGGCAAGTCGACGCTGCTGAAGATCGCCGCCGGCCTGATCGAGCCACAGGACGGCGAGGTATTCCGCCAGCCTTCGGCGACAATCCGCTATTTGCCGCAGATGCCCGACATGGAGGGTTTTGCGACGGTGCGCGCCTATGTCGAAGCAGGACTCGGGCCTGCCGACGATCCATATCGCGCCAGCTATCTGATGGAGCATCTCGGCCTGTCGGGCGAGGAGCGGCCAAACGATCTTTCCGGCGGTGAGGCAAGGCGCGCGGCACTCGCCCGCGTCATGGCGCCGGAGCCCGATATTCTCCTGCTTGATGAGCCGACCAATCATCTCGATCTCTCGGTGATCGAATGGCTGGAAGAGGAGCTCGTCCGCACCTCCTCGGCGCTCGTCGTCATCTCCCACGACCGCCGCTTCCTCGAGCGCGTATCGCGCGCCACCGTCTGGCTCGACCGCGGCCAGACCCGCAGGCTGGACAAGGGGTTTGGCCATTTCGAGGAATGGCGCGACCTCGTGCTGGAAGAGGAAGAGCGCGAACAGCACAAGCTCGGCCGCCAGATCGTGCGCGAGGAGCACTGGCTGCGCTACGGCGTGACGGCGCGGCGCAAGCGCAACATGCGCCGCCTTGGCGAATTGCAGACCATGCGCCAGCGCTTTCGTGGCCATCGCGGCGCCGAAGGCTCGGCAACCATGGTGGCGAGCGACGCCGCCGAATCCGGCAAGCTGGTGATCGAGGCGAAAAACATCGAGAAGAGCTTCGGCGACCTCACCGTGGTCAAGGGATTCTCGACCCGCATCCAGCGCGGCGATCGCGTCGGCCTCGTCGGGCCGAACGGCGCCGGCAAGACGACGCTGCTGAAGATGCTGACCGGTGAGTTGAAGCCCGACGCCGGGTCGGTACGGCTCGGCACCAATCTGGAGATCGCCACGCTCGACCAGAAGCGCGAAGCGGTCGATCCACAGGAGACGCTGGCGCAATATCTCACCGACGGACGCGGCGAGAACCTCGTCATCAATGGCGAGCAGCGCCATGTCGTCTCCTACATGAAGGATTTCCTGTTCAAGGCCGAGCAGGCACGCACGCCGGTGCGCGAGCTTTCCGGTGGCGAACGGGCGCGGCTCTTGCTGGCGCGCGTGCTGGCGCGGCCGGCAAACCTTCTGGTGCTCGATGAGCCGACCAACGATCTCGACATGGAGACGCTGGAATTGCTGCAGGAACTGGTTGCCGGCTTTGCCGGCACCGTCATCCTGGTCAGCCACGACCGCGATTTCCTCGACCGCACCGTAACCAGCATCATTGCGCCGGACGGCGGCGGGCGCTGGATCGAATATGCCGGCGGCTATTCCGACATGCTCGCACAGCGCGGCGGCACCAGGCTCGACGACCGCAAGGCGCGGGTGAAAGCCGAAGCCGGCGAAGCCCCGGTCGCGACCAAGAATGGCACCGCCGCGCCAAAGGGGCCGGCGAAGAAACTGTCGTTCAAGCAGAAATTTGCGCTGGAATCCCTGCCCAAGAAAATCGAGGCTGTGATGGCGTCGATCTCGAGGCTTGAGAACAACATTGCCGATCCGGCCTATTACGAGCGCGATCCGGCCTCGTTCCAGAAGACCATTGCCGCCCTCGACAAGGAGCGCGCGACGCTGGCCGCATTGGAGGAAGAGTGGCTGGAACTGGAGATGCTGCGCGAGGAGATGGAAGGGTGAGGAGCACCGGACCGCAACGGAGGCGTTAAGCCGCCTTCGCTTGCTTGTGGGCTTTTATGCGCCTATATTATGCGCATAAAAGAGGCTATGTCCATGCTCCAATCGACGTCAAAACCTCAGCGCAAGTCCGTCAACACGTCCATTGACTCTCAGTTGATCAACGACGCGAAGGCGCTGGGTATTAACATCTCCCGCGCCGCCGAGGCGGGTATCGCGAAAGCGATTGCGGCGGAAAAGACGCGTCGATGGCAAGAAGAAAACAAGGAAGCCATTAAAAGCTCCAACGAATATGTCGAGCGCAACGGACTGCCATTGGCCAGACACCGGCTCTTTTGATGGCACGTTACGATTTCTATCGGAATACCGAGGGCAAAGGTTACCTTCTCGATGTTCAGTCCGACCTTCTTGAAGGGCTGAGCACGAGAATCGTCATTCCGTTGATGCCGCCCAACATAGCCCCGGTTCCGGGCCGCCGGCTAAACCCGACCTTCGCTATCGATGGCAAAAATCATGTGATGGTCACGCAGTTCATGTCAGCCTTGACGGCCTCTGAACTGCCGGGTGCCGAGGGGAATCTTTCCATGCACCACGACGTCATCGTCGCCGCGCTCGACATGCTGTTCCAGGGCTTTTGAGACAGCGGGCGCCGCGCCCGACACCCTGCTCAGCCCGCCGTCTTCGCCTGCCAGGCCTTGATCGCCTCGTCGAACACCTTCTCGCCAGGGATGCCCTTTTCCATGGTCAGCAGCGCCCGCCGTCCGGTCTTGTAGACGACCGGCACGTCGATCCAGTCCTGCCCGCGAAGCAAGGTCATGTTGGCGTCCTCATCGGCCTTGGTGTCGTTGAGCGCAACGAGGAAGAAACCGTCGGCGATCTTGGCCGGAATGCCGATCAGCGGGCTGCCGGCATCCTGTTCTGAACTCTTCATCGCGACGCGCAGGATGTTGTCGACACCGCCGCCTTCGAAGCCGTCGGGCGTCAGGAAGATCATCTCGATGATATGGCTGGCCGGCAGTGTCTGGTCGGTGTTGCGACGGATGGTCATGCGCAACTGGATGTCCTTGCCGGGAATGGTTGCCTCAGCACGGATCGCCGGTTCCGGTGGCAGGTCGCCACCGGGCGATTCCTGCACCAGCGACCAGACGATGCTGCCGGGCTCCGCCGAACCCTGGGCGGTGCTGGTGCGCTCTTCATAGAAGATTGCCTTTTGGCCCACCGGCAACGCGGTTTCCGCAGGCGCGGCCGCCGCGGCTGCCGGTGCGGCTGCCGGCGCCGCAGGCGCTGCG
>NZ_JBFUDW010000012.1:0-240842 GCF_056404515.1 Mesorhizobium sp. P2_C7 | reverse complement strand
GCTTCTGCCCGCTGACATAGAGGTCGTAGCGCGTCAGGCTGAGGTTGAATATGGAGCGGTAGCGAATGACGGTGGTGCCGTCCTGCTTCAGTAGTGCCTGAACTTCGGCGCAACTCAGGCCGGCGATATCCCTGCGCTCTTGCGCTTGAGCCTGCACCACGAGGAAGAGTAACGGAATTGCAATCGCGATCGGCTTCATGGCGCCCCACCAGCGTTTTCGCCCGACCGATGGTGTAGACTTGACCAACCGATATGAAAAGCCATCAGGTCGACGCTCTCATCCGCTGAAATCGTCAAGCGCGCCCTTGCGCGGGGGCCGGCTTGCATTCGACCTCTGCAAAGATATGCTTGTCCTTAGCGGGGGAAGAAAAATGAATCCAAATGCAATTCTGATAATGACTTCTATAGCGTTCGTTGTGGGGATTTTGTCTTGGGCTGTGCCGACCTACAAGTATGCCAAACACACAGAAGTAGGAATATTCGCCGGCGCGCTTCTTGCTGCAGGAATTGTGTTTATCAGCATGTTCAAATGGAGCGATGTTGCGCTTGAGGTTTGGGGGGCCAAGCTGCAAATCAAGGAGCGGGATCAGAGGATTTCGGTGCTTCAGACCAATTTGTTAAAGGCACAGACGGCCTTGGCTGAGGTGGAGGACAAAGCACCAGATACAGCGGCTCTCGCTTCGTACATCGAGGCGGCTATGCAAAAGGCTGGGGTCACTGTCGACCAGAACACTGTCAAAGGCATCGCAACGGAGTCCTTGAAGCCTCTCCAGACGTATTTCGACAGTACCGAGTGGAATATGACCGTCCCCCCAAATCCGTGCCTTGTTAAGCCCGAGTTGTGCCAGCCAGAAAGCAAGCAACCTTCTGGACCGACCAGCCCCACAGCGCCAGGAAAACTCTCTCCGAATTACGTCCCTATGGTCCTACCAAACGACAACTAACGACCGGGCCATTTGCGGCGATCCCAGGACCACACCGGCCACTGCGGGGGCGTTTTTGGCCTTTAGGTCCGGAGGGCATGTCGTTCCTTGTCTATCTCAGCGTCTATCTCAGCGGCATCAACCCAGCCGCGTCGCCATGCTTTGCCCGCTTCTGTTCGCGCTGGGTAGGGACAGTTGGCGAGATCGATCCCAACACAATATGCGTCAACGCCTTCCGTCTCTGCGGCGTCGATTGTTGGGAAGGGGATCAGTTGCGGTTCCATGCTTTCCGCTAAGCATATAGGCGTTTGCGCAACTCGGCCAAACGAATTAGGCGTTTCCGCAAATTTCAAACTGAGACACTACCAGCCGATGCGAGACATGGTCGACTAAGCGAGAACGGCGTATAATTCGCCAGCCGGCGAGTGCCCCAACCCGCGCCGGTCAGCCCCGGTGATCTTACCCCAGCCCGCCCACGACCACCGGGCCGCCATCACGAGAAAAAGCTCGCTGGTGATAAGTCTATATTACATTAGAGATCACGCAATTGAGACTGAAGTCCTTGGCTTGCCGGCCCTAAAGACCCACGTCGTGATCTAACCAAAGGTCGGTTTCCAGTCACGGTTGCGCTTGGCATTGATCCCTTCGTAGTCAGGAATGACTGTGAAAAACACCGGCCGACGGTCGCGGCCCCGCAGCCTTGCAATCCGAGCAGCCGAAGCGGCCAACCAGATCCCAATGCATCGAGCCGTGACCTGGGCCGAGCCGGTCGATCAATGCCTGGATATCTAGCTTGGCCGACTTGCAGCACATAGGGTGCTCGCAATTGACGTACATCGTTTCGCGAGCAGCCAGGGTATCGGCGAGGGTTTTGGACATGGCGATCTCCGGTTGAAGGGGTTCGCCGCAACGAAGGATTATATTCCTCATTTAGATGGCACCTGCAAGGCCCTCAGAGAGAGAGCCATCTCGTTTATTTCGCTACCACGGCGAACCGCTCGCAGCGGGTTTTGGAATGGTTGATCTCTACGCCTGTCCCAGTGAAATATTGGCACGCGAACAAGCCCGATGCTTCCTCCTTTTCCTCATGGATCAGCAGTTGGGTGGAGGTAGCTTTCAACGCTATTGCGGTTCCCGCTGCACTTAAGACTATCAGGGCAATGAGACCGGTGATCAATTGCATCTCCTCACTCCTCCCGAAAATCCTGCAGCGAGGCATGCCGCAGATCATCCTCGCCGCGGAGGTGCTTCACACGACCGATGATGCCCGGCTTGACCCATTGCGTGGCCGGCCGGTTCATGCCCTTCGGAGGCGGCCCTGCGTGCTCCTGGACGCGCTTCCATAGGCGTTCGCGGATGGCTCGGCTCGAGTTGATAAAGGCAGAGCCGACATACCTCCCGGTCGCACGATCGGCCATCAGTGCGAAGGCTGGCTTGCCGGGCTCACGCTCGACGCCAAGCAATTGGTATTCATCGATCGTGTAGCATTTCGTCTTCAGCCAGGCCGTCGAGTTGCCGCTCCGGTATTTGCTGTCCCGCCGCTTTGAAACCATACCCTCCAGCCCAGCCTGGTCGACCAGATGAAAGATCGCCTTGGCATCGCCCGGCAGCGCCTGGCTGAATTGGATGCGACCGCCTTCCGGGATCATTGCGGCCAGGATCTCGCGGCGGTCTTCAAGAGGCATGTCGTGCAGGTCGTGGCCGTTCAGGTGCAGAAGATCGAAGGCGACGAAATAGAGGTCTTGCTGGCGCCGAGTGATCGCCGTCCTTAGCGCGGCGAAGTCGGACAGGCCGGCGTCGTTCAAAACGACTATCTCACCGTCGATGATGGCGCTTTCCACCTCGAGCAAGGCGGCAGCGGCGGCTAGGTCGCGATAGTCCGACGTCCAGTCGAGACCGCGGCGGGTGAAGATGCGGACGATATTGCCTTCGAGAACGATCTGCGACCGGTAGCCGTCGAACTTGACCTCGTGAATCCATCCGTCGCCCTCGGGTGGCTTCTCCACCAGAGTTGGCATCAACGGCGGGATGAACGACAACCGGGTCGTCCCACCGGCACGCTTACGCATCGGAACTCCCTGCAACTCGAATTTGAGTCAATAGCGCAGAGCCGCTTTCGTTCCGTTAGCAATTACTGAAATACCTTGCCGCGATTCAGCATTCTCACTAAAATCAGCCCTTCTCGCAGCGTGCCAGGTCCATTTGCCGCCGCCATCCACGACGCCGCCACGAAGGGCGATGTCGCGGCGATCACGGCGGCGCTCGATGCAGGTGCTGGGGTTGATGAGAGCGATGGGAAAGCGACACCACTCTATCTTGCGGTCAGGGGCGGGCATTTTGCAGCTGCAAAACTGCTCATTGAACGCGGTGCCGACGTCAACGCCGCCCCAACGCCGGCTTTGGGTGACCTTCTAAGCGGGAAGTAGTTTCTCGAACCATCTTCCATCGACCGTTGATTGCTGGCGACCTCATACCTGGAACAGGTAGCGCGGTGATATCGATTGAAGCCGGCGGCATCTATTCAGACGGTTCGAATTACCGATACTTGATTGAATTTACGCTTGGTGATCTTGAGGCACTTATCGGGAGCCACCCCTTGACGGAGAAGAGAGCGCGCGGGGCGCCGGGTTCATGATGAAACGATCGGACCTCATTCAGATTGCATCGCTGCGAGATTGGGCAGACCATGCCTAGCTGCCGACCAGCGGAACGGTAACGGTGGTCGGGGGTAGTTGATCGGGAAGGAGCTGAGGTAGGGGAAGTCGATTGACGAAGGCATAGCTGGCGGTCAGATGCGCCGTGCGTAAGTCACCGCTCGCCGGATCGATAGCGGGCGTTCCACGGACGGCTACTCCACTAGTGCCACGGACTGGGTGGCCGGAATGTCGCGCAATCCGAGGCTCGTGCAATCCTGACTGATGGTTGAGTTGCCGGACCATTGGATCGTGTCCGCAACGACCTGGGTGCACCCGTTCTGGCCGGAGAAGTTACCGAGATAGTTGACCTGCTGCTTGGGGAAATAAAGCGCGCCCGTCAGCAGTGAAGCCGCCGTGCCATTGAAGGTGCTTTGTCCGCCGGTGCCCGTTCGGTCGCCATACATCAGCACGCCGGAGTAGGCGCCGGACGTCGGCGCGCTCATCGTGACGGTCGCGTTGCCGTTCATCGAGACACGTGACCCGCCGGCGAGGTAAATGGTGACGCCGTCACCGGAGACGTTGGCGTTCGCATTCACCTTGAAATCGCCACTCTGGATGACATAGACGCCGGGCTGCAGCGTAACAGTGCCGCTGAGGCTGAGCCCGCTGCAATAGGTGCCGGGTTTCAGCGTCGACTTGTTGGCGTTCTGGCAAGGGTTCGAGGCCGCGGGGGCCGGCAGGTCGGCAAATGGATCGCCGGCAGGCAATGCCTGGGTGATCGGGGCCGCGCAGACSGTCGTGACGGGATTGCTGAGAGAGACGCCRCCCGCTGTTATCAGGCAATCGGCCTGGAGCCCCGCCGAGCCCTGAAGCTTGATGGCGTCAGACGCGATCGAGTTGGACATGACCGAGCAGCCGATGAGCTTGACGCTGGTGTTGCCGGAAAACAWTGCCGCCTGCGAAGCGGACGGATCGAGCGCGAGCACGCAGGCCTTCGAAGCATYGGTGATGAGGGCCACCGCCCTCGCCTGTTCGGGAACCTGGCCCTGCGTGAAGAGCGAGGTGAACATCCGGTCGAGGTTCTGGCCGACAATGACCTCGACCGCCTTCTTCGCCGTGTTCGGCCCGGATGCTGGCGGCGTATTGACGACGATCGTACCGGAGCCCAGCCCATTTGATGCGGCCGACTGGGTTGCGGCCGCGACGATCGTCGGCTTGTCGGAACCTGAGATCTGTTCGAGCGCGCCGGCATAGGCAGCGGCATCGGCGGTCGCCTGCAGCCTCAGGCTGTTGTAGTACCAGTAGGAGGTTTCCACCCCGAAGCCTGCAGCACCGACGACGATCGGCAAGGTCAGGGCGAAGATGGTGGCGACGTTTGCGTTCGCACCCCGGCAAAAGCCGTTCGCTCTAAGCCGAATTCGGGTGAAGCAACTGAGGGTCATGAAATAGATTAGAAAACATGCATATATGAACGAAGGGCTAAAAAGTTCGGTTCATTTTTGAGCAGTGATCTATTGGCTTCCAAAACAAGCTGTTTGTTGGCTAATCAACGCGCACAGGACAGCTCGGTGAGCAAAAGCTCGCGCCCGGAGATAGTTTACCATTTGCTAATAGGGCAACTGCGCAGCGAGTTACACGTGCCCCGGCTTGCCGGATGGCCCGGACTTCAAGCGGATAGAATTGGTGTCGCCCCGGCGGCCGCTCTGGCCGACATCTCGCGCTGTACGGCAAGGAAGAATCTGCGCACTTCATCGCTGGCCGCTATTTTGTCTCTGCCGGATCCGACAACGAGATCGAGCAACTCCGACGCCTTGGCCCTCCAGAACGAAGTGGCGGTATCGCCATGCAGGTTGTCGAGTTTGGCGGCGACTTCCCTCACCAACACTGTTTGACGATCGATCGGGAATGCGCGGACTTTTTCTGGGGACATCTTCCGAACCATGAACTGACGCAACGAATCAACCATTGCTGAACAAGCAATGGCGTAGCCGCGAATGTGGAAACGGAAGCTTAACGGCGCTGGCATTGACGCGTCCAGATCCGCCCCCGGCATCGCCGTGTGCGTTCAAACGCGATCGTCGGCATTTCAGTTGGGGCAGGTGAAAACGGTGGACGGCCCTCAAGCCTGCAGCGTTCTCGCCTCGCCGCCACGCTTGCGCGGCATCATCATGTCCCTGGCTATCAGTCCGCTTGCACGACAAAACGCCATGAACGCCCGGCAGGCGTCTTCGGTCTTGACCACGTCCACCGTGGCGCCAAAGCAGGCGTTGAACGCCTTCTGATAGATCGGGCCCTGACGGCGCACAGGCCAGCCCTGAAGAATATCGAGCGCCTGTTCGACGCTGTAGATCTCCTCGACTGGCAGGCCGGGCGCGGGTGCTATGCGCACCGGAACCTCGAATTGCAGTCTGTCCATGTCCCTATCTCCCGAACCGGCGTCCCTACGCTGTTCGTCGTCAAAAGTTACTTCGACCGCCTTTGGCGCAGAAATGTGTCGTCACTGCGGTCGCGACCCCTTTGTGATCCCGACCGCGCCAAGGGCCGCCAGGCTTACTGGTTCGCCGGATCCGTCTCAGCGTCGAAAGCCATGCGGGTGGCAGCGATCAGCACAAATACGGTCGGCACGGCGAAGAGGCCCCCGAGGACAAGTGCCGCCATTTCCGACAGCCCGAGCGTCTCGGCAACCGCCCAATAGACGGTTCCGATGCAGATGAGCGCCTGGACGGAGAGAAACGCGGCAGCCGAGGCAGCGCGCGACAGGGTTTTGAATGTCTTGATGCGTTGTTGCATTGAAATGGTTCCGGAAACGACGCGCCGCGCGACCGGTGCACGGCCGACAGCCGCCGCACGGTCACGACGCGAACAGGGATAGATCTGGGTGAAGCTGCGGTCGTGGACCGCTCAGGCCGCGATGGTCGGCGGCGCGCGCGGCTGATGGGCATTTGCCCTGGGCCCCGGGGGCGCTTCGTATCCCGAAACAGCCGCCTTCGGCGAAGTCCGCTCAAGCCAAGAAAAGACGGCGTCGAGAACCGGCAAAGCGGGATGGCCGCTGGCGAACTTGACCAGGGCCGGCCGCCCGGCGCGAACCTCCAGCGCTTGCGCCTTGCCGGTGACACGCAGCAGCGCCGCCGCCTCTCCAGGCCGTTCCAGGCCGATGCTGGCGCCGCCCGATGCAGCATCCGCGAAAGCTGGCACGTCCGGGCGGCCGAGGCACAGCATCGCCAGCAGCACCATGCCCATCAGGCATGAGCAGGCTGTCGTCAGCGGCGCTTCGAGCAATCTGGTGCGCTTGGCCGCCGTGAAGGGACCCGGTCTCGAAAACATCACCCGCCCTAACGCACGATGGCCGGAAAGGAAAGCAAGCCGGGCGAAAACCGGCAAGACATCACCTGATACAGGGCGAATATCCCGAGGTGCGCGGCTGCATCAAGCAGTTCGTCCTTGAACCTTTTGCCCCCAAGTGCCAAATCTGGGGAGATTTTCACGTCGGCCTCTTGCAGGGCCTACCTGGCTACATGGACAAAATGGTCACCTATCTCGACGCCGCCACGGCACCACTCAGAAACACCGGCCAGATCCGCCTCTATGGCGAGGAAGGCTTTGCCGGCATGCGCAAGGCATGCGATCTCACCGCGCGCTGCCTCGACGAACTGGTGCCGATGGTCGAGCCCGGCGTCACCACAGAAGCCATCGACCGCTTCGTCTTCGAATTCGGCATGGACCACGGCGCGCTGCCGGCAACGCTCAACTATCGCGGCTACACGAAATCGTCCTGCACCTCGATCAACCATGTCGTCTGCCATGGCATTCCCGACAACAAGCCGCTCAAGGATGGCGACATCGTCAACATCGACGTCACCTACATCCTCGACGGCTGGCACGGCGATTCTTCGCGCATGTACCCGGTCGGCACGATCAAGCGCGCCGCCGAGCGCCTGCTCGAAGTCACCCATGAATGCTTGATGCGCGGCATCGCGGCGATCAGGCCCGGCGCCCGCACCGGCGCCATCGGCGCCGCCATCCAGACCTATGCCGAGGCCGAGCGCTGCTCGGTGGTGCGCGACTTCTGCGGCCACGGCGTCGGCCAGCTTTTCCACGACGCGCCCAACATCCTGCACTATGGCAGCGCCAATGAGGGCGTCGAGATGCGGCCCGGCATGATCTTCACCGTCGAGCCGATGATCAATCTCGGCCGGCCGCATGTGAAGGTGCTGTCGGATGGCTGGACCGCGGTAACGCGCGACCGCTCGCTGTCGGCGCAGTACGAACACACGATCGGCGTCACCGAGGYCGGCTGCGAGATTTTCACCCTGTCGCCCAACAAGCTCGACCGCCCCGGCCTGCCGGCTTAGTCTTGTTTTGCCGGTTCTTTCCGGCCCAGGAAAATGCGGAGCAGCTCGTGGGGACCGGAAGCGACGACGACGAGCGAGGCTTCTTCTCCGAAGTGCCGGTCCGGCCGGCGGCGAAAGCAAAGGCGCTCAACGACAAGCCGCATTATCTCGGCCATCGCGACCGCTTGCGCGAGCGCTTTGCCACGGCCGGTCCGGAGGCCCTGCCCGACTACGAATTGTTGGAACTTCTGCTCTTTCGCCTGATCCCCCGCGCCGACACCAAACCAGTCGCCAAAGCGCTTCTGGCGCGCTTCGGCACGCTGGCCGAAGTGCTTGGCGCATCGCTTGCATTGCTGCAGGAGGTCAAGGGCATCGGCCCCGCGGTGGCGCTCGACCTGAAGGTCGTCGCGGCGACCGCGCAGCGCATGGCGCGCGGCGAGGTCCATGGCCGCGAGGTCCTCTCCTCATGGACGCAGATTCTCGACTATTGCCGCTCGGCAATGGCCTTCGAGGAGCGCGAGCAGTTCCGCATCCTGTTCCTCGACAAGAAGAACGCGCTGATCGCCGACGAGGTGCAACAGGTCGGCACCGTCGACCACACGCCTGTCTACCCACGCGAGGTGATCAAGCGCGCGCTCGACCTCTCGGCGACCGCGATTATTCTGGTGCACAACCATCCGTCAGGCGATCCGACGCCATCGCGCGCCGACATCGAGATGACGAAGGAGATCGTCGACGCGGCCAAGCGGCTGGGCATCGCCGTGCATGACCACATCATCATCGGGCGCAAGGGCTATTCCAGCATGAAGGGCCTGCTGCTGATCTAGTGCGATGAGCTATACGCTCGCGAAGTCGTGTTCGCCGGGAAAAGCCAGGCGTTCGCGCGTGGCACGTCGGGTGGCCCCGCACTGGATCGCACCCACCGACTTCCCTTGTTTCGACGCCTTTCAACAAACCACTCTACGACCGTTACCGTGCCGCTGGTGGGCCGACTAGGACCATGGTCTGGCCGGTATGGGACTTCAGTGCCGCGACGGTCTCATAGCGTCGATTTATATTGTAATATCAAATGGTTATGGAGTTCGTTGGTTGTCGGGCTCGCGCATTGAAACCGTATTTGTCTAAAGTTTATTGCGCACGATTAGTGAATCCTCATATGACGCTGCTCTAGCGGTTGGGCGGAGCTTCCTCAAGGAGGAGATATCATGACAAACCGAAAAACTCTGTTCGCGGCGCTCGCCGCATTGGCGCTTCTGGCGTCTCCGGCGCTCGCCGGAAACGGGCACGGCAACGGCGGTGCCAATGCTGGCGGCAATGGTGGAGGCAACGGCAACGGGCACAGCCACGCCGGCGGCAACGGCAAGAGCGGGGCTTCGCATGGCAAGTCTGCGTCGGCCCCGGGGCGGGCGGCCAAGACGGTAACGGACACAACGACCGACACCACGGTCAATACGAAGTCCGTGCACAAGGACAAGAACATCCATGCCAAGCTTGGCAGGCTGAACTCGCTGCAGCGCAACATCAACGCCTACATGAACTCCAAGAGCAAGAAGTTTGCCGGCATTCAGGCCTTCGTGACGCAGTCCGCGATAGCCAAGAACGCCCAGATCGCGGCTGACGAGGCGGCCGCGGCGGCGGCCGACGCCCAGGATAAGCTGAATGCCCTGAATGCGGAACTGACCGCGCTGCAGGCGGACCCGTCCGCCACGCCTGCACAAATCCAGGACCTGAACGATCAGATCACTGCTCAGCAGGCCGTTGTTGCCGCCGACAACGCGACGGCCGCCCAGGCCCAGGCGGCGGCTGACGCGGCAACGGTCGGCACCGATCAGGCATCGCTCGACGCGGCGCTGACGGACATGGCCAACAAGCCGGTCGACGCCGATGTCACGGATTGGGCCGAGGGCGTCCTTGCCGGCAAGATCGACCAAATGGCCGACGCGCTCCAGAAGGCGGGGACACCGTAGGTATCGCGACCCAAAACAGCAGCCTAGGAAGATGCCGCCGGGCCTGGCCTGGCGGCGTTGCTGTTTCCTGGTCTCGACTTTCACGTTGAACAAAGCGTCGCGATAATTTCCTCGGGGCCAATGCGTCCCTTGACAGCACTTGCGCCTTGATTGGCGAAGTCGATCCAGCCCTCGTTGAAGCCGTCCAGCATGCGCATGCGCGGGCCCGGATTTTTCATGCCTTGGGAGAGGAACAGGCCCTCCCAAGTGTCCCGAGGCACCGTTTCGGCCCGCACCGGCCGTCCCAACGCCTTGGTGAAGGCGATCGCCAGGTCGTTGGGCGAGACACGGCGCGGGCCTTCGAGTTCGACCACGCGCCTGCCCGTCCAATGTTCCTGGATCAGGTCCGCCGCGACCCGCCCCACATCGCTCGTCGCGACCATCGCGACCGGCTTGTCGGCAGGCATCAGGAAGCTCGAGATCACACCTGTCTCGCGTGCGGAGGCGACATCCCACATTGCGTTTTCGAGGAACCAACCCGGTCTCAGGAAGGTCACCGGCAGCGGCAGCGCCGAGAGCGCCTCTTCCAGCATCGTGCGCTGCGACAAGAGGTTGTCCTGCGCTGCATCGGCTCCAATCGTCGACAGGCAAAGCACTCTGTCCGGCAGCGCGGCCTTCAGCGCTTCGACGATGGCGTCGATGACCTTGCGAGCCTCGGGGTAGCCGGGCTCGGGGTCGAACTCCGATGGGGGCAGGATGAAGACCCCCTCGGCGCCGGTGAACGCAGATGTCAGCGCCTCGGCGTCCTCAAGTCCGGCAAGCGCGACCTCGCAGCCGCGTGCCGCCCATTCTTCACCTTTGTTGGCGTCCCTGACCACGGCGCGGACAGGCCGGCCCTCTTCCAGCAAGGCGAGGCCGAGCGCGCCGCCGACTTTTCCAGTGATTCCGCTGATGGCATACATCGTCGTTTTCCAATCTCTCGTTTGTCTGGGGTAGTGGATCAGGCGAGATCGAGCCCGCGATAGAGACCGCGCTCGAATTCGCCGTTGAGCGCGACGATCCGCTCGTCGAAAAAGGGCAGGACCTGGGTGAACAGCGCGCCGGTGATGTGCTTCACCGGGTCGAGCCAGAAGTAGCAGTTGAGCAGGCCTGCCCAGGCGATGCTGCCGGCGGAGCGCCCGTTCGGTCCCGGCTGCGTGTTGATGTCGAAAGACAGGCCCCATTTATGCGGCTGTCCCGGGAACTGGTCGAAGCTGCGGGAATAGGACGGCTGCGCCGAGCGCATCTGCTGGACGTTCAGCTCGCCGATCTGGTTCTGCATCATCATGGCGACCGTCTCCTGACGCAGGATTCGGACGCCATGCAGCGCGCCTCCGTTCAGCAGCGCCTGTAGGAACGCCATGTAGTCTCGCGGCGTCGAGAAAGCACCGCCACCGCCCATGAAGAACTCCGGCCGCTGCGGCATCTCGAAAGGCGCCGGCTCCAGCCCGCCGTCGGCGCGGCGATTGTGGAAGGTAGCGACGCGCCGCTTCTGCCCGGCCCCGATCAGAAAGCCTGAATCCTTCATGCCGAGCGGCGCGAAGATATTCTCGCGAAAGTAGATCTCGAGCGACTGATCCGACACCGCCTCGACCAGCTTGCCGACCCAGTCCATGCTGATGCCGTATTCCCATCGCTCGCCAGGCTCGAATTCGAGCGGAGCCGCGAAGGCAGCATTTTTACAGGTCGCGATGTCGGGCATACCCGTCACCTTCTCGTAGCGGGTCAGACCCTCGCTCCAGATCGAGTAGGTGTAGCCGGAGGTATGCGTCAGCAGATGGCGCACCTTGATCGCTCGCCTGGCCGGCCGCAGTCGCGGCGTTCCGTCCTCGGCAAAGCCGTCGAGAACCTGCGGCGCGGCCAGTTCAGGCAGGTATTTCGCCGCGTCGTCATCCAGATGCAGGCGTCCCTGCTCGATCAGCTGCATGCAGGCCGTCGCCGTGAAGGCCTTGGTCATCGACAGCAGCCAGAACACCGTGTCGAGGGTCATCGGTGCGCCCGTTGCGACGTTCGCCTTGCCGAAGGCACCCTCGTAGACAATGCCTTTCGGTGTCGCCGCGACGGCGATGACGCCGGCCACGTCGTTCTTTGAGACGCCTTCCCGCAAGGCGGCGTCGATCGCCTTGAACCGCACGGACGACCCGGCCGCCGTTGTTCCGGCCAAAGCGGGGCTGACCGTATCGAGAGCCAGAATGGCTCCCAGCATTCCGCCGCGCTGAAGCATCGTCCTGCGTGTGAGGTGGTCCATAGCTAACTCCTTTCCGGATCGAAGGAAATCCGATTTGCTCGGCCGTTCGCCCCAGCGTTGCCAGGACGTCACCCTTGTAAGTCATGCCATGACGTGATTCACGCGCATAAGGATCAGTGTTAAAGTGACTCAGATTCACTGCTCATCGCGTTAGGCTCCGGCGGAGACGTGCAGGGCGAAGGGAGATCGAATGGTTTTCGATACACGGCTTCTGACCGGTGTCGGTGTCCTGGCAGCGGTTACGGAGGCAGGGAATTTCGCCCGCGCCGCGGAGATGCTCGGCCTGACGCCGTCAGCGGTGAGCCGGGCCGTCGCGCGCCTGGAAGCGCGGGTGGGTGTTCGGCTTTTCGATCGCAATCCACGCGAGGTCAGCCTTACCGAGGAAGGCCGCCGCTTCCACGCGCAGGTGATGCCGCTTCTGGCTGGCCTGGATGAGGCGGCCGCCGAGGCCGCGGGCGCGGCGGCGGTCGTGCGCGGCCGGCTGCGCGTCTCGGTGGACCCGTGGTTCGCGCGTATGGTGCTTGCATCGAAGCTGCAGGCGTTTCTGGTTCGCTATCCCCTGCTGTCGGTCGATTTCCTGACCAGCAACTATCGCCAGGAGATGATGACTGGCGTCGACGTGGCGGTGCGCTTCGGGCCTCCCGACGAGTCATCCCTCATCGTGCGCAAGCTGCTGGAGACCCGCATCCTGACGGTCGCCGCTCCGGCCTATCTCGAAAAGCACGGCGAGCCGCGATCACCCGATGATCTCGTCCATCACGAAGCGCTTCTCTTCCGCGATCCCCAGACCGGCCTGCCCTTTGCCTGGGAGTTCCGGCGCGGCGGGGAGGTCAAGGAGGTCAAGGTCTCCAGTCGTCTGGTGATGGATGACCCTTCGGTCGCGATCGCCGCTTGCCTGGCCGGTCAAGGCATTTTCCAGAGCCTCGCGATCGGGTTGGCGCCTCTACTGTCGCGAGGCGAGCTTGTTCAGATCCTGCCGGAATGGTCGGAGGAACTCTATCCGCTCTATGCCTATCACCCCTCGCGCCACCTCCCGCCGGCGAAGGTCAGGGCGCTTCTGGATTTCATCCAGGAGATTGCTGTCGGCGCGTAACCGATACGCACGGTTGTGGCGCCGGCGCTGCAACTGATTTGAGCGCCATTCACGTGAGCGCTGCGGATCCGGGGCGAATCGGTGTTGCAACTGCCGGCAACCATCAGGCGGAAAGGCCAATCCAGCATGAGGGCCTGGAAACGGCCTTTTCGAGAGGTCGCGGCGGCAAAAAGGGTGCATTTTTCCCGTCAAGATAGTCGGCTCTGGAATTTCGATCGCAAATCAAGCATGATGACCTTGGCATTCGCCGGGACAGCTTCGCGCGCCCTCGAATGCCGGGAGGACGGGACATGGCCGTAGCGCTTGTACTCGTTTTGGTCGTCGTGGGCTCGGTGTTGTTTCACCTCCTGAGCCCATGGTGGTGGACGCCGATTGCCTCGAACTGGAGCTATATCGACAACACCATCATCATCACCTTCTGGATCACCGGCGTCGTCTTCTCCGCGGTGGTTCTGTTCATGGCCTATTGCGTCTTCCGCTTCCGTCATCGGGACGGAAACCGGGCTGCCTACGAACCGGAGAACAAACGGCTCGAATCGTGGCTGACGATCGTCACCGCGGTTGGGGTCACGGCGTTGCTGGTTCCCGGCCTGTTCGTCTGGAGCCGGTTTGTCAACGTCCCGAGCGACGCAACCGACGTCGAAGTCGTCGGCCAGCAGTGGCAGTGGAGTTTCCGCCTGCCGGGCAAGGACGGCAAGCTTGGCACATCCGACACCCGTGACGTCACCGCCGACAATCCGCTGGGCGTGATCGCCAGCGATCCCAATGGTCAGGACGATGTCGTGGTCGAGGCGGCGGATCTGCATCTGCCGGTCGGCAAGCCGGTCAAGATGCTGCTCCGCTCGATCGATGTGCTGCACGATTTCTATGTGCCGGAATTCCGCGCCAAGATGGACATGATCCCGGGCTCGGTCACCTATTTCTGGTTCACCCCGACCAAGACCGGAACCTTTCAGGTCTTGTGCGCCGAACTTTGCGGCCAAGGCCATCCTTTGATGCATGGTGTGGTCATGGTCGACACCCAGCAAGACTATCTGGCCTGGCTTGGCCAGCAGCAGACTTTCGCCCAGTTGTCGGCACCCCAGCAAGCGGGCTCGGCAGACCAGGCGCCGGGCAACACGACGGCGTCAGGTTTGAAAATTGCAGCAAAGCTCGAAACGGTCGGGTCTCGCTGAAAAGGACACGGAGGTGTTCCTATGGTCGACATCACGCCTGCAGATGGCATCCCGCCGGCCGAAGTCGCGGAGGTGGAACTCTACCATCCGCACAGTTGGTGGACGAAATACGTCTTCTCGCAGGACGCCAAGGTCATCGCCATCCAATATTCGGCGACAGCGACGGGGATAGGCCTGGTCGCCCTGGTGCTGTCCTGGCTGATGCGGCTGCAGCTCGGCTTCCCCGGTACGTTCGACTTCATCACTCCGGAAGCCTACTACCAGTTCATCACCATGCACGGCATGATCATGGTGATCTACCTGCTCACCGCCCTCTTCCTCGGCGGCTTTGGCAACTATCTGATCCCATTGATGGTCGGCGCGCGTGACATGGTCTTTCCCTATGTCAACATGCTGAGCTACTGGATCTACCTTCTCGCCGTGCTGGTTCTGGTGTCGAGCTTCTTTGCGCCAGGCGGACCGACCGGGGCCGGCTGGACGCTCTACCCGCCGCAGGCCATCATGAGCGGCACACCTGGCGGCCAGGACTGGGGCATCATCCTGATGCTGTCCTCGCTGATCCTGTTCATCATCGGCTTCACGATGGGCGGCCTGAACTATGTGGTGACTGTGCTGCAGGGCCGTACGCGCGGCATGACAATGATGCGCCTGCCGCTGACCGTCTGGGGCATCTTCACCGCGACCGTCATGGCCCTGCTCGCCTTTCCGGCGCTGTTCGTCGCCTGCGTGATGATGCTGCTCGACCGCGCCCTCGGCACCAGCTTCTTCATGCCGGCGATCTCCGAGATGGGCGAGCAACTGCAGCACAATGGCGGCAGCCCGATCCTGTTCCAGCACCTGTTCTGGTTCTTCGGCCATCCCGAGGTCTACATCGTGGCGCTGCCGGCGTTCGGCATCGTATCCGACCTGATCAGCACCCATGCACGCAAGAACATCTTCGGCTACCGGATGATGGTGTGGGCCATCGTCGGCATTGGCGCGCTGAGCTTCGTGGTCTGGGCGCACCACATGTATGTCAGCGGGATGGACCCCTATTTTGGCTTCTTCTTCGCCACCACGACGCTGATCATCGCCGTTCCGACCGCCATCAAGGTCTACAATTGGGTGCTGACCCTATGGAGGGGCGACATCCATCTCACCATACCCATGCTCTTTGCCCTGGCGTTCATCGTCACCTTTGTAAATGGCGGGCTGACCGGGTTGTTTCTCGGCAATGTCGTCGTCGATGTGCCGCTGTCCGACACGATGTTCGTCGTCGCCCATTTCCATATGGTCATGGGTGTCGCCCCGATCCTCGTGGTTTTTGGCGCGATCTACCATTGGTACCCGAAGGTCACCGGCCGGATGCTCGACGAGATGTTGGGCCGGTTCCATTTCTGGGTCACATTCCTCGGCGCCTACCTGATTTTCTTCCCCATGCACTACCTCGGCCTGATGGGCGTGCCGCGGCGCTACGCTGAACTGACCGACATGACCATCATGACGGAGTCGGCCCACCACCTGAACTCGTTCATCAGCATCATGGCCTTCATCGTCGGCTTTGCCCAAATGGTGTTCCTGTTCAATTTGATCTGGAGCATCCGCCATGGCCGCGAGGCCGGCGGCAATCCGTGGCGGGCCACGACCCTCGAATGGCAGACGCCGCATACACCGCCGACGCACGGCAATTTCGGCAAGGACCTGCCGATCGTCTATCGCTGGCCCTATGACTACAGCGTACCGGGCGCCAAGGAGGATTTCATCCCGCAGAACATGCCGGGCTCCTTCGGCCCCTCGAGGGAGCCGGCATGAGCGTCATCCTGCTCTTCCTGCTCGTCATTGCCGGGTTTGCCGGATGGTGGCTTTCGCACCAGCGGCTGACGACCAAGCCATGGCTCGAACAAGGTCTGGCCGGCGATTTTGTCGGCCTCGACCGGTCAGCGCTGCCCACCGCCAAGATCGGCCTCGGCGTCTTCCTCGCCGTCGTCGGCTGCCTGTTTTCGCTGTTCACCAGCGCCTACTTCATGCGCATGGGCCTGTCGGACTGGCGGCCTCTGCCGCTGCCGCGCCTGCTCTGGCTGAACACGGGCGTGCTGGTCCTGAGCAGCATCGCGCTGCAATGCGCCGTGGTGGCGGCACGCAACGGTCAGGTCGACATGGTCAGGCTCGGCCTTGCAACGGCCGGGCTCACGGCGCTTGCCTTCCTGATCGGACAGCTCATGGCATGGCGGCAGATGACCGACGACGGCTATCTGCTGAGCTCGAATCCGGCCAACAGCTTTTTCTACCTGATCACCGGCATGCATGGCCTGCACATACTGGGCGGGCTGGTGGGCCTGGGCAGGACAACTGTCGGCGCATGGAACGGAGCACGACCCGAGCGGCTTCGCCTCGGCGTCGAACTGTGCGCCATGTACTGGCATTTCCTGCTCTTCGTCTGGCTCGCCATCTTTGCCCTGCTGGCCGGCTGGGCCGCTACGTTCATCGACATTTGCCGACAGTTGCTGACCTGAAGGGATCAAGCGGATGGCAGAGACACTGACGCATATCGGCAAGACGGAGCCACGGCCCTCGGGCTGGCAAGGCATTGCCGCCGACTGGTCCTCGGATCAGCGTGCGTTCAAGAACGTGTCCTGGGGCAAGGCCATGATGTGGATCTTCCTGCTCAGCGACACCTTCATCTTCGGCTGCTTCCTGCTCTCCTACATGACCGCGCGTATGTCGACACGCGTGCCGTGGCCCAATCCGAGCGAGGTCTTTGCGCTTCGCATCGGCGGCTCGGATATCCCGCTGATCCTGATTGCCATCATGACCTTCGTGCTGATCTCAAGCAGCGGAACGATGGCCATGGCGGTCAATTTCGGCTATCGCCGCGACCGCCGCAAGACGGCAATCCTCATGCTTCTGACCGCGGCACTCGGCGCGACCTTTGTCGGCATGCAGGCCTTCGAATGGACCAAGCTGATCACTGAAGGGGTGCGGCCCTGGGGCAATCCCTGGGGCGCTGCACAATTCGGTTCGTCTTTCTTCATGATCACCGGTTTCCACGGCACTCATGTGACGATTGGGGTGATCTTCCTGATCATCGTGGCGCGAAAGGTCTGGCGCGGCGATTTCGACACCGGACGGCGCGGTTTCTTCACCAGCCGGACGGGCCGCTACGAGAACGTCGAGATCATGGGGCTGTACTGGCACTTCGTCGACCTGGTCTGGGTGTTCATCTTCGCATTCTTCTATCTTTGGTGAGAGGCAGACATGGCAGAAGCAACCGCAAACGGCCTCGGACAACACGCGCTACATGCTGGTCATGCACATGAGGCGCCGGTGGCTGTCGCCCACGCCGACGAGCATCAGGAACATCCCATCAAGCTCTATCTGGTGGTCTGGGCTTGGCTGTTCATCCTCAGCACCTGCTCCTACCTGGTCGATTATTTCGGCCTGCAAGGCTATCTCAGATGGTCGCTGATCCTGATCTTCATGATCCTCAAGGCAGGGCTGATCGTCGCCGTCTTCATGCACATGGCCTGGGAACGGCTGGCGCTGGCCTATGCGATCATCCTGCCGCCGATACTGGTGCTGGTGTTCACGACAATGATGGTCTTCGAAGCCGACTATACCCTGTTCACCAGGCTGGCGTTTTTCGGATCCGGGCACTGACGCGCAAACCCGTGCGTCGCGAACTCCGGCAAGGAGGCCAAGATGACGATCGCAAACAGACTGAAGGACTTCATCGACGGCAAGGGAATTTCCTACGACACCGTCGCTCATCATCGCACGTCAACAAGCCGGCAGTCGGCCATAGCCGCGCATGTCCCCGGCAGCATCATGGCGAAATCCGTAGTCGTTCACCACGAGCTTGGCTACACGCTGGCCGTGGTTCCGAGCACCCACAGGATCGAACTTGGCAGGTTGCAGGACGTCATGGACAGGCGTCTCGGGCTCGCCTCCGAAGACGAGGTGATTTCGCTCTTCGATGATTGCGATACCGGCGCCATCCCGCCGATCGGCGCAGCCTATGATGTGCCGGTGATTGTCGATGAAAGCCTTGGCGATGCCGCCGATATCTACTTCGAAGGCGGCGACCATAGAACGCTGGTGCATGTCAGCGGCAAGGATTTCCGCAGCCTGACCATGGGCGCATACCAGGCCAGCTTCAGTCACCCGGCTTACTGACGGCCTCGATCGAACTGCACCGGCACCCAGCCGGTGCAGTCAGGCAGAACCTCCTCAACTCGCCGGTCTGGCGGGCGACTCCACGACCTTTCGGTAGACATGCCAGGTGGCGTGACCGAGGATCGGTAACACGACGGCCAGCCCGGCGAACACCGGCAGCGAGCCGATGATCAGAGCGACGGCGACGATCAGTCCCCAGACAGCCATGGTGATCGGGTTCGCCAGCACCGCACGCACCGAGGTGTGGATGGCTTCGTAGGCGCCGACGTCGCGGTCGAGCAACAATGGGAAGGCGACGACCGTTGTGCACAACACCACCACAGCGAAGACGAAGCCGATGACGTGCCCAAGGATGATCAGCGTCCAGCCGCGGCCGGTGGCAAATATTTCATTGATGAAGCCGGATATCGATTCTGGCGGCGCCGGGCCGAAAAGATATTCGTAGAACATCTGCGCGGTCAAAAGCCAGGCGATGAAGATCGCAAACAGCATGATTCCAACCGCTGCGATGGCCGGCAGCGCCGGAGAATTCCTGACCTCGAAAGCGTGTCTCCAGGAGGTGTCGAGACCGGCTTCCCGTCTGCGGCTGATTTCATAGAGGCCGATCGCCGCGAAGGGGCCTATCAGCGCAAAACCGGAGACCAGCGGAAACAACAACGGCAATGCATTGGCGCCCGAAGTCCAGGCGGCGAGCACGACACCCACGAGCGGATAGATCAGGCAAAGAAAAACGATGTGCGATGGTTTGACCATGAAATCGTCGACGCCCCGTTTGAGCGCGTCGAAAAGGTCGGAAACACCGATTTTTCGAATTTTGGTATGTTCCAGCGTCTCGCTGGCGCCTGCGATCACATGAAAGCTTGCCATGACCATTCCCTCCAGACCAGGTCCGGTAAGGTCGCGGTTTAGCGGTGCTGTCGTTCTGCGAGACTGGCCACGCAAAACCGCGACCTGCACCGGAATCAACATACTCCCTTGCCAGGGACTTGTCGCCCTTTGTCAGAGGAGCTCCGGCGGGTAGCGTCTCAGTTTGATGTCGTCGGCCTCCTCGCCGCCGGCGATGCGCATAACGCGGACGACGTTGCCCGATCACATCGGCGGGCGCTTCTGGCCTTCAGTGCGGTTGGCTTGGCCATCCTCCTGAAGCGGCGGGCATGGCAGATCGGCATATGAGCAGAAAACGCAGCAATCACCCGCTAAGGGCTTCAAGAGTACGCCGCAGTTCTTGCATTCGTAGAAGTGAACGCAAGCGTCGGTCGGCATCGCTTCCACCGACTGATGGCCGCACTCTGGGCAAGTGAGGGTGCTCTCAAGCTTCATTGCCACTCCCATGCATTGCACCAAGCATAGTGGAGGTCAGGGTCTGATGCGACAAACGCGGCGTCAAATTTCAAACTGAGCCACTACCCTCGAGCGGTCTGGCTAGCTCTGTTAGGCCTTCTTCGCTATTCTCGTACAGCGCCGCGCGCCCTTTTTGGCCGCGCAAAGGTTGAAGGTCATGGACGGAAGGACGCTTCTCATACTCGGCCTTGGCATAGTCGCCCTGCTGATCCTGGGATTCTGCGCAATGCCGTCGTGACGTTCGAGCAGGCCCTTGTTTGCAACGTCTTCAACGCAGCAATTTCAGGTCGGCCATCTCGATCCGATGGTTTCCTTTATGCCATCAACCCCCGGCTGACATGAACGCTCGCATTGCGATGGTGTCGGCAAGCAGTATGGCAAAGATCGCGAAAAGATAAAAAATCGAGAAGGCAAACAGCGCCTTTGCAGGCTTCATCTCCTTGTCGGGAACCACCAGAACCTTCCAGGCGTGCCAAATGAACCCCGCGCCCAATGCGGCCGAAACAATCCCATAGAACCCGCTCGCGAATCCGAACGCCCAGGGCAGCACGCCGATTGGCGCCAGCAGCAGTGAATAGGCGAACATCTGTTTTCTGGTCGATGCCTGACCGGCAACGTTCGGCATCATCGGGATGCCGGCAGCGGCGTAGTCGCCGACCTTGAAGAGCGCGAGCGCCCAGAAATGCGGCGGCGTCCACAGAAAGATGATCAGAAACAGGATGACGCTTTCAGCGCTGACGGCGCCGGTTGCAGCCGCCCAGCCAATGACAGGAGGAAGGGCACCCGCCGCGCCGCCGATGACGATGTTCTGCGGCGTCGAGCGCTTCAGCCACATCGTATAGATGACGACGTAGAAGAAGATGGTGAAGGCCAGCAGCGATGCGGCAAGCCAGTCCACAAGCACGCCGAGCGTCATGACCGAAAGCGCGGAGAGCACCAGGCCGAAGCCGAGAGCTTCACCCGGCGTGACGCGACCCGACGGCACCGGCCGCTTTGACGTGCGCGACATCAGCGCGTCGATGTCCGCGTCGTACCACATGTTGAGGGCCCCGGCCGCTCCTGCGCCGATCGCGATCGCACCGATTGCAATCACGGCGATGACCGGGTTCATCGCGCCAGGCGCCGCCATCAGGCCAACGAAGGCGGTGAATACGGCAAGCGCCATGACCCGCGGCTTCAAAAGCGCGAAGAAATCACCCGCCGTCGCTTCCGAGAGACGGATGCCGGTATCCTTGAGGCGGTTTTCCCTAGTCGACATCTCGGACCGATGGATGCGCGCGAGCGAGCCAGGTCACTTGGAGAACGTTTTCAGATAGGCAATGACGTTGGCCACGTCTGCATCGTTCTTGAGGCCGGGAAACGCCATCTTGGTCCCTTTGACCATGGCCTTGGGATCGTGAAGATAGGTGGTCAGTGTTGGTTCGTCCCATTTGACGCCGGATTTGCCGGCCGCGATCATGGCATCGGAATATTTGAAATCCGGGTGCGTGCCGGCGACGCGGCCGATGACGCCATGCAGCGATGGACCGATCTTGTTCTTGTCCTCGTCTGCGACGTGGCAGACCTTGCATTTGGTGAAGACCTTCTCGCCAGCCGCAGCATCCTGAGCCTGCGATGGATTGGCAACGAAGGTTGCAACAGAAACGACGGCGAAAAACGCGACCAAACGCATGACTTTTCCTCCCTGATCGTCAAATGTGCCTGAGATAATCTGCGCATACCGGGGCCACCAGCAACGCGCCTTTCACGGCAGAACAGATTATCGGATTCTCCCCCAAATGGAATTTCGGCACCTATGTACCACGGATTCTGGCCGGCGGGTAGAAGAGGTCGGCCGCGCAAAGGTTTAGGTCGTCTGCAGCGGCTCAGGGTACGTGCGTGTTGCAGCTGCCGGCAACCTGGCTGACGGCTTCATCGAACCCCGCGAGGTCGAAATCGGCCTCCCCTCGCCCCGACAGCAACCCGAACCGCCAGGAAAGCTGGAGCCGGTTTGCGGCGCCGAGCCGTTTGATGCCGTCGGCGCCGTCGCGCATCAGCCTGCGGCCGCGCGGCCCGACCGACCAGCTTTCATCGAACTTGCCGCCCTGGTCGAGCGTGACCGACACGGTGATCTTCCGGCTGGCCGAAACGGTGTCGTTCAGTTGCAGCCATTCGGTCCAGCGCGGTTCGCTGTCTGCCCGGCAACCAATGGTCAGGATCGGGCTGTAGCTCAACGCGCCGCCGCCTGTGATCAGCTTGTTGGTGGCATAGAGCGACGCCGTGACGAGACCGTCCTCGGCCGTTTCGAACCGCCAATTGTCAAGCACCGCATCGGCGCGGGCGATGCCGCAGACCGAAACGAGGACCAGCGCCATTGCCGAGGCGTGTCCCACTTCGACGAACAGTCTCAACGCGCGTCTCCGACGACCCAAGCGGCTAGCGATAGAAGATAATCATCAAAGCTTCGTATCACCACTGGCCACCACCCGCGAAGCGTTCCGGCTGTTGCAGTTTAGCAACGAAAAAGGCCGCCTCAAGGGCGGCCTTCGTCGATTCTACGGAAAGCGCTGGGCTTATTCGGCGTCCTTGGCGGCCTTCTTTTTCGGCGCGGCCTTCTTCTTGGGCTCTTCCGCGTCGTCGGCCTTCTTGTCGTCAGCCTTCTTCGCGGCGGCCTTCTTCGCCGGCTTCGCCTTGACGGCGGTATCGGCCTCCTCGTCGTCGGCCATCAGCTCTTCCTTGCTGACCTTGACATCGGTGACCGAGATCTGGCCGAGCAGATGGTCGACCACCTTCTCCTCGAACATCGGCGCCCGCAGCGTGTTCAACGCTTCCGGATTGCTGCGGTAGAACTCGAAGACTTCCTGCTGCTGGTTGGCCGGATAGCGGCGCACCTGCTCGAACAGGCCGCGCTGTAGCTCCTCGTCCGACACCGTGACGCCGGCCTTCTCGCCGATTTCAGCCAGCACCAGGCCAAGACGCACGCGGCGCTCGGCAAGACGCAGATATTCGGCACGTGCCTCTTCTTCCGTCGTCTCTTCGTCGGCGAAGGTGCGGCCGGCCGCTTCCAGGTCGCGATTGACCTGGGCCCAGATGTTGTTGAACTCGGCGTCGACGAGCTTCGACGGCGCCTCGAACGAATAGGACGCGTCGAGCTGGTCGAGCAGCTGGCGCTTGACCTTCTGGCGCGTCATGGCGCCGAACTGGTTTTCGATCTGGCCACGCACGACGTCGCGCAGGCGCTCCAGCGATTCCAGGCCAAGGTTCTTGGCGGTCTCGTCGTTGATTTCCAGTTCGCCGGGCTGGGACACTTCCTTGACGGTGACGTCGAAGGTCGCTTCCTTGCCGGCAAGATGCGCCGCCTGGTAGTTTTCCGGGAAGGTTACGGTGATCTGCTTTTCGTCACCGGTCTTGGCGCCGACCAGCTGATCCTCGAAGCCCGGGATGAACTCCTTCGAGCCCAGCACCAGCGGCTGATCGGTGCCGGCACCGCCATTGAAGGCCTCGCCGTCGATCTTGCCGACATAGTCGATGGTGACGCGGTCGCCATTGGCGGCCTTGCCGGTCTTCGGCTCGTAGCTGCGTGCCGATTCGGCAACGCGCTGGACCTGCTCGTCGATCTCGGTGTCCGGCACGTCGAACACCTGGCGCGTCACCTTGATGTCGGAGAAATCCTTGATCTCGATCGCCGGAATGATCTCGTAGTTGAGGCGGAACTCGAAGTCGGCGCCGCCGGCCAGGATCTTCTCGGCCTCCTTCTCGTCCTCGGTCATGATGACCTCGGGCTGCATGGCAGCTTTTTCGCCACGCCCGGTAATGATCGTGCGGGTCGAATCATTGAGGATTTCGTTGACCACTTCGGCCATGAACGACTTGCCGTAGACCTTGCGCAGGTGCTGCACCGGCACCTTGCCGGGGCGGAAGCCGTTGATGCGGACCTTGTTCCTGGCGTCCGAAAGCCGCGCCATCAGCTTGGCTTCCATGTCACCGGCCGGCACGGTGACCTTGATCTCGCGCTTGAGACCGGAGTTGAGTGTTTCGGTGACCTGCATCGTAAAACCTTTGTTTTCACCAATGAGACTGCCACGGCCTCTGCCGCTCACAGCCTGCCGGTATAATCTTGCCGGGAATGGCTTTTGGTACGGAACCTGGCGATTTGACCGAAAATACGGCTCAAACTCTCCCAAACTGCGTTCCAAAATGTGAATAAGTTCTTGTTTTTCCTACTTCTTATCACATTTTGCAGAAGCGGATCGTCGCGTCCCGTCACATTCGACACGCCTTTTGTCACAGGCGAGGCTAATTTTCAACCATCTTCGCATTTCGGCGAACAACCAACATTTTTGGCCCTGACCCACCTTTGGTCCTGACCCCAACACTTGTTCCCGACATTGACAGAATGATGGCTACATGGGATTGCCGGTCCATGCGGATGTGGCGGAACTGGTAGACGCCCTGGATTTAGGTTCCAGTGCCGAAAGGCGTGGGGGTTCGAGTCCCTTCATCCGCACCAATTTTTTCGCCAATGACCGCTCCGAATGAGATCCAACTTTCAAAGAAGGCTCTTGAAATAGGTTGTTGACAGGTTCTTACTTGCAGCAGGCAGGTTGGGGCTCTGTCGGGCTGTGCGTGTAGTTTCTCTAGTTCTGGCGGTAGGGTCAATTGTCGCGGCAGCAACATGTAAGGTTGAGGCCCTAGAGTACACGCCTGTTTCGTCTCCAGGGCAGCAGCCGTTTCTTGTTGTTTCCGGCGAGTTCAACGACAATGAACCCCTGAACGCTTTTAGTAACGCGGTTGTGAGCAGCGGGGCCAGGACGATCGTATTCAACTCCCCCGGCGGCAATGTCGGCAGCGCGCTTCGGTTGGGGCGTATGATCCGCGCGGCAGGGTTGGATACGCTTCAGCTTCGCCAATTGCAGTGCGCTTCAGCCTGCTCACTGGCCTTCTTGGGTGGCGTCCACCGTGGTGCCGAACCAGGTTCTATCGGCATTCATCGGGCTTGGTTGAAATCGGTTGACGGGATGTCCAGAGAAGAAGCAAAGGCCCGTGTCCAGCTCGGAACGGCCGCAATCACATCCTATGTAGTCGAGATGGGAGTGGACCCCGAGCTGATGGAATTGGCATCGAGCTATGACAAGCATGACATAAGATACCTATCGGCCAGCGAAATGGCAGAGTTGCGTGTGACCAATATCGCAGCGAACCAATCGCCCGCAGATACATCGCAGGTGTCGACGAGGCCAGATCCTTCGCCTGCGCCTGCGCCCGTGCCCGCACCCGACGCAAGGCAACAGGCGGAGAGCGCTGCGGTCGCCTTCGTCAAGGATCTGATCGAGCATCATGGCGACAACGACGATTTCGCTCTTGCTCAAGTTCAGGCGTCCTACGCTCGCACGGTCGACTATTATGGCAAGTTGACGAACCTGAGTTCGATCATTCAGGACAAGAGGAACTATTACCAGCGATGGCCCGAACGGGTATATAACGTCCGCAATGACAGCACTGTGGTCACCTGTGCAAACGATCGCTGCATGGTTTCTGGCGTCTATGACTGGGTTGTGCGCAGCCCCTCGAGACACAAGCAGGAAAAAGGCGTAGCAGACTTTAGCTACACAATATCGATTGGTCCCTATCCCAAAATCATCGCCGAGACGAGTAAGGTCCGGAGTTGATCAGCAGCGTTCTCCATCCCTGAGTCAGTGAACTTTCTTGCGAAAAGATCTGTTTGGCTATTTCGTATAGTGGCACACGCCCCTCCCGGTGGGGTACCACAGTTGATACAAAAATGAGTCCATTCCGGTGCCGCGCTGCCGCAACGCAACTGCATCTCGCATGTGGTGTCCAGCGATGATTGTTCAATTGACAGTGTGCCGTCAATTGATCCGGCCGTCGCCGCTGCGTTCGCCGTTCCGGCAGCGATCGCCCGATACCGCGCCGTGCTCGGGCTATCTCAGATCGGCGTGACCTCACTCCTCTGACGCGTTCCGAAGCCTTGGCAAAGGAGGACCGGTGCAGGTTCCAACGCCATCCGTCGACAGGCACACAACCGATGACCGCGACCGTCCTGGCATCAGTGCCTACGCCTCGAACGCTCTCCCTGTGAACCACGCGGCCAGGTTCGCCAGTTCAGGCCCCAGCACGCGATCGTCGCCGACAGGCGGCACGATAGCTCTGATGTCATCGACAAATGGCTGCAGCGCCGGCGGCGGCGCGCGTTCGGTGACGTGCAGCGCCTGCGAGGCCATCATCGCCAGCATCGCCATTGCCGCATCGACGCAGCGGCCCGCGGTCGCCTCCTTGGTCCATGCGAAGAACGCCGTGGTGGCGACGTCGTCCTGTCCGGCACCGGCCGATTCCGTTCCCGGAATGAAGGTGCGTTGCGCGGCGAGCTTGGCCTGCTCGAGATAGCCGGTTATCGCCATCGGCACATAGCCGACACTGCCGTGGCCATCGCTGTCGGCCCAATGCCGCCCGGTCATCAGAAGATCGGGCAGCAGCGACACCTTGCCGTTCAAAAGCTTGGAGGCATGACGGTCACAGAGCAGGCATATGTCGGCCCATATGGCCGCCAGATCGTCCAGCGCCGGCGTCGCCATGGCGTTGTGATAGCCGCCGGTGCTGATGCAGCGGCCAAGCGGATGTGCGTCGTCCGGCGGGATGTAGACCGGATTGTCCGATATCGCGGCCAGCGAGACGGTAGCCGCCCGCTCGGCGGACGACAGAGCGCGATGCGCATGGCCGAGAACGCGCGGCACGATGCGATAACTGACCGGCGCCTGATAATTGCGCCGGCCGTCTCCGGCGCCGACCAGAAATTCCCGCAACCCCTGGAGGGCCGCCGCTTCATGGTCGTCACCCCAGAGCGTATCGAGCGCCGCGTCGTAGTGCTCGAGCGGGGTGCGAAACGCTTCGATCGACAGTGCGAACACCTTGTGCGCCATGCGGATGCGGCGGCGAGCCGCGAGCGCCGCATCGGCCACCAGCGCGGCGGCGCAGGGCGAGCCGTTGATCAGTGAGCCCCGCTCCTTGACCTCGAGGTCGAAGCGCGCCGAAAGCTCGGCAAACAGCGGATAGAGCGCCAGGATCTCGCCGGCCCCGCCCTGGCCGGAGGCCGGTACCGTTGGCATCGGGCCACCGTCGAGCATCGCGGCAACGGCGAGCGCGATGCGCGGCGTGGTGGCTGCGTTGCCCTCGATGAAGTTGGTCAGCCGGGCAAGCGTGATCGCCCTGACCACCCGATCGGGCAAGGGATCGCCGAACGAGGTGGCGGCGGCGAACGCCTTGATGCGCGCATGGCGATCCCGCTCGTCAAGTTCGAGCTTGCGGCTCGCCAACTCCCCCATGGCGGTGGTTACGCCATAAATGACCGGCGGCGGATCGGATTCGATAAGCCTGAGGAACGAGGCTCGGCATTCGGCGATGCGCTGCAACGCCTTCTCGCCGATCTCCACCGTCTCCTTCTTCCAGGCGACGCGGAAAACCGTGTCGAGGTTGATGTCTTCACGCGTCGACAGGGTGATTGGCATGCTTGTTACCGTCCAAGTGGGAGACCGCCGAGGGCGTCTGTCGACTATACCTGCGCTCCAGCCAAAGCAGTCTCGCGGGTAACAATTCGTCTTGCGATGAGCCGCCGGCAGAAGCGCCGGCTGGGCTGTTCAACAAATCTGAAACTCAGCCACGAGACCAAAAGCGTTGCAACGACGGCGGCGGCGAAGGCCAGTGAGAAATTCAAGGCCGGGTAGAGGTTGTAGATGACGGCGAACCCAACCGGCATGTGCAGCAGATAGAGCGAATAGCTGATGTCGCCAAAGAAGCGGAATGGTTGAGGAACGGTCTTTGCCGTCCATTGCATGCACAGCCAGAACACGATGATGGCCAACGGATATGTTGCCAAAATCGGGAACAACGAATCGTCGAGCAGAACCTGGGGCCGCCAGATGCCCCACCAGATGCCCACCCGCACCGCATAGAACAAAAAGACTTCAGCAGCACCCAGAGCCATCGCCATCTGGCCGCTGATACGCTGCTGACGAAACAGGAAGAAGAGGCGGCCGATCAAGAACAGCGGCAGATACCCAAGCGGCGAGAATTGCACGGCAGGGGTTCCATTGATGTTCGCGCTAGCCATGATCGCATAAGATGCAGCGGTCAGTATGAGCGTGGACTGGAGTGGTTTGCTCCTCATCATGGGCGCGATGCACCAGACCATAATATAGAATACGACCTCGGGGAAAAGCGTCCAGGTCACGGGCAAGACGTGCCTCCCGATCCCTGCGAACTGATCCACCAGAAAGAATGTCCTCGCATAGTCGGCGAATGAGAACGGAATGGGCACGACCGTCCCGACATAGGTCCCGATCACAGTCGCGATAAGGGCGAACAAGATAGGCGGCCACAGGCGAAACACGCGCTTGATGGCGAAAGACATCCGGGTCTGTTCCTCGACCACATAGCTGATGATGAAGCCGCTGATCAGGAAGAAGATCACCACGCCCAGGTGGGCGCCATTTTGGTACAGCCCAAGCGGTGTCCCCAACAGGCGTTGGAAATACCTCAAGGGCGTCCAGTCGGCGTGGTAATGCCAGACGGTCAAGCCCGAGAGATGCAACCACATCACAGGCAGCGGAGCGACGCCCCTTAACAGGTGGATGAACTGAATTTCGTTTCGATGAGCGCCCATTCTGGCTGTCCCTCTAATAGAGGGGTTCCTCGAACAGTATCTTGTCGCCGTCCACCAGCGCCTTGATCTGCGCGGTGCCGTCGCCCGCGAGGGCGAGGCGGATGCCGAACGGGCGCACCCGCATGTCGTTCTGGATCGCCGTCCCCTCGCCTTCCGGCAGATAGAAGCGCTCGATGCCGTAATCCGGGCCGATGGTCATGCCTTCGCTGCGAAGATCCCAGCCCTCCGCGACGTGGCCTGATATGTCGGCCTCGTCGGCAGCGGCCGGCGTCGGCGCCTTGCCGAACCATGCAGTGGTGGGCTGCCAATAGCCGTCGGCACCCTTCTTCAGGCGGACGACGATCGGCGTGTCGTCACTCGAATATTTGTCGGCGGGGATGTTGGCGATCATTTTCACCGGTATGCGCGAAATCGGATAGCCAAGGATAATGTAGTCGCCGCGCAGGAGATCGCGCGGATCGACGGGTTCGATCTTCAGCAGCACTTCCTTGCCGTTGCGCAGGATCGCCGCCCGGCCGGCGATGATCCAGCTCAAAAATCCGATCTGGACGAGCGCCAGCACCAGCGCCGAGATGATCAGCCTCTTTCCGGTCATCATGCCGTGGCTCCCTTGGCGGCTGGGCCCTTCATGCGTTTTTCGATGCGGATGATGACGACCGCAAGGATGCCGAGCAGCACCGCGGCGGCCAGGAAGAAGCCGGCCGTATCGAGCATCGATTGCAGCATCACCACATAGATGATGGCGATTTCAAAGGCGAAGCCGGCATAGGCAAGCCAGCGCAACCCGCGGCTTTCCCGCCCGGCCAGCACGATTGCCGCGACGATGCCGGCCAATGCAATCACCGAAGCGATGGCGAATCCGCTGTTGTAGGTGCTTTCATCAGCCAGTTCGAACTGGACCATTGCCAGGCCGGTGAGGAAGCCGAGCAGCGCGTGCAAGGGCAAGCGGCCGCCGAGCTGAACGATGTTGTCGACCGGCTCCGGCGCAAAGACTGATGCCGCGAACAGCAGCGCCGAGACGATGACCAGGGGGATCGCCACCTGCAGCGTGGCGTGGTCCATGCCAAACAGGACGAGGTAGAACAGCAGCGACAGGATGATCAGGTGCCGCGCCGGCTGGCTGCGGGTCCAGAACGAGACTGCAAACAGCACGATCGCCATGACCACGAAGAGATGCGGAAAATCGCTGCGGCTGTAATAGTCGAAGCCTTTCAGGAACAGCCAGGCATCGGCGATGCCGACCGCAGCGACAGTCAGCGGGTTCGAACGCAGCGCGACCGCCGCCAGTGCCGTGCCCGCGCCCCAGGTGACCAAGGCCGACGCCTCGTCGCCCGAGAGATGATACATCTGGCCGATCAGCGCGATAGAACCGCCGAAGGCCGCCGCGGCCACGATCCACAGCGCCTCGCCGATCGCCGCATGGCCGCGCGTCTTCAACAGCGCGCCGCCGACATAGCCGCCAAGGATGATGGCAAAGAGTGCCGCGACCCGCGCCAGCCTTGGGATCGCATCCCAGTTGGCGGCGACGAAAATCAGGATGGCGGCGCCGAACAGCAAGGCGGCCATCATCGCCAGGATCGAGCCGAAGCTGAGCGATTTGCGCTCGTTTGCCTCGACATCGCGCGTCAGGGAATCGGCGGTCGCGGCGTCGATCAGGCCGGCCTGCCGCCAGCGCGCGATATCCGACCTCAATCGTGACGAATAGCCCGCCATGCCGCTTCTCCCCCAGCTTGGTCTTTTTTTCAGCCGATCCGGTCAAACCGTTGACGCAACGGCATTTTCCGATTCGGGTTTCTTTGTGTCAGGTCCGTGAACGCGCGTTAATGCTGCATTGCACAATTTGCATTGCTGCCATGCAGCCATAGCGCTTTTAAATCGATATAGGCCCGCCTATCTATGCTTCGTACACAAAGACGGAATGATCCGAAAGAAAGACGAAACGAGAAATACCATGAACCTGATCCGCAACTACCGCAACTGGCGCCGCTACAGGGACACCGTGTCCGAGCTGAGCCGCCTGAGCAACCGTGAACTGACCGACCTCGGCATCAGCCGCAGCGACATTCCTTACGTCGCTCGCAAGGCGGTCTAATTTCTTCGGACCGCAAATGGTCCGAACAGTTTTGAAAAGAGAAAGACAATGAACCTGATCCGCAACTATCGTAACTGGCGCGTTTATCGCGAGACGGTTACCGAGCTGGGTCGCCTTTCGAACCGTCAGCTGCATGATCTCGGTATCGTCCGCGACGAAATCAAGATCATCGCCCGCCGGGCGATCTAACCAGAATTTCGCCAGGGTCGACCTCCTCCCCGACCCTGACGGATCCGGTCAACCTTCACCTCCTCCCGAGGGTTGACCAACAAAACGGCGCCCGCCGCACCTCCTCCCGCGGCGGGCGTTGTTCCCCAGGGGCAAAACGAATTCTGCCCCAGAGGTTTCGCCCCTTTCAAAAATGGCGAAAGAGATTTCGTCAAAGCCGACCTCCTCCCCGGCGATGACGAATACGGTCGGCCTTCACCTCCTCCCGAGGGTCGACCCCAAAAACGACACCCGCCGGACCTCCTCCCCCGGCGGGTGTTGTTGTTTTCAGGGGTTGGTTCCGCCGCAGCCGCTTGACCTGCGCCACGCGCGGCAATTGCAATCATCGCTCCAAGCGATTATTCCGGCGCTCATGAGCAAAACTCCCATCCACATCATCGGCGGCGGCCTCGCCGGTTCTGAAGCCGCCTGGCAGGCAGCCGAGGCTGGCGTGCCCGTCATCCTGCACGAAATGCGGCCCGTTCGCGGCACCGATGCGCACAAGACCGATGGCCTGGCCGAGCTGGTCTGCTCCAATTCCTTCCGCTCCGACGACGCCGAAAACAACGCCGTCGGCCTGCTGCATGCCGAAATGCGGCTGGCCGGCTCGCTGATCATGAGCGCCGGCGACGCCAACCAGGTGCCGGCCGGCGGTGCGCTTGCCGTCGACCGTGATGGTTTCTCCGACGCCGTGACGAAAAAGCTCGAAGGCCATCCGCTGATCACCATCCAGCGCGAGGAAGTGCCGGGCTTGCCGCCGGCGGACTGGGACCAGGCGATCATCGCCACCGGGCCGCTGACCGCGCCTTCGCTTGCCCAATCGATCGCGGAGGCGACCGGCGCCGATGCGCTGGCTTTCTTCGACGCCATCGCGCCGATAATCCACTTCGACACGATCGACATGGACATTTGCTGGTTCCAGTCGCGCTATGACAAGGTCGGCCCGGGCGGCACCGGCAAGGACTACATCAATTGCCCCATGGACAAGGAGCAATACCTTGCCTTCGTGCAGGCGCTGGTCGACGGCCAAAAGACTGAATTCAAGCAATGGGAAGGCACGCCCTATTTCGACGGCTGCCTGCCGATCGAGATCATGGCCGAACGCGGCGTCGAGACGCTGCGTTATGGGCCGATGAAGCCGATGGGGCTGACCAATGCGCACAATCCAACGGTCAAGGCCTATGCCGTGGTCCAGCTGCGGCAGGACAACGCGCTGGGCACGCTCTACAACATGGTCGGTTTTCAGACCAAGCTGAAGCATGCCGAGCAGGTGCGCGTGTTCCGCACCATACCGGGTCTGGAAAACGCCGATTTCGCCCGCCTCGGCGGCCTGCACCGCAACACCTACATCAACTCGCCGACCTTGCTCGACGCTTCGCTGCAGCTGAAGTCGCGACCCGGCCTGCGCTTCGCCGGCCAGATCACCGGCTGCGAGGGCTATGTCGAAAGTGCCGCGATCGGCCTGCTCGCCGGACGCTTCGCCGCCGCCGAGCGGCTCGGCCAGGCACCGTCCCTGCCGCCACTCACCACGGCCTTCGGTGCCTTGCTCAACCACATCACCGGCGGCCACATCGTCTCCGATGACGAACCGGGAAAACGCTCCTTCCAGCCGATGAACGTCAATTTCGGCCTGTTCCCGCCAATGGAAGCACCGAAGTCAGAAGGCAAGCGCCTGCGCGGCAAGGACAAGACCGTCGCCAAGCGGCAGGGGATAACCGCACGGGCGCGCGCCGATTGCCGGCAGTGGCTGGGGCTGGCATCCCAAGTGGAAGCAGCCGAGTAGCCCTGCTCCTCCCTTCAGTGCGGTCGCACATCCGCGACCGTTGGCCGTGGCAAGTTGAGCATCGTGGTTGCTGCCGCGAACACCGCGTCCGCGATGTGGGCATGGCCTTCCGCGGTCGGATGGAACGGACCGCCCAGGCAAACCTCAACCAGATCGAGCAACGCCCAATCCTGCGGCGGCGGTGGCGTGCCGCTCGCCTTGGACTGCACGAAGAGGCAGATGTCGTTGATGGTGCGGAACCAGCGCTCGCGCGGCGCGTAGGCACGCGTGTCGCGAGACGCCTTGAAATCGGCATCGCGATAAGCGGAAAATGGCTCGAATTCCGACCATTTGTCCGGTCGCGGCCCGTCCGCATGGTAGTAGGGCAACATCAGGCTCTCGGCGGCCGTGACGCCGCTCGACGGGTTCTTTTGCGCGCAGATCCCATGCTTGGCGAACGCGGCACGCTGGGCATCGACGAAATGCCAGTTTCCCGCGTGGGCAGCCTCGCGCGTCGCCGGGTAAAGCACATTGTTGGCGAAATCGCTGATGGGACGCAGCGTCGGTACGTCGATCGACAGCACCCCGCCGACATTGAAGCCTTCAAGCCTTTCACGCGGCGTGGCTTCGCCACAGAGCCTTCCGTCCTGGTTGAATTCGATCTTGGGAAACGCGGTCAGCACAATGTTGGGCATTCCACCGTTGCTGGCGATGGGCAGCGGCGCCAGCGCCTTTCGCAAGGCGGCAAAGCGCGCCGGCAACTCCTTTGCGCGGTTTCGCGCCGTGGCGACATCATGCGCCTTGGCGATCCGCGCGACAGTTCTAATGACTGACGCGCCGAGGGCGTCGGCGCGCAAGCTGCTGTTGACGTTTGCGTATGGAGGCCTTGTCTTGGTCAGCGCTTCCACGATGAGCGGTGTGAAGCCGACATCGTTTCCACCGATGGACACGATCAGCATGTCGATCGTGCGCAGGAACCGCCCCGGTTTGCAGTCAAGGAGTTTGGCGCTGCGCAATGCGTGGCCTTGCTCGTCGGTGAGCGGCGTGTCGAAAGCCACTGTACGGGTTGCATGCGTGCGCAGCAGATCATCACGGCACAGTTCGATCATCAGTCGATCGATCTGCGGCAAGTTGCGACGCAGTTTGCCGCCCGGCGAAAAATAGGAACTGTTGACTGCCTTAACCCCGGCATAGGGAAAAAGCAGCCCTTCCGTTACTTCGGCTCCCGAGCAGGCAAAGCCGAGAAACGTCACCGCGCTGTGCTTGGGATCGGCAAGAGCGACCTGCAAGGCGGTACGCAGATGATAGCTATAGGCCGAACGGTGGCATTTGCGGTCGAGCCAGCCAGCCGGCGCATTCTGATAGCGCACCGGCAACGAATAGGCCGGCACCGATTTGATCGCTTGGGTGTCGGGGTCATAGACGAAGGAGATGTTGAGAAGTCTCCGTCTTGACAGCGGATCGATCTCGACCGGCGTATCGGGATTGCCTTCGCCCGACGAGAAACTGTCGCCGATACCGGCGATGAGCCGGTCGCGAACCCAGATGGAAGGTTGCGAAAGCACCATGCCATTCGGCAAGGTCACAGACACATCGACACCGCGCGCTGCTTCCGGGATATCTGGTTCAAAGGGAATGCGTGCTTCAAAGAGCGCGGCGCAGGGCTGTTCCGCCGTCGCCGAAAGCCGGCCACGGCCGGCAATGAAAATCGGCCGCGCGGCTTGCCATCGTCAGATTCCGGCCGGCGCATCCGTCAAGCTGAAGACAACGGTGTGCCCTTGCGGGCGCACGTAGTCGGTACGAAGCGCGGTTCCGAAACTGTCGCTGGCGCAGGACGAATGCCACTGTTCTCGGGCGTCCCAGCAGGTGGAGCGGCGACGATTGACAGGGTTCGCCCAGCCGCGTTCGGGCCGGCCCGCGCCCTTGGGATTCGGATAGAGCGTGGCGTCCTGTTTGTACCACTCACGCAGCCAACGCGGATCGTTGAGCAGCCGTTCGAGATCAGAAACCGCCGTAGCCGTTAAGGCGCCGCCATGGGTTGCCATGACCTCGGCCATGGCTTCCCGCTGCATATCAAAATCGGTGGTTTCGGTGAAATACCGGAAAGGATGCTTGACCCGCCAGTCGATGGCTGGCGCCGCGTAAGTCAATGTTGTGGCGAGCAGAAAAAAGCAAGTGGATACAAGACGAAGCATGATCACCACCCTCAAAAGTACTAGGATGTCAAAAATAATACCAAGCCATCATGCTGTCAAATTGCCACAAGGTCGTAGTTTACTTCACTACTCGGCCGGCGCAGCACTCGCCTCCGGTAAGCCCGGCTTGCCGGCTTCGCCCGGATTCCGCCTGACATAGGCGGCTTTCAGGCTCTCCGAGGTTTCGCGCGAGCCGTCATGGCTCCAGCCCGGCGGCTTGATCAGGTAGTTCAGCCGATCGCTCAAGGTCAGCCCCGGTGCAAAGGCATCCTTGAACATGCCGATCCATTCGTGGAACGCCACTTTCAGCGGATTGAAGGTGCCAAGGTTCTTGACGATGCCGTAGCGGGGCCGGTCCTCTTCCAGCTCTTCGACGAAGCTGCCGAACAGGCGGTCCCAGATAATCAGTGTGCCGGCATAATTGGCGTCGAGATAACGCGGATTGGTGGCGTGGTGGACGCGGTGGTGCGACGGCGTGTTGAAGACGAATTCGAACCAGCCCCACATCTTGCCGATCGTCTCGGTGTGGATCCAAAACTGCCAGACCAGGTTGAAGCCGAAGGTGAAGGCAATCACCGCCGGATGGAAGCCCAGCAGCACCAGCGGCGCCTGCAGCACGAACATGAAGGTGAACAGGCTGGTCCAGCTTTGTCTCAGCGCCGTCGACAGATTGTAGTGCTGGCTTGAGTGGTGGTTGACGTGCTCGGCCCACACCCAGCGCACCCTGTGCGCGATGCGGTGGTAGACATAGTAGCGCAGGTCATCGAGCAGGAAGGCAGCCAGGAACACCCAGACCGACAGGCCGAGATTGAAGACGCGGAACTGCCACAGCCACAGCAGCGCCCAGTAGGACACCACGCCGAGCAGCAGCCCGGCGTCGACATTGCCGGTGCCCATCATCAGGCTGGTCAGCGTGTCGCGCGTCTCGAACGAGCCCTTGGCGCGGCCGCTGCGCACCAGCCAGAGCTCGATCAGGATCGCGGCAACGAAGAACGGGATGGCCAGCTGGGTGACCTGCGGAAAGTTGTAGCTGTCCATCACGTCGCCTCCCCAGCGGAATTGGAATGTCGCGGCTCAAGCGCTTTCAGCAAGCCTTGCGCATCTGTTGCGCTGGCAAAGCGAAAGCGGCCGCCCTTCCAGGTGAAGTCGGCAAGCCGAAACGAGACCGTGTCTGCGTCGCCGGCAGTCAAACCCGTGACGTCCCGAGATGTGACGATGCGGGTCAAAAAACAGTCGCCAACGCTGTGAACGATGCCGGTGCGCCCTCGCCCAAGATCCAGGAACGCCGTCCCGGCATCAGCCGTCAGGCGAACTGTTGCGGCCACCTCGTCGGGAAAATCTTCGGCGAAACGGCTCATCGCCTGATCCGTGCCGGCAAGCGTGGCCGTCTTGCTGCCGCCGGTGAAATGTACGGCGGCGACCGACAGCGCAATGCCAAGGGCGACGATCGCGACCAGCAAAGGCAAACTCATGGATGCAGCATCTCCTCCGGCCGGTCTGTCGTCTTTGGCAACAGTTTTGGCCGGGAGACTCCTTAACATGATTGACGTTTACGTCAAAGTGCCGGCCAGCCCTTGCCCGCGCGACGCAGCAGCAGCCAATGCCTGTGCAAAGCCGACAGCCGCGCCACGCCATCGAGCGGCGAACCACTCTCCATTTTCCTGAGATAGGCACGCGACAGGGCCAACGGCAGGAATGCCTGATGCAACGAGACCGGCAGAGCCGATGCGCCTTGCTCGAAGGCGGAAAGATGGTCGCGCGCCAGCGCCATCATCGCTGCCACCGCACGTTTGGCGCCAGGGCCACCATCGCCGGCAACAAACTCTTCCGGCGACGATCCAGCCGCGGCCAGGATATCGGCCGGGACAAAACATTGCCCGCGTTTGCGGTGCAGCGGCAGCAGAAGCAGCAGGCCGGTCATCGCCTGCGCACAGCCTGCCCTACCCGCCAGTTCGGCAAACCGTGGCGCCGCGACGGGATCGAGCACCATCGCCGCAAGCTGGATGAGTGCGGCTGCCGTCTCGCCGCAATAGCCTTCCAGATCGGTTCGCGACGGCATCGGATCGTCGTAGAGGTCGAAAATGCGCGCGTCGAGCATGTTGTCGAAGGCGGGTTTCGGCAGGCGGAAGGCGGAAATCGTCGCCTTCAGCGCGTCGGCAACGGGGTGGCCGATGCTTGCGCCGTCATCTTCAGCGGCAATGACATCACGCCACCATTGCAGCCGCACCTCGCCAGGCAGTGCTTCGTGGATGCGATCGCGAATGCCGGCGATCTCGGCATTGAAGGCGTAGAGCGAAAGCAGCGCATCGCGCTTGTCGGCCGGCGCGTAGAGTGCGGTGAGATAGCGGTCATGGTCGGCGGCGCGCACCGCATCCATGACGATTTTGGCATTCTGAGACATGTCAATCGACGGCGATGAGCGCGGCGGCCACGGCGCGGTCTTCCGCCAGCAGGACATTGTAGGTCCGCACCGCGGCACCCGTCGACATCGGATCGGACGCAATGCCTGCCGCCTTCAACGCGGCCCGCAATGCTGCCGGCAATGGCCTGAGTTCCCTGCCCATGCCGACCAGCAGGATCTCGACCTTGTCGGCTTCGGCCAGCAGCCTGTCGAAATCCGCCGCCGTCAGCGCCAGGGGATCCGCCGGCTCCCAGCCATGGATGCCGGATGGCAGGCAGAGCAGCGAGCCGCGATGCGACATGTCAGCGAAGCGGAACCCGCCATTGCCATAGGCCTCGATCGGCGCGCGGCCGGGGAAATGCGCCTCGCGGATGACGATGCCTTTGCCGGTCACCGTTCTGTCACCCCTTCGGGACCGCGCGTCAGGTCGCGACCGCCTTGCTGCCGCCGACCGGCTTCTGCTCGTCGCTTTCAGCCTGTGGCCGCAGCTTGAACAGGATCAGCAGCGGTGCCGCGATGAAGATCGACGAATAGGTGCCGAACACGACGCCGAACAGCATGGCCATGGTGAACGACCGGATCACCTCGCCGCCGAACAGCACCAGCGCCAGCAGCGCCAAGATCGTCGTCACCGAGGTCAGCGTCGTTCTCGACAGCGTCTCGTTGATGGCGTTGTTCAGGAGTTGCGGCAGCGGCATTCGCTTGTATTTTCGCAGATCCTCTCGAACGCGGTCATAGACCACGATCGTATCGTTCAGCGAATAGCCGATGATGGTCAGGATCGCCGCCAGCGACGACTGGTTGAATTCAAGCCCGGTGATGACGAAGAAGCCGAGCGTCATGACCACATCGTGCACCGTCGCGACGATGGCGCCGACCGCGAACTGCCACTCGAAACGGAACCAGACATAGACCAGGATACCAACCAGCGCGACCAGCATGGCGATGGTGCCTTGCTTGGCCAACTCGCCGGAAACCGTCGGGCCGACCACTTCGACACGGCGGAAATCATACTGGTCCTGCAGTTCGCCGCGCACCTTGTCGATGACCGTCTGCTCGGCATTCTCGCCGCCATCCTGCGTCCCGACACGTATCAGCACGTCGTTCGGCGCTCCGAACTGCTGCACCTGCACTTCGCCGATGTTGAGTTCCGTCAATCTGCCTCTGATATCGGCAAGATCGGCGTTGCCGGTCTTGGCCTGCACCTCGATCATCGAACCGCCCTTGAAGTCGATGCCGTAGTTGATGTCGACGGTCATGAACAGCACGACAGACAGCACCGACAGGACGCTCGACAGCGCAAACGTCCAGCGGCGAATGCCCATGAAGGGGATCTTGGTGCCCGGCGGAATGAAGGTCACCGGCGCCTTCGGCAACTCCTTCGGGCGCGCCCGGCGCAACCAGATCGAGACCAGCAGGCGGGTGAAGGTGAAGGCGGTGAAGACGGTGGTCAGGATGCCGATAGCATAGGTGATGGCAAAGCCCTTGACCGGCCCGGTACCGAGATAGAACAGCACCACCGTGGCGATCAGCGAGGTGACGTTGGAATCGACGATGGTCGCCAGAGCCTTCGAGAAACCGGTGTCGATCGCCTGGATCACGGAGCGGCCGTTTCGCCGTTCCTCGCGGATACGTTCGTAGATCAGCACGTTGGAATCGACCGCCATGCCGATGGTCAGCACGATACCGGCGATACCCGGCAAGGTCAGCGTTGCGCCAAGCAGCGACAACAGCCCGACGATCATCGCCACGTGCACCGCCAACGCGATGTTGGCGAGGAAGCCGAGGAAGCCGTAGGCAACGAACATGAAGGCCACGACGAGGATCGAGCCGATGATGCCGGCGACCTTGCCGGCATGGATGGAGTCCTGGCCGAGCCCTGGACCAACGGTCCGCTCTTCGATCACCGTCAGCGTCGCGGGCAACGCGCCGGCGCGCAGCAGCACGGCGAGATCGTTGGCGCTCTGGGCAGTGAAATTGCCCGAAATCTGGCCGGTGCCGCCGAGGATCGGCTCGCGGATCTGCGGCGCCGAAATCACCTGATTGTCGAGGATGATGGCAAACAGCTTGCCGACATTCTGTGCCGTGGCCTGGCCGAAGCGCGCCGCACCTTTCGAATCGAAGCGGAACGAAACCACCGGCTCGTTGTTCTGCGAATTGTATGTCGCCTGGGCATCGACGAGATTTTCGCCCGAAACGATGACGCGGTTTTCGATCAGGTAGGGAACCGGTGGATCGTCCTGCGAATACAGCACCGAAGAGCCGGCAGGCGGGCGGCCATTGAGCGCGTCCTGCACCGGCATCGACTGGTCGACCATCTGGAACGTCAGCTTGGCGGTCTGGCCGAGGATTTCCTTCAGCCTTTGCGGGTCCTGTAGGCCCGGCACCTGGACAAGGATACGATCGTCGCCCTGCCGCTGCACAATCGGCTCGGTCGTGCCGAGTTCGTTGACGCGGCGTTCGACCACTTCGATCGACTGCGTCAAGGCGGTCGACGTGCGGTATTTGATGCCTGCATCGGTGACGTTGAACTTGAGCAGGCCGGGCTCGGAATCGTCGAGCGTCATTTCCTGGATGGAGCCGCCAGTGAACAGGCCGGCAGCGACGGGATCAGTCAGCGACTTCAACGCTTTCTTTGCGGCATCGAGCTGGGCGGGATCGGTGATGCGGACCTGCAAGGTCCGACCCGTGCCGGCAAGCCCGGTATAGCCGATCTTGGCGTCACGCAGCAGCGTCCGGATTTCGTCGCGCGTCGTTTCCAGCCGGTCCTTGATCAGGTCGTTCTGATTCATCTCCAGCAGGATGTGCGAGCCGCCCTGCAGATCGAGGCCGAGCGTCATCTGGCGCTTCGGCACCCAGCTGGGGAGTTGGGCCAGCGTGCTGGCGGAGAACAGATTGGGCGCGGCGAGGATCACTGTGATGGCCACGGCCACCCAGATCAGGATCATCTTGAAGCGCGAAAAATAAAGCATATGGCGTCGTCCGTCAGAGCGTATCCGCGGATCGCTCCGCCTGAAATTCGGTTACTTCTTGGCGTTCTGGTTCGCCACAGGCTCGCCCTTGACGCGCACATCGGCGATCGTCGAACGCAGCGCGGTCACCTTGGTGCCACCGCCGAGGTCGATCTCGAGTTCGTTTTCGTCGATCACCTTGGTCACCTTGCCGACGAAGCCGCCGCCAGTGACGACCGTGTCGCCGCGACGAACCGCGGCCAGCATCTCGCCGCGCTTCTTCAGCTGCGTGCGCTGCGGCCGGATGATCAGAAAATACATGATCACGAAAATCAGGACAAACGGCAAAATGCTGATGAACATGTCGGGAGAAGCCCCAACGCCTTGGGCGTATGCCGGTGTCACGAACATCGAGGTACTCCTGAATTTTGAAAACAGCCGCCACCCGTCCTTGTGGAGTTTGGCGGCCCCTTGAAATTTGGCCGGAATATAGTCGGTAAAGCTGCCAATGCAACTGCGTGGCCGGCCAAATCGGCTGCTTTTCCGGCCTGTTGAGCCGTGTTAGAGCATGATCGCGAACAGCACGAGCCGGTTTTCGGAAAAGATCACGCTCGAACAAAAGGTTGCAACCGGTTTCGAACCCGACGGAATCGGCACGCTCCCCACTTCAAAACGCGAAAAACAAAAGACCGACATGACCGACAGCAGCATTGACGCCCTCAACAAGAAGCTCGACAGCCTGATCGAGGCGGTTAGCCGCCTCGCCCCGCCGCCGGTGCCTGAAACGGACATCGGCGGGGCCGACTGCTTCGTCTGGCAGGCCGATCCCGGCTATCTGGAGCCGGTGCGGAAGGTCAACCGTGTCGACATCGGCCTGATCCGTGGCGTCGACCGCGTCCGCGATATCCTTGTCGACAACACCGAACGCTTCGCTGCCGGCTACGCAGCCAACAACGTGTTGTTGTGGGGCGCGCGCGGCATGGGCAAATCGTCGCTGGTCAAAGCCGTGCATGCGGAGATCAACGCCAGGGCCAAGTCCGACCTGCCGCTGAAGCTGATCGAAATCCACCGCGAGGACATCGACACTCTGCCGAAGCTGATGGGACTGCTGAAGTCAGCCCCCTTCCGCTTCATCCTGTTTTGCGACGACCTCTCCTTCGACCACGACGACACCTCCTACAAGTCGCTGAAGGCAGCGCTCGAAGGCGGCGTCGAGGGCCGTCCGGCCAACGTCATCTTCTACGCCACCTCGAACCGCCGTCATCTCTTGCCGCGCGACATGATCGACAACGAGCGCTCGACCGCCATCAACCCGTCCGAAGCGGTCGAGGAGAAGGTCTCGCTCTCAGACCGGTTCGGCCTATGGCTCGGCTTCCACAAATGTTCGCAGGACGAATATCTCGACATGATCGACGGCTATGTCCGCCATCACGATCTTGCCGTCGATCCCGAGACGTTGCGCGCCGAAGCGCTGGAATGGGCGACGACGCGTGGCAGCCGCTCGGGCCGCGTCGCCTGGCAGTTCACCCAGGACCTAGCTGGACGGCTCGGCAAGCCGCTCAAGGATTAGGGTCGGAGAAAAGCCACTGAAAAAGCCCGCTCCTTGCGGGGCGGGCTGAGCCGGCGGGCCGGACTGGAGGTCAGACGGCCCGCAAATCGCTTTCTTGTTCTATTCGAGACAGCCCGACTATTCGAGATAGCCAGAGGGGTCGACCGGGGCGGAGTTCTTGCGCACTTCGAAGTGCAGCTTCGGCGAGTCCGTCGTGCCGCTCATGCCCGACAGCGCGATTTCCTGGCCGCGCTTGACCTTCTGGCCGCGCTGCACCTCGATCGAGCTGGCATGGCCGTAGACGGTGACCAGGCCGTTCTCGTGGCGCACCAGCACCGTGTTGCCGAATTCCTTCAGGCCATCGCCGGCATAGATGACGACGCCGTTCTCGGCCGCCTTGACCGGCGTTCCCGTCGGCACGGCGATGTCGACACCGTCCTTGCCGGAGCCGAAACCGGAGATCACGCGGCCGCGCACCGGCCACCGCATCTTGCCGATGCCGGTTGCATCCGGTGCAACTGCGTCGTCGTCTTCGGCCTGCTGGATGACCTTCGTATCTTTCTTCGGCGGCGTGTAGGACGCCAGCGTTTCCGACGGCGTCGTCTTTGCCGCGGGCTGCGTGGTCGCCGTTGTCACCGGATCGATCTTCGCCGGCTTGGCACTGGCGACGGTCGCGGTTCCGCCGGCCGGCACCTTCAAGGTCTGGCCGATCTTGAGCAAGCCGTCCTTCATGCCGTTGGCCTGCTTCAGCGCAACGGTGCCGACACCGGTCTTCCTGGCAATCGAAGAAAGCGTGTCGCCCGACTGGACCGTGTAGGTTCCGGCAGCGCCGGTCGCCTTGGTCGCGGCCATCTGCGGCTTGGGCTCCTTGGGCTGGCTTGCGGCGGCCGAAGTATCGACCTGAACGGCGGACTTGCCCTCCTTAAGCTTGGGCTGCTGCGGCAGGACGGCGACCTTGTCCGGTGCGGTGGCCGGCAGGTCGTGCTTGCCGTTTTTCGCCGGCTTGGCGTCGGCGACTTTCGCTTCCGACTTGCTGGAATAGGCATAGGCCGGGATGACCAGCTTCTGGCCGGTCTTCAGCCCCTTGGTCGGGCTCAACCCGTTGACCTTCATGATCACGTCGGCCGGCACCTTGTAGTGCTGCGCCAGGCCAGAAATCGTTTCGCCATCCCTGACGACGATCTCGGTTGCATGCGGCGTTCCGGCCGCCGCCACGCGTGGCGCGTCGGGCTGCGCGACCTTGAACGGCGATGCCGCCGGAGCGACGGTGCCGGTCGTGGTCCGGTCGACATGCGGCGCCGGGGCCAATGCGGTGCGTACCGGCTTTGCGGCAGGCGCGAGTGCCGGAGCCGGCTGTGCCTGGGCAACGGGCGGAGGCAGCGGCCGCGTCGAGACCGGTTCGAGACTGGAGCGGCTGACCGACTGCGTATGGCTGCCGTCGACCGGAGCAGCCTCGACATCGCCCGGATAGGCCTGCACGGCGTCCTGCTTGTTGATGATGGCGCGCTGGTTGTTGGTCGACGAGGTAAAGACGTCATCGACGCTGTTGAAGCGTGAGGCCTGGGAGCTGCATCCTGCAGCAGCGCCTGCGACCATGAGTACGGCACAACCACGCATCAGGTTGCGTCCGTTTGTCTTCAAAACACTGAGTTGCATCGCACTAACCCGCACATACCCGGTACAAACTAGGCATGATTAAAGCGCGTTAATGTTACTCGTCGGTTAACCCCATAGAATCCGATGCGAATTTTCTTAAAATATTTGAGATCGCTTGGAGAGTGCCGAAGCTATGCTCAGGCCGGGCTGGCTAAGTCGACTCGCCGAACCGAATGCAGCGGTTTGCGGGCTCACAATTCGCAGGCCGGCGCCGCATGAAATATCACTCTAAATGACGGCGGCGACGCTGCGCAGGATCGGCTGCAGGCGCACGAGGCCGATGTCTTCGCGTTCGAACCGGCTGCCGACCTTGGTCAGCTTGGCCAGCACCTGTTCGCCCTCTTCCGGTCCGATCGGGGCGATGACGATGCCGCCGCTCGACAATTGGTCGAGCAGGAAGCGCGGCAGGCTGTCGAAGGCAGCCCAGGCGACGATGCGATCGAACGGCCCTTCGTTCGGCAGGCCGCCGGAACCGTCCGCCTGGCGCACGATGACATTGCCGATGCCGAGCGCCTCGAAGCGCTGCCTGGCCTGCTCGACAAGCGTCTTGTAGCGGTCGGTGGTGACGACCCGCGCCGCCAGCCGCGACATCACCGCCGCCGTGTAGCCGGAACCGGTGCCGATCTCGAGAACGCGGTTGCCCTGCTCGATGGCAAGGGCTGAAATCACCGCCGCCTGCAGGTCGGCACCTTCGATCGCCTCGCCGCATTCGATCGGCAGCATGCGGTCCGACCAGGCGATCGGATGGTACTGGGCGCCAAGGAAACCGCGCCGCGGCGTCGCCTCGAAGGCCGCGATCAGGGCCTTCGGCACCGTCCCCCTGCCGCGCAAACGCAGCAGAAAGGCAGCAAAACCTTCGCGGTCGTCGGTTGGGAGGCCCTGGTTCATGCAAGCGCCTTGCTCAGTTGGTCTCGGATTTCATGCGCGGTGAGGTCGAGCTGCAATGGCGTCACCGACACCAGCCTGTTGCGCAAGGCATGGAGATCGGTGCCTCGCTTGCCTTCGACCGGCTCGCGGCCGAAACGCAGCCAGTAGTAAGGCAGGCCGCGCCCGTCGCGGCGCTCGTCGACCCACAGGCTGTGCACGAGCTTGCCTTGCGAGGTCACCACCGTACCGGCGACTTCTTCAGGAAGGCAGTTCGGAAAATTGACGTTGAGCAGCACGCCGTCCGGCAGCGGCGTCGCCACCAGTTTCTGCAGCAATGCCGGCGCCAGCGCTTCGGTCGTCTCGTAGGGAACGACCCGATCCTCGCCGACATAGCTGTAGCCCTGGCTGAGCGCGATCGAGCGGATGCCGAGCAGCGCGCCCTCCATAGCGCCGGCGACGGTTCCCGAATAGGTGACGTCGTCGGCGATGTTGGCGCCGGAATTGATGCCGGACAGGATCAGGTCGGGGGCGCCGGGCAGGATCTTCCTGACGCCCATGATGACGCAATCGGTCGGCGTGCCACGCACGGCAAAATGCTTCTCGCCGATCTTGCGCAACCGCAGCGGCTCGGAGATCGACAGCGAATGCGCATAACCGGACTGGTCCTGTTCCGGCGCCACCACCCAGACATCGTCGGACAGCGTGCGCGCAACCCGTTCGAGCGACGCCAGGCCCTCGGCGTGAATGCCGTCGTCATTGGTCAGCAGGATGCGCATTATTTCGATTCGATCTTTTCCCGGCCGCCCATGTAAGGCCGCAGCACTTCAGGAATGGTTACGCTGCCATCCTCATTCTGGTAGTTTTCGATTACGGCTATGAGCGCGCGGCCGACCGCGGTGCCCGAACCGTTGAGCGTATGGACGAAGCGGTTGCCCTTGCCGTCCTTGTCCTTGTAGCGGGCGTCCATGCGGCGCGCCTGGAAATCGCCGCACACCGAACAGGACGAAATCTCGCGATAGGCGTTCTGGCCAGGGAGCCAGACCTCGATGTCATAGGTCTTGCGCGCGCCAAAGCCCATGTCGCCGGTGCACAGCGTCATGGTGCGGAACGGCAGCCCGAGCCGCTTCAGCACTTCCTCGGCGCATTGCGTCATCCGCTCGTGCTCGGCGAGCGACGATTCCTGGTCGGTGATCGACACCAGTTCGACCTTGTAGAACTGGTGCTGGCGCAGCATGCCGCGCGTGTCGCGCCCGGCGGAACCTGCCTCCGACCGGAAGCACGGCGTCAGCGCGGTATAGCGCAGCGGCAGTTTTTCATGCGCTGTGATTTCTTCGCGCACGAGATTGGTGAGAGGCACCTCGGCGGTGGGGATCAGGCCAAGCCTGCCCTCACCGTGCGCCGTGAAGAACAGATCCTCCTCGAATTTCGGCAACTGGTTGGTGCCGAAAAGAACGTCGTCCTTGACCATCAATGGCGGGATGACTTCCTCATAGCCATGCTCGGTCGTGTGCAGGTCGAGCATGAACTGGCCGAGAGCCCGTTCCATCCGCGCCAGTCCGTTCTTCAGCACCGTGAAGCGCGACCCTGAAAGCTTCGCCGCGCGCTCGAAATCCATCATGCCGAGCGCTTCGCCGATCTCGAAATGCTCCTTCACCCAATTCGGACGTGTCGGCAGCTTGCCGACGATATGCTTGACGACATTGTCGTGCTCGTCCTTGCCGACCGGCACATCGTCGAACGGCACGTTGGGCAGCACCGCCAGCGCATCGTTCAGCGTCTTGTCGAGCTCGCGTTCTCGCGCCTCGCCATTCTGGATGAAGGTCTTGATCTCGCCGACTTCGGCTTTCAGCCTTTCGGCAAGCGCCGCGTCGCCCGAACGCATGGCGTTGCCGATCTCCTTCGAGGCGGCGTTGCGGCGCTCCTGCTTGGTCTGCAGCTCCGTGACGTGTTCGCGCCGCGCCTCGTCCGAGGCGATCAGCCCATCGACCGTGGACTGCGCCTCATCGGCCGACCACGAGCGCTTCACCAGCGCCTCGACAAGGGCCTTCGGGTTGTCGCGAATCCATTTGATGTCAAGCATGGTTTGAACGCTCCTGGGTAGCATGTCGCCCAAAAGTGCGCAGCGGTTGACATGCTTCAAACAAAACTGAAACGCATCGCCACGATGGCGATGCGTTTCAGCCAGAGGGCGTAAACCGCATCGTTGATCGATGCAAGATCAGGCGTGATCAAGCCAGGGCTTCGAGCTCGCTTTAGCGCGCTTTACCGGTGATGGCGCGAGAGCCGGAAATAAAAAACCCGCCTTGCGGCGGGTCGTTGGCGCAAATCAGCACCATGCCCAAATCTATAGCATAATTGCCGTCACAATGCAATCGATGCCAAGCCCGCCGCCCCCCCTGCGGGGGCAGCCCCATAGCCTATGTGGAAGACGCGTCCGCCGGCTTTTCGGCCACCTCTTCGGCCGCGTCCTGCTTCTCGCGGGCCACACGCTGCTTTTCCTGATCGCGTTCGATCAGCCGCGCAGCCCAGATGGAGACCTCGTAGAGCAGGATCGTCGGAATGGCCAAGCCGATCTGGCTCATCGGGTCGGGCGGCGTCAGCACCGCCGCGACGACGAAGGCAATGACGATCGCCCATTTGCGCTTTTCGGCCAGCGCCTTCGACGACAGCATGCCGACGCGCGTCATCAGGCTGGTCACCACCGGCAGCTGGAACACCAGGCCGAAGGAGAAGATCAGCGTCATGATCAGGCTGAGATATTCCGACACTTTCGGCAGCAGCGATATCTGCACCTGATCGTCGGTGCCGGCCTGCTGCATGGCGAGGAAGAACCACATCACCATCGGCGTGAAGAAGAAATAGACCAGCGATGCGCCCATCAGGAACAGCACCGGCGATGCGATCAGGAACGGCAGGAAGGCGTTGCGTTCGTTCTTGTAGAGGCCGGGCGCGATGAACTTGTAGATCTGCGTGGCGATCAGCGGAAAGGCGATGACCATGCCGCCGAACATGGCGAGCTTCACCTGGGTGAAGAAGAATTCCTGCGGCGCGGTGTAGATCAGCTCGACCTTGTGCGGATCGAGCCCGGCCCACTTCGTCGCCCATTTGAACGGGACGACCAGCAGGTTGAAAAGCCTCTTGGCGAAGAAGAAGCAGACCAGGAAGGCGACGAAGAAGCCGCCGAGCGACCAGATCAGCCGCCGGCGCAGCTCGATCAGATGCTCCATCAGCGGGGCCGACGATTTCTCGATCTCGTCTCTTTCCTTGTCCGAAACGCTCACTTGGCGGCTCCAGCCGTCTTCTTGGCCGCCGGCTTCTTCGCCGCGGCAGGCTTCGGTTCAGCTTTCGTCCCAGTCTTGGTAACGATTGTCTTGGTAACGATCGGCTTGGTAACGATCGGCTTGGTCGCGACCGTCTTGGCCGCAGTGGGCTTCGCAACCTTTTCAGGCTTTACCGCCGCCTTGGACGCAGGTGCGGCCTTGGCGGTCGCCGCCTTTGCCGGCGCGGAAGCCATCGTGCCATTTGCCGACGCCTTGGCAGGCGCTTTTGCCGGAACAGCCGTGGCCACTTTCTTCACCGCCGACGCCTTCGCCGCGACAACCGGTTCAGCTGGCACTGACGCCGTCACCACCGATTCATCGGTCATTGCCGGGAAAATCGGCGCTGCTGGTGCGGCTTCCGGCCCGCTGACGCCAGGCATGGTTGTCGCGCCGTTCTTCAACGGCTCGGCCGCCTGCGGCGTCGAAGCGGCTGGCGCTGTCGGATCATCTGCTGGCTTGGGTTTCATCACCGCGTCGACGCCTGAGCGCACATCGGCCGCCGCCTGCTCGAACGGATTGAGCTGCTTCCTGATCTCGGACATCGGGCTGAGGCCCCTGAGCTCGTCGACCGACTTCTTGACGTCGTCGAGCTCGGCTTCCTTCAGCGCCTCGTTGAACTGCTTCTGGAAGTCGGCCGCCATGGCACGCAGCTTGGCCGTCGTGCGGCCGAAGGTGCGCAGCATATTGGGCAAATCCTTGGGCCCGACGACCACGATCATGACGATCGCGATGACCAGCATTTCGGTCCAGCCGACTTCAAACATGGCACTCTGTTCCGACTAGAACCTTTGGCTCAGCTCTTGCTGGCTTTTTCCTTCGCGGCCGAAACGGTCTCGTCGGCGCGGTGTTCGACGGTGCGCTTGTCTTCGGCAACGTCGTCGTCCGCCATACCCTTCTTGAAGCTCTTGATGCCCTTGGCCATGTCACCCATCAACTCAGGGATCTTGCCGCGGCCGAACACCAGCAGCACGATCACGAGCACGATCATCCAGTGCCAAATCGAAAATGAACCCATAGCAAATCTCTCTCGAATGTTTTCCCTGGCGATGATCTATGCGTTTTCGCGTTGGGATTCAAACACAACTGCGACAGAGTTTATGAAAGGGTGGCGGATGTCACGCATTTTCGGCGTGATGGCCCGCTACGAATCCGCGCATCCTCGACAGATTGGCCGCGATTGCCAGTCAATCTTCCGTGACGCGCGGCGTCAGCAGGCCGAGTTCCTCGAGGTCGATGTCGGTCAGCGCATCCTCGTCGTCGGCCAGCGCATCGGGATCGGCCGGCGGCTGCGGAATGGAGAAATTCGACGGCATGCGGCCCGAAAGCAGCCCTGCCCCCTTCAGTTCCTCCATGCCGGGAAGGTCGCGGATTTCCTCCAGCGCGAAATGGTCGAGGAAGGTCTCGGTCGTGCCATAGGTGACAGGGCGTCCCGGTGTTTTGCGCCGGCCGCGCATGCGCACCCATTCCGTTTCCAGCAGCGTGTCGAGCGTGCCTTTCGAGGTTTCGACGCCCCTGATGTCCTCGATCTCGGCGCGCGTCACCGGCTGGTGGTAGGCGATGATCGCCAGCACTTCGAGTGCGGCGCGCGACAGCTTGCGCTGCTGCACCGTGTCGCGGCTCATCAGGAAGGCCAGGTCACCGGCGGTGCGGAACGCCCAGGCGTCGCCGACGCGCACCAGATTGACACCGCGCCGCGCATAGATCTGCTGCAGGTCGGCCATGGCCAGAGCGATGTTGATGCCGTCTGGAAGGCGCGCCGCCAGCTGCTTTTCGCTGACAGGTTCAGTACTGGCGAACACGATCGCCTCGGCCATGCGCACGGCTTCCGCCATATAGAGGCGCTCGGCCGGGTTCTGGACCTGCTCGGCTGGTTCCTGGGGAAACAACTCCCCTTCCGTTTCATCATCGACCTTGAACGGGATAACCGAAGCGTTGGCGCGCTCGCTCATGATGCCACCTCGACTGCCTTGATTGCCTGTGCGCGGCCGCGCAGGTAGATCGGCGCGAACACGTCGTCCTGCCGCATGTCCATCTTGCCTTCGCGCACCAGTTCCAGCGTGGCCGCGAACGAACTGGCGATCGCCGTCCGCCGCTCCTCGGGGCTGGTCATGTACTCGATCAGAAAACTCTCCAGCGCCGTCCAGTCGCGCACCGCACCGACCAGCCGGGTCAGGATGTCGCGGGCGTCCTTGAGCGACCAGACACCGCGCCTGGCGATCGTCACATTGTTGATCGCCTGCTTCTGCCGCTGCTGGGCGTAGGCGGTCAAAAGGTCGTAGAGCGAGGCCGAATAGGCGTTGCGCTTTTCGATGATGACCATTTCCGGCATGCCGCGCGCGAACACGTCGCGGCCGAGCCGGTTGCGGTTGACCAGACGCGCCGAGGCGTCGCGCATTGCCTCAAGCCGCTTCAGCCGGAACTGCAGCACCGCCGCCAACTCCTCGCCGCTTTCGCCCTCGTCGCCCGGCTGCTTGGGAATGAGCAGCTTCGACTTGAGGAAGGCCAGCCACGCCGCCATCACCAGATAGTCGGCGGCAAGCTCGAGCCTGAGCGCCCTCGCCGTCTCGACAAAGGTCAGATATTGCTCGACCAGCGCCAGGATCGAGATCCGCGCCAGATCGACCTTCTGGGTGCGGGCAAGATGCAGCAGCAGATCGAGAGGACCTTCGAAGCCGGCCACGTCGACGACCAGCGACGGATCGCCGGTGACGCGGGAATCGTCGTTCTCGGCCCACAGACGGTCCATCGGTGCGGCCTTCGCGGCCTTGCTTTCCAATGTTTCCGCCACTTTCTCTCGCTTCCTTTGTCAGGCCACCGCATCGAAATAGGTGGCGAATTCTGCGCGTATCTCGGTTTCTTCAGCCGCGTCGTGTTTCTTGATATAGGTCAGCGCCCGTTTTGCGCGCTCCAGTGACCTGCCCTCAAGCCCCGTGGTGCGCGACGCGATGCCGGCCATTTCCTCGAAAACACCGTTGCAGTGAAGGACCAGATCGCAGCCCGCCGCAAGGATCGAGGCCGCCTTTGTCGGGAAATCCCCAGAAAGTGCCTTCATCGAGGTGTCGTCGCTCATCAGCAGTCCGTCGAAGCCGATTTCACGACGGATGATCTCGTCGATGACCTTGCCGGAGGTCGTCGCCGGGTTCTTGGGGTCGATGGCGCTGTAGACGACATGCGCCGTCATCGCCATGGGCAGATGGTTGAGCTCCCGGAACGGGGCGAAATCATGCCGTTGCAGATCGCTGAGCGACGCATTCACCGTCGGCAATTCGAAATGCGTGTCGGCAAGGGCGCGCCCATGGCCGGGAATATGCTTCATCACAGGCAGCACGCCGCCCGACATCAGCCCTTCTGCGGCAGCACGGCCGAGTTCGATCACCGGTCGCGGCTCCTTGCCATAGGCACGCGCGCCGATGACGTCGCTGGCGCCTTCGATCGGCACGTCGAGCACCGGCAGGCAATCCGCCGTGATGCCGTAGCGCAGCAGGTCGAACGCATGCAGCCGTGCCATCAGCCAGGCCGCGCGGGCGCCGGCATCGTGATCGTCGCGCCACAGCGCGCCAAGCGCGCCACCGGCCGGATAGTTCGGCGCCAGTGGCGGCCGCAGGCGTTGCACCCGGCCGCCTTCCTGGTCGATGAACACCAGCGCGTCCGGACGCCCGATACAGTCGCGCATCTCGGCGACCAGATCGCGGATCTGCTCGGTCTCGCCGATGTTGCGCGCAAACAGGATGAAGGCCCACGGGCATTCGTTGCGATAGAAATTGATTTCTTCGCGAGTGAGCGATTTCCCGGCACAGCCGAGGATCATGGATTTTGATTCGGTCATGACGGGAGTTTAGGGCTTCGCGCGGTCAAAGGGAATCGTCCCCCGCCGCATGCGCTTGAAGACAGATCTCATCCACATGAAAAAGCCGGCGCGGTCTGAGACCGCGCCGGCTTTGATTGGTTGACTCAGTTGCTAGCGCGAGACGAAGCAATTGCCGCCGGCAGCCTTGTAGCTGGTGCACAGGTTGATCGCGTCGTTGCGCGACTTCGCCGGAACGCGCACACGGTAGAACGTGCCCTTGCCGGCAATCTCCGCCTTGACGATGTTGGCGGTGCGGCCGGAAAGTACGCTGCCGTAGCGGCGCTGCAGATCCTGGTAGCTGGACTGGGCGCTTTCGACCGTCGGCTGCGAAGCGATCTGCATCGACCACGAACCACCGCCGGTCGCGGTCGATCCCGGATCGATGGATGCAACCTGGTCGGGCTTGACCTCGCCGACAACATCAACTGGCTGGTCGGACGGGCGCTGCGGCGCGACCGGAACCTTGGCAGGCGTGTTTGCCGATTGGGCCTTGGCCTCAGCCTTGGGCGCCGCGGCCGGTTTGGCTGCCGGCTTGAGGGCCGGCTCGTCGTCTGCCTGGGCGGTGGCGGGCGTCACGGTGCCGGTCTGGTCCGCATCGGCCTGGGACGACGGGGTAACTTGCTGCGGCGCCGGGTCGGCCGGCTCAGCGGCCGCCACTTGCGGTGCGGCGGGCGCCGGATCATCACGCGGCACCAGCGAACCGTCTGACTTGACCACCATGGTCCTCACCTTGCGCGGCGCAACGGCGACGACATCGGCGTTGGTGCCCTTGTCGGCCTCCTGCAGCACCTGCGCGATGCGATCTTCGGATTTCGGTGCCGGCGCCGCGTTATCGGCCGGCGCCGCGCTGGCGGCCGGCGCGGCATTGGCGACCGGCGCGGCGTTGCCGTCGTCCGCTCCAGTTGCCGCGGCGTTCTGGTCAGCGGAAAGATCGATCGCGCGAGCGGGATCCTTGGCCTGCACATCCACCGGCTCTTCGACGTTGGTGACCAGTTTATCCTGGACAGGCTCGGCGGGCTTGGTCCCCTTGACCACCGCGTCGTAAACCTTGTTGTCCTGGTTCGGCACCACTGTGCCGCCCGGATTTTCCGGCTTGACCTTGATCGGCGCGTTGTCGGCCTTGACGATCACCGGTGCATCGCTGCCGCCCTTGCCGCCGAAAGACAGCGCAAAGGCGCCGAGGCCGCCAGCAACCGCCACCGCGCCGACAACCGCCGCAATGAACAGGCCACGTCGGCGCGAGGGCCTCGCGGCCTCCCGCTCGCCGAGACCCGGAACAGCCATAGCCTCATCCAGTTCGGGATCGTAGTCGAGTTCGTCGACGGTGAAATCGTCCGCCTGTGAAACCGGCTGGCTGCCGGGCAGATTGTTGAGGTCGAAGCCAGCCGCATCCGCATAGCCAGCCGACGCTGTCGCGCGGGCAGGCATTTCGGCCGGCCTCGCCGCATAGGTCCGCGCTTCCGGCTGATAGGCCGGCTTGACCCCGTCATAGCCCGGCTTGACCCCGTCATAGCCCGGCTTGACCCCGTCATAGGCCGGCTTGATGGCGTCATAGGCCGACTTGGGTTCCTCATAGCCGGCATTGTGGGATTCATCGCTATAAGCGGCACTGCTTGCGGGAGCAGGAGCGACCTCCACCGAATTCATCTCGGTGAGAAGGCTGGAGAATTCCGCGTCGAGATCGTCATAGGCAGGCGTCGCCGGCTGGTCTTCCTCGAAGTGCAGTTCCGGGATGTCGAGATCGTCCGCCAACGCCACGACACGCTCGGGCACGTCGATCGTCTCGACATCGGGCATGTCTTCGTAATGCGAGGACTGTCGCGGTTGCGGCACGGATACAGGGGCTGCAGGGGCGACGGTCTCGACCGGCTCGCTCGAACGGTAGGATGGCACTGCGGCGACTGCCGGCGCCGCGGCCCAGGGTGTTATCGAAGCGGTCGGCTGAGCATTAAATGCCGGCTGCTGCGGAACCGGCGTCACGCGGCTCCACGAACGGGTCGGCTCCGTCGGCTCGGAGCGTTCCGCCAGCCAATCATGAGAATCGTCCTGATCGTGCCGAGAAGCGGCTGCGTCGCGCGTATCCAGGCTGTTCGCCAAAGCCGCGTCGAACGCATCATCGTCGAAATCGACATCGCCTTGCGCGGTGACATGCGAGCGCTGATCCTGCTCCTGCAGGTCATCGAGCTGTAGAACGTCGAGATCCGAGTCGGCGGCCTGGACAGCTTCAAGGCGGTGCTGCTCCTCAGGTGCGTGTCCGTCGATATCCCATTCGAGGTCGGCGAGATCGGCCGGCTCCTCAGTGGTCTCTGCAACTGCGGCGACGGGCGGTTGAGCGGCGACGACGACCGGCCGAGCCAGGACGGGCTCCCTGGCCACCGGCACCGGGCGCGCGGTCATTGCACCCAGCAGCGCATTCAACTCGTCTTCCAGGCTTCGTTCATCCGCGATCAGCGAATCCGCCGGCTCGGCCGCAACGGCGGCTGGCGCCAGCGGCTGGACCGCAGCGGCGGCAACCACGGCGACCGGCTCTTCGGCCGTTTCGGCAAACGAGTCGTCCAGGTTCAGGTCGAACCCATCGTCCAGCGAGCCTTCAGCGCCGGAAATCTCGCCCTTCACGTCCGCGGTATCGGCAAGCACATCATGAGCTTCCGGCTCCTGGAAGGCGACCGGCTCATCACGACTGTCAAAATCCATATCGACATCAGCCATGGCGTCGTCGAAATGACCGGCAAAATCCTCGCTCGAGATTGCCTGGGCGTCACGCGCAGTCGCTTGCGCCGGCATGGCGTACTCGACAGGTTCCGAAGCCGCCGGTTCAGCAGCCGCGTCGGACTGCTCCACGGCCCAACGGTCGTCGAGTATCAGCTCGTCTTCGAGCGAGATCGCATCGTCGAATTCAGGATCGGAGGCCGGCCCAACAGCAGCAGGCTCGACAGCAGCAGGTGCRTCGGCAATGGCGGCGGCGTGCCGGACTTCGTCGGCTTCGTCGTCAATCTGGAAGTCCTGATCGAGCGACGCGGCAAGCTCGTCCTCTATCGGCTGGTCGTCCTCGAAGGGCGAAACGTCTTCGAGCGAACTGGCGACGGCATTGTCGAAATCGGAATCGAAAGCCGGCTCTATGGCTGGCGCGGTTTCGGCAGCGTCCAAATCGGCATGGCTGGCGACATCCGCATGGCTGGCGACCGGTGCGTGGTCGTCGAGATCCGCCATGTCCAGGTGGAAATCGTCGTCGAGCGACATCGCAAGATCGTCGGCCATCGCGCTGGCCTCGGCTGTCGGCTCATGCGCCTCGGCGACTGGAGCGGCGTCGCTGTCGTCAGCGCCGAACTCGCCCATCAGTTCCTTCTCGAGATCGATTTCGAAATCGTCCTCTTGCGCCGGCTGATCGGCGACGGGCGCTTTCGGCTGGACGGGCGCTTGCGGCTTGACCGGCTGGCGCGGGTCGAATCCCATGATCCTGGTCAGTTCCGCGAACGGATCATCTTCAACGATGTCGTTGTTGTCGGCTACTCTCAGCTGGGTTCTATCTGCCATTATTGTTCCCGAACTCGCACTCATTCGGACGCCATGGACGTCGCGTAGGGTTGGCCCTTACCAGCGCAATGTGGGCAAAAGGTGACAGGTTTTTTAGTCAAACCTAACGCATTTCGGTGGGCGCGGCGGCTCCGATCAACGTCAGGCCGGACGTCAGAACGTCCGAGACAGCCTGCACCAGCCCTAGTCTGGCATGCGTCAATTGTCGGTCGTTAACCTTAACAAAACGTAAGTCTGGATTTTCCGTGCCACGGTTCCAGTGTCCGTGGAAACTAGAAGCCAGATCATAAAGGTAAAATGCCAGCCTGTGGGGCTCCAGCGCAAGTGCCGCCGACTCGATCAAACGCGGATATTCTGCAAGCTTGCGGATCAGGCCGATCTCGCCCTCGTCGGTCAGCAAGGTCACGGCGGACGCCAGGCTGTTGCGGTCGAAATTGGCCTCGCCCAGTTGCTCGCTTGCCTGCCGGAATACCGAATGGCAGCGGGCCGAGGCGTACTGCACATAGAACACCGGATTGTCCTTGGACTGCTCGGTCACCTTGGCGAAGTCGAAATCGAGCGGCGCATCGTTCTTGCGGTAGAGCATCATGAAGCGGATCGCGTCGCGGCCGACCTCCTCCACCACTTCGCGCAGCGTCACGAAATCACCCGACCGCTTCGACATGCGCACAGGCTCGCCCTCGCGAAACAGCTTCACCAATTGGCAAAGCAGCACGGTAAGCTTCACCCTGTCGCCGGCAATCGCGCGCGCCAAGGCCTCCAGCCGCTTGACATAACCACCATGGTCGGCGCCGAGCACATAGATCAGGTCGACGAAGCCGCGATCGATCTTGTCCTTGAGATAGGCGACGTCGGCGGCGAAATAGGTGAACGAGCCATCGGACTTGACCAGCGCCCGGTCCATGTCGTCGCCGACGGCGGTCGAACGGAACAGCGTCTGCTCGCGATCCTCCCAGTCGTCGGGCTTCTCTCCCTTGGGCGGCGGCAGCTTGCCCTTGTAGATGTGACCCTTCAACGTCAGGTCGCTGATTGCCGAGCGGATCTTCTTGGCGTTGTCGGCGTGCAGCGTGCGTTCCGAGAAGAACACGTCGTGATGCACGTTGAGCATAGCCAGATCCTCGCGGATCATCGCCATCATCGCATCGATGGTGCGGTCCTTGACGATGGCCAGCGCCTCGTCATCCGGCATCTCCAGCAACGAGCGGCCAAACTCCCTGGCCAGCGCCTCGCCGACAGGAACCAGGTAATCGCCGGGATAAAGTCCTGCCGGAATCTCGCCGATATCGTCGCCGAGCGCCTCGCGATAGCGCAGCATAGCCGAACGGCCGAGCACGTCGATCTGCGAGCCGGCGTCGTTGATGACGTATTCCTTGGTCACGTCGTAGCCGGCGAAGGCCATCAGGTTGGCGAGCGCATCGCCAACCACCGCGCCCCGGCAATGGCCGACATGCATCGGGCCCGTCGGATTGGCCGAGACATATTCGACATTGGTTTTCCTGCCACCACCAACCGTCGAGCGGCCATAGTTGCGGCCTTCGCCAAGCAGCGCGGTCAGATGCGCCTGCCAGAAACCGTCCCTGAGCCTGAGATTGACGAAGCCGGGCCCCGCGACCTCGGCGGCGGCAACATCCTTGTCCCCACGCAGGGCCTGCGCCAGTCTTTCGGCCAGCGCGCGCGGATTCTGGCCGGTCGGCTTGGCCAGCACCATCGCCGCATTGGTCGCCAGGTCGCCATGGCTGGCGTCGCGCGGCGGCTCGACGGCAATGCGCGACAGGTCCGGCGAAACGCCATCATTGTCTTTAAGATCAAGCGCTTCGACGGCTTTTATGATTCGCGCGGTGAAATCGGCGAAGATGTTCATTTGGACTGGCTCTGGCGGCTTTGTAGCGAATCCGGCTCGTTGGCCGGCAAAATCGAGCCCGCCCTAGCTCAAATCCGGGGTGCGGTCAAACAAACGCCGATGTTCCTTGAGCGCGTAGGTGTCGGTCATGCCGGCCAGGAAGTCGGCGACGCTGCGCGCCTTGATGCGATCGTCGGCCCGATCGAGCCCCTCTCGCCAGCCGTCAGGCATGGCGCGCGGGTCGGCGAAATAGACGTCGAACAGGTCCCTGACGATCTGCTCGGCGTCGGCGCGCACCCGCATCACCTCCGCGTGCCGGTAGAGGTGCTTGTAGAGGAAGGCCTTCAGTTCTTTCTCGAAGGCAGCCATTTCGGTCGAAAAGGTCACCATCGTCTCCCCGGCTGCCCTCACCGCGTCCGCGCTCTGCGGCTTGATCCGGTCCAGATTGGCAGTGGTCGAAACAATGACATCCTCGACCATGGCGGTGATCTGGCGCCGCATCAGTTCGTGGCCGGTGCGCACGTCATCGAGCGCCGGATAGCGGGCGCGCACGCCCTTGAGGATCGTTCCCGGCAGCGAGACCGTCTCCAGCATGTCCAGCGTCAGCACCCCTGCCCGCAAACCATCGTCGATGTCATGGGTGTTGTAGGCGATATCGTCGGCGATCGCCGCGCATTGCGCCTCGATGCCGGCAAACCGGTCCAGCTCGAGATCGTGCAGCTCCGAATAATCGCGGATCGCCTGCGGCACCGGCCCTTTCAGGCCCTGGCCATTGCCATCGGTCAGCGGTCCATTGTGCTTGACCAGGCCTTCCAGCGTTTCCCAGGTCAGGTTGAGCCCGTCGAATTCGGCGTAGCGCGCCTCCAGCCTCGTCACGATGCGCAGCGATTGCGCATTGTGGTCGAACCCGCCCCAGGCAACCATCTTCTCGTTCAGCGCGTCCTCGCCGGTGTGGCCGAACGGCGTGTGGCCGAAATCATGCACCAGCGCGACGGCTTCGGCGAGGTCCTCGTCGCCGCGCAGCGCCCGCGCCAGCGCCCGCGCGATCTGCGCCACTTCGATCGAATGGGTCAGACGTGTGCGATAGTGGTCGCCTTCATGCGCGATGAAGACCTGCGTCTTGTGTTTCAGCCGCCGGAACGCCGTCGAATGAATGATGCGGTCGCGATCGCGCTGGAACGGCGTGCGGGTCGGGCTTTCGACCTCATCGAAAAGCCGCCCGCGCGACTTTGCCGGATCGCAGGCATAGGCGGCGCGTGGCCGATAGCCGAATCCGATGTCGCCCAACTCGTTGGTCATGATCGATGCCGCAATTGATTGGTCTAGTTGACTTGGCCGCTCGCGCTTCATACCTATCATGTGAAACCGAAAGCAAGGTGACGCCCATGGGCGCGGATGCCAAGACTGCCATGAAAGTCGACATGACCGAGGCCGCCGCCAGGCGGATCGCCAAGATTGTCTCTGGCGAAGCTGGCAAGACGGCGCTGCGCGTTTCGGTCGAAGGCGGTGGTTGTTCCGGCTTTTCCTACAAGTTCGACCTGGTCGACACGCGCAACGACGACGACGTCGCCATCGAGAAGGATGGCGCCACGGTGCTGATCGATGATCTGTCGCTGGTCTATATGGGCGGCTCGGTGATCGACTTCGTCGACGACCTGATGGGCCAGTCGTTCCAGATCCGGAACCCGAACGCCGTCGCCTCCTGCGGCTGCGGCACGAGCTTCAGCATTTGAAGATATGAGACCGCTTCTCAAGGGCCATGAGGATCCGGTTACGGTTCTTCTCGCCCGCGAGATGGAAGCAATTACCGATGCGGATATCGTTGGTTGGGCAGGCCGTCACGCGGCACCCCTGTCCTATGCCCAAGATTCCGACTACATCCAGCTTGTGCGATTGAATCCACGCAATCCCGCCAGTGGGGGCAAGCCCCGACAGCATCTAACGTCGTTGGTTCTCCGCGCCTTTCCCGAATTCGACCGCAAATCCCGAGCAGCCCACCAGATAGCCCGGACGCTGTTCCTGAGGCGCATTCGCAGTTACCTGGATGGCGATCTCGAACCCATGCAGATTTGTCTGATGGTGGCGCCGATTGAAGTCAGATACGACTTTCCACCTTGGCTCGGCGACCTCTACAACGCCTGCGACTGGATGGACGAACGCACCACACGAGAAGAGGCACCGCATCTGCGGAAAGCAATCGAACAGATTCTCGCCGAATATGCCGAACAACAGCCCTTTGAGGATCAGTGACATGGGCCGTGTCGGTGCGGTCCGCCAGATCGCGCTGTCGGCCGGACGTGACCTCGACGTAACGCTGGCGTTCTGGCGCGAAGTGCTCGGCATGGCCGTGCATGCGCGCTTCGATCCGCCGGGCATTGCCTTCATCATGGCCGGCGATGTGCGCTTGCTGTTCACCGACGGCGTACCGGCGGGAACCGTCTATCTCGACATGTCAGGCCTCGACCATTTCCATGCCGAGGCAAAAGCCGCGGGCGTCCCCTTCACCGCGTCGCCGACGCTCGTCCATAACGACACCGAAGGTCAGTTCGGTCCGGCGGGGGAAAGCGAGTGGATGGCCTTTCTAAAGGACCCGGCAGGCAATACGATCGGCCTGGTCGAACGCCATCCGCCGCAAGAACCCCACTGAACAGCATCGAGACCGCCATGAAAATCGTAACCTGGAACATCAACGGCGTGCGCGCCCGCATCGGCAACCTGACCCACTGGCTGACCGAAAGCGCGCCCGACATCGTCTGCCTGCAGGAGATCAAGACGGTCGACGACCAATTCCCGCGCGCCGAGATCGAGGCGCTTGGCTACAATGTCGAGACCCACGGCCAGAAGGGCTTCAACGGTGTCGCCATCCTGTCGAAACTGCGCTTCGACGAGGTCAATCGTGGTCTGCCCGGCGACGATGCCGACGAGCAGGCGCGTTTCATCGAAGGCGTTTTCTCGACCGACAAGGGCGCGTTGCGCATCGCCTCGCTCTATCTGCCGAACGGCAATCCGATCGATGACGATAAGAAGTTCCCCTACAAACTATCCTGGATGGAGCGGCTGGAGCGCTGGGCACAGGAGCGGCTGAGGCTGGAAGAGGCCCTGGTTCTGGCCGGCGACTATAACGTCATTCCCGAGCCGATCGACGCCAGGTTTCCGGAGAACTGGCTGGGCGATGCGCTGTTCCAGCCGCAGACGCGGCAGGCTTTCCGCCGGTTGCTCAATCTTGGTTTCACCGAGGCGGTCCGCGCGGTCACCGACAGGCCCGACACCTACACGTTCTGGGACTATCAGGCCGGCGCCTGGCAGAAGAACAACGGCATCCGCATCGACCATCTGCTGCTGTCGCCGGAAGCCGCCAACCGCTTTTCCGCGGCCTCGATCGAAAAGCATGTGCGCGCCTGGGAAAAGCCGTCCGACCACGTGCCGGTGGCGATCGACCTCGCGCTGCAGCCGACCTGACGGAGACCCTGTCCAGCAGGCCCTGACGCCGGACACGCAGGCATTTGACCTCATATGGCCACATTCCGGCGCATGATGGGGGATCATCATGGCGGCCGGGGTTCCCATGAGCATTCGAATTGTTCTTTGTCCGATCGGCTTGGCATTTGCCATGGCCGCGGTCGTGCCGGCTTTCGCCGCCCCCGAATGTCTTGCCAATGGAAAATCGTATTCGGTTGGTCAGGTCGCCTGCCTGACGGTCGCCGACCAGAGCCATCTTGCCCGCTGCGACATGGTGCTCAACAACACGTCGTGGACCAAGGTCGGGGACAGCTGTCCTGAAAACACGATGGCGCCGCATCTCCATGTGACGCCGATCTCAACGCCGGCCCCCAGCATGGTGCCGACGGAACCGACCGAGAATTGATCAAAATCGAGCACCTCTGGTAAGGCCAGCGCAGGCCGCGAGCCTACTGGTCCGCGCTGCCGCCCTTGGTGAGGATGTCATCGGCCAGCGAGATCGCGGTGCGGCGGTCGGCTTCGCCGGCGGTGGCAAATGCCTCTTCCTGCATGCCGCGGATCCACGGCTGGTCGGCCGGCGAAGCGCGTTCAAGCGCAGCCGTCATCATCGCCAGGCCGCGAACGATCTTGCCGCTCTGGAACAACAAATGGCCGAGCGTCGCCTGGGCGCCGGCATGGCCCTTCTCGGCGGCAAGCTGGAACCAGCGCCCGGCCTGCTTGACGCTGGCCTTCACCCCGCCCTCGCCCTTCAGGAACATCTGACCCATCTCGAACTGTGCGTTCGGATTGCGGTAGTTGGCGGCGGCGCGCATGTAATATTCCTGGGCCGCCACCTCGTTCTCGGTGACCGGGCTGCCGGGAATGCCCTTGCGCAGATAATCGCCAAGCGCCACCAGCGCGTCCGAGACATAGCTTTCCTCGGGCGAGCCGGGCTCGACATCCTGGTCGACGATCTCCGAGAAGAACTTGAACGCCTCATAGTCATCGCGCGCCACGCCGTCGCCCTCGGCATACATGCGGGCAAGCTTCCAGGTGGCGCCGATCTGGCCGTTCTCGGCGGCGTATTTATAGGCCTCGGCGGCCTGTTCCTTGTGGCCGTTCTTGTAGGCGGAAAAGCCGAATTGGAACACCGCCCATGGGCTGGATTGCGGCTTCACGCCGGTCTTGTCGTCGAACACCTTGTCGTCAAAGGCCATGGCCTGGCCCACGGCGCCAAAGGTCGCGCCAAAAGTGGCGAACACGACCAGTGCCGAAAAGACAGACGACCTCAACAACTCAGATGTCCGCATAACAATGTGTTTCTTTCGCACCGCCCGGATGGGTGACCGCGCCATCGCGCGCCGACCCAACCGTCTGTGCATATTTCCATATCGCGCCCGACTGATAGTCGGTCGTGCGCGCCTTCCAGGTCTTTGCCCTCGCCGCCAATTCGCTATCGGACAACGCCACATCGATCGTGCCGTTCACGGCGTCGATCGAGATCACGTCACCATCCCTGAGCAGCCCGATCGGGCCGCCCACCGCTGCCTCGGGCCCGACATGGCCGATGCAGAAACCGCGCGTCGCGCCCGAAAAGCGCCCGTCGGTGATCAGCGCAACCTTGCCGCCCATGCCCTGGCCGTAGAGGGCTGCCGTCGTCGACAGCATCTCGCGCATGCCTGGGCCGCCGCGCGGCCCCTCGTAACGGATGACGATCACCTCGCCTTCCCTGTAATCTCGCTTCGTCACCGCTTCGAAACATTCTTCTTCCGAATCGAAACAGCGCGCCGGGCCGGAGAACTTCAACTCCGACATGCCGGCGACCTTCACGATCGCGCCTTCGGGGGCGAGGTTTCCCTTCAACCCCACGACACCGCCGGTTTGGGTAATAGGTGTGTTGGCCGGGCGGACCACATCCTGATGTTCATTCCAGGCAACGTGCTCCATATTTTCGGCCAAAGTACGGCCAGTCACCGTCATGCAGTCGCCATGCAAATAGCCGTGGTCGAGCAGCGTCTTCATCAGGAGCGGAATGCCGCCGGCCTCGAACATGTCCTTGGCGACATATTTGCCGCCCGGCTTGAGGTCTGCGATGTAGGGCGTCTTCTCGAAGATTTTCGCCACGTCGAACAGATCGAACTTGATGCCGGCCTCGTGGGCGATCGCCGGCAGGTGAAGTGCGGCGTTGGTCGAGCCGCCGGTGGCCGAAACCACAGTCGCCGCATTTTCCAGCGCCTTCAACGTGACGATGTCGCGCGGCCGGATGTTTTTGGCGATCAGTTCCATGATCTTTTCGCCCGAGGCGAAATTGAAACGGTCGCGCATCTCGTAGGGCGCCGGCGCGCCGCAGGAATAGGGCAGCGCCAGGCCGATCGCCTCGGCAACGGTGGCCATGGTGTTGGCGGTGAACTGGGCGCCGCACGAGCCGGCCGACGGGCAGGCCGCCTGCTCGATTTCGAGCAGCTCGGTGTCACTGATCGTGCCGACCGAGTGCTGGCCAACCGCCTCGAACACGTCCTGCACGGTGATCTGGCGGCCGCGATAGCTGCCGGGCAGGATCGAGCCGCCATAGATGAAGATCGACGGCACGTTGAGACGCACCATGGCCATCATCATGCCGGGCAGCGACTTGTCGCAGCCGGCCAGCCCAACCAGCGCATCGTAGCAGTGGCCGCGCATGGTGAGTTCGACTGAATCGGCGATGACCTCGCGCGACACCAGCGACGACTTCATGCCCTGGTGGCCCATGGCGATGCCGTCGGTGACGGTGATGGTGCAGAATTCGCGCGGCGTGCCGTTGGCGGCCGCGACGCCCTTCTTGACCACTTGCGCCTGGCGCATCAGCGAAATGTTGCAGGGCGCTGCCTCGTTCCAGCAGGACGCGACGCCGACGAGCGGCTGCGCAATCTCGGCCGCCGACAATCCCATCGCATAGAGATAGGAACGGTGCGGTGCACGCGCCGGACCGACGGTCACATGGCGGCTCGGGAGCTTGGCCTTGGAAATAACTTTGGCGTCCATACTCTTCCTTGCCGCGGGCGGTGCGGCCTGCCCCATCGCCGAGCCTTTTGGCGCGTGTCCCGAGACAAGATCGAGGTGCGCCGGGTTTATGGCGGGAAATGGGCAATTTCCCTAGCCTGACTTCTAGCGCAGGGGTTGTTCAGAAAGTGTTGCCAAAACGTCACAATCGCACGAGGCGAAAGCGCTGCGGCTTATCTGCAACGTAGCTTGGATGCCAGGGCCCAAACGGCGCCGGCCCAAACAAAAAAAGCCGGGCAATGCCCGGCCTTTTTTCTTTTCACTTCAGATGGTTACCACTTGACCTTCAAGGAAGTGGAGATCGCCGAAACAAGATCATTGCCAAAGTCTGCGGTGTATTCGGTACCGTAGGTAACGCCGTCACTGCCGACGACCGAATGGATCGATCCGCTGGTAAGCACGCCCAGCGCGCCACCGAGACGAATTTCGATGTTCTGGGTCGGCGTGTAGGCCACGCCGCYGCTCACCGTCCAGGTGTCGGTCTGCGCGCTCAGGCCGGTGGTCGTACCACGATCCCAGGTGAGAACCGCCGCCCCACTCCACTGATCGTTGAATTTGTGGCCGATGCCACCGGAAACCGTCCAACCATCGCGATAGAGCAAGTCAAGCGAGGTGGCGCGCACAGGGCTGGTCGTCGTGCAGGCAATGAGCCCCTGGGTTGAGGTCGGGCAAAACGGAATGCTCTGCAGATCGCTCCAATTCACCCACTTGATGGATCCAAAGGCCAACCAGCCGGGAGCGATGCCTGACTGAAGCTTGAGTTCAACAGAGTCCGGAACCTGCGAGGAACCATAGACGTCAGTGACGTTGCCCAGAAGCGGATTTGCGGGATTGATAAGCCCAGGCACCTGGGTCAAATCAAGCGTTCCACTCAAATTGTCGAGCTTGACCGACGAATTGTAGACCAGGCTGGCGCGCAAGGCGATGTCCGGGATCTCATAGGCGACACCGGCACGCCATCCCCATCCATCTCCTTGGAGATCAAGGCGGCCAATGCCTGTGCCGAGAAAGGCGGGAATGGGAGCAACCAACTGTTCCTTGAAACCCGAAACGTCCTCATGGAACACGCCGCCGATGAAGCGAAACTGACCTTTGCTGAGGTCCATTTTGTAAGAACAGGTCGCGCTGAAGGCTTTGCTCTCTACCTTCGTCTCGACATTGCTTTGTGCACCCGCCCAGTTCGCACCAGGATTGCTGAATGCACCGATTGGCTGGGAGTAGTCGCCCAGGCAATCGACCGGTCCCATGCCGATCTTGATGCCGCCGTAGGGCACCCAATAGCTTTCGGTATCGCGCGCCGTGCTGGATTTGCCCAGCGCATTGAGATTGCCGTCAGATGGATCCGTATCCGTTGCATTCTTCAGGTCTCGTTGCGGCATCACATAGGTGCCGGAAAGCTCGCCTGTGACCTGCGCCGGATCGAACAGCAAGTCGATGTCGTAGCCGCCGCGCTCTAGGCCGCCAGCATGCGCCGAGTTCAACGCCGTCCCGATCAAAGCCAGCGAAAAGCACCCCGCCCCCAGCAGTGCTTTATGTCGCAAAATAGTCATGAATGTCCTCCCCGAATTCGAGTGCGGCAAGCTAGAACCAATTCGGGTTAACGGTGCAATAACGAATTCCTGGGGAGTACATGTACATGTTCGCCAAGCGCATTTTCGACACAAAACAAGCCACCGCCGTTAGGCCAAAAAGCCGCCTCCGGAGTGTGTGCCGCCCTCAAAACGCGAGAAAAATCCGCCCAAAAGGCTCAAAAATATATGTTTTTGGGGATTCAGGGCCCCATTGTTACATTATGGCAACAATGGGGCCAAAACTTTCCGTTTACGTCAACATTAACGCAGCGGAATGCCTATTTTCGAGGCAAGAAGGTCTGATTTTGAAGCCGCCGAGGCGCCACGAATCTGCCCTCAACCAGCGTCGCGAACCCTCGTCAACGCCACCGAAAGCTTGTCCTGCGCGTCGCGGTACTCGGTGAGCTTTTCACGCTCGGCATCGACGATCTCGGCCGGCGCACTGGCGACGAATCGGTCGTTCGACAGCTTCTTGTGCAAGCGCGCGATTTCCTCGGTCACCTTGGCCAGTTCCTTCTGCAGCCGTGCCGCTTCGGCGGCGAGATCGATCAGGCTGCCAAGCGGCAGGCAGATCGTCGCCTCGTTGAGCACGATCTGCGCCGAGCCTTTTGGGGCGACATCGGCCAGCGAGATGTCGCCGACCCGTGCCAGCCGCTTGATCGCCGAGTCCTCGCGAACGAGCCGTTCGCGGGTCACCTCGTTGGCGCCGACCACGACCAGCGGCGCGATCGCCGCCGGCGGCACGTTCATCTCCGAGCGCACCGAGCGGATGCCCGAGACGAGATCGACCAGCCAGTTGATGTCGGCGGCAGCGTCGGCGTCCTCGAAGTCCGGCGACGGCCACGCCGCATGGCACAGCAGCGAGGCGCGTTCCTTGCCTTCGCCAGCGGTCTGCGCCCAAAGTTCCTCGGTCATGAACGGCATCATCGGATGCAAGAGCTTGTAGATCTCGTCGAGCACGAAGGCGACGCAGGCGCGGCTTTCGGCCTTGGCCGCCTCATCCGTGCCCATGAACACCGGCTTCAGGAGTTCCAGGTACCAGTCGCAGAACAGGTTCCAGACGAACCGGTAGGCCGACCCAGCCGCCTCGTTGAAGCGGTATGAGGTGATGCCGTCCGTGATCTCGCGCGCCGCCCGTGTCAGTTCGGTGAGGATCCAGCGGTTGACCGCAAGCTTGGCATCGTTGAGCCAGAAATCATCATTGCGCGCGACTTCGTTCATCTCGGCAAAGCGCGTCGCGTTCCACAGCTTGGTGCCGAAATTGCGATAGCCGGCGATGCGCGCCGGATCGAGCTTCACGTCACGGCCTTGCGCCGCCATCACCGTCAGGGTGAAACGCAACGCGTCGGCGCCGTATTCGTCGATGAGGTCGAGCGGATCGATGACGTTGCCTTTCGACTTCGACATCTTCTGCCCGTTCTTGTCGCGCACCAGCGCATGGACGTAGACGGTGTGGAACGGCTCCTCGTCCATGAAATGCAGGCCCATCATCATCATGCGGGCGACCCAGAAGAAGATGATGTCGAAGCCGGTGACCAGCACGTCGGTCTGGTAGTAGGTCTTCAGCTCAGGCGTCTCGTCCGGCCAGCCCAACGTCGAGAACGGCCACAGCGCCGACGAAAACCAGGTGTCGAGCACGTCCTCGTCGCGGATCAGGATCTCGCCCGGCTTGAAGTTCTCGAGCTTGTCTTCGACCCAGGCCTTCCATGGCCCTTCCAGCGCCAGATAATATTCGATCGCCGCACCCAGCGCCTCTTCTTCGGTCTTCTCGACGAAGACGCGCCCGTCCGGCCCATACCAGGCCGGAATCTGGTGACCCCACCACAGCTGGCGCGAGATGCACCAGGGCTGGATGTTTTCCATCCAGTCGAAATAGGTCTTTTCCCAGTTCTTCGGCACGAAGTTGGTGCGCCCCTCGCGCACCGAGGCAATCGCCGGCTTGGCCAGTTCCGCCGCGTTGGCATACCACTGCTCGGTCAGGAACGGCTCGATCGGCACGCCGCCGCGGTCGCCATGCGGCACCGCGTGACGATGCGGTTCGACCTTTTCCAGGAAGCCGCCTTCTTCCATCAGCTCGACGACCTTCTTGCGCGCGACGAAGCGGTCGAGGCCGTTGAGTTCATCCCAGACTGCCTGCCGCTCCCGCGTCACCTCGAGACCGGCGAGGAAATCCTCATTGTCCTTGAGGCTTATCGCCGCCGCGACGGTGAGGATGTTGATCGCCGGCAGCTTGTGGCGCTTGCCAACCTCGAAATCGTTGAAGTCGTGTGCGGGCGTGATCTTGACCGCACCAGAACCCTTCTCCGGATCGGAGTACTCATCAGCCACCACCGGGATCTTGCGGCCGACGATCGGCAGGACGATGTTCTTGCCGACCAGATGCCGGAAACGCTCGTCGTCGGGGTGCACGGCGACGGCGGTGTCGCCCAGCATCGTCTCGGGGCGCGTCGTCGCCACGGTGATGAAGGTTTTCGGATTTTCCGGATCGAAGACCTCGCCCTCGATGGGATAGCGGAAGTGCCACAGATTGCCGTTGACCTCGTGCTGCTCGACCTCGAGATCGGAGATCGCGGTGAGCAGCTTGGGATCCCAGTTCACAAGCCGCTTGTCCTTGTAGATCAGCCCTTCCTTGTAGAGCGTGACGAACACTTCCAGCACCGCCTTGGACAGGCCCTCGTCCATGGTGAAGCGTTCGCGCGACCAGTCGGCCGAGGCGCCGAGCCGCTTCAGCTGGTTGAAGATCGCCCCGCCCGATTCGTCCTTCCACTCCCAGACTTTTTCGATGAACTGCTCGCGCGTCAGGTCGCGGCGGTGGATCTGCTTTTCCATCAGCTGGCGCTCGACCACCATCTGCGTGGCGATGCCGGCATGGTCCATGCCCGGCTGCCACAGCACGTTCTTGCCGCGCATGCGCTCGAAGCGCACCAATATGTCCTGCAGCGTGTTGTTGAGCGCGTGGCCCATATGCAGCGAGCCGGTCACGTTCGGCGGCGGGATGACGATGGTGAAGGCTTCCGCCCCCTCCCCGGCCCCGGCGCCGGCGCGGAACGCGTCGGCGTCTTCCCAGACTTTGGCGATCTTCGGCTCGACGGTTTTTGCGTCGTAGGTCTTTTCAAGCATGGGAAAATGGTCCGCGCTGTCGGGAGTTTTGCTGGTCCGGTGTAAATCGGAAGGTTTTGGCCAAGTCAACCGCAGGGGCTGCCTTGGATCACTACAGGCAAATAGGCGTGGCCGTGTTCATTTCAACGGAAGGCCGTGTCCACACTCGGCACAAAACTTCGCCATTTGCGTGCGGTAAGGCTTTCCGCAGGCCGGGCAGTCAGGGCCGTAGTCGGAACGGCGCACTTGCAGGAGCCAAAATGCATGGGCGAGTGCAACTCCAGTGCATTCGCGATAGCGATCGGCAGCCGGATGCTTCATTTCTTTCTGGAGACCATTCTTGGAAACGAACTGCTTAACCTGCAAGTAAAGGACTATCGGGTCGTCGACGATCTTCAGATATTTCTCGTCCGTGAGCATTGGAACCTTTTGCCCGCAATCGATAACTGTAAGTCAGCCTTCTATCCATCGCGCAAGAATAACAGCTGCACATGGCTTTGAAAGGGTGGATCCTTGACGACTGATCTCAGCCATCCTACGCTGCCAACGCTGCTGTAGGGCGCATCGGCTTCCGGCCGGAGGGGCATTGCCCGCCTACGCCACCTCAACCCCGCAGTGCGCCCATGCCGACCCTCGAACACCAAAAGAAACAGGCCAAGCTCTATCTCAAATGGCATCGCGAGCGGTACTATCCCGTCGCCGCGGTGATTGGATGGCTCTTGCCGCGTTTTCGCGATCTCAGCGACAGCCAGATCCTCGATCACGGCTTCAAGCTTGCCGATGCCCAGGAACTCGTCGCCAGGAAGTCAGGTTTCGAGAGCTGGCAGGCGCTGAAGGAAGGCCTTCGAACCGTGACCGATCGTGCAGCACCAGACGCAGCAAAACCGCATCTCGCCTTTGCCGAGCCACAGCTCTTTGTCTGCGACATCGCAGCGGCTTGTGATTTCTACCGGCAAAAGCTCGGCTTCGAGACGCGCTTCACCTATGGCGAGCCACCCTTCTACGCCCAGATTATGCGCGATGGCGCGCGGCTCAACCTGCGCCATGTCGACAAGCCGCCATTGGCCGCCAATTCGGCCGATGACCTGCTGGCGGCGACGATCATACTCGACAACATCAAGGCGCTGTTCCTGGAGTTTCAGGCAGCCGAGGCTCCGTTCCACCAGACATTGCGAACCGAACCGTGGGGCGCCCGCACGTTCATCGTCAGGGATCCCGACGACAACCTCATTTGCTTCGCGACCAGCGCGGGCTGACCTAGTCGACAAAAACGCCGCCTCGCGGGCGGCGTTTCGAGGGTGATGGCACGTGAGACTACTGCGCCCCGCGCGCCACGCGCTCGATCTCCTCGCGCACCAGCCGCTCGACCAGTGTCGGCAGATTGTTGTCGAGCCAATCCTGCAGCATCGGCCGCAGCATCTCTTCGGCCATCTCGTCGAATGTCTTCTTGCTACGGCTGGCAAACGCATCGGAAAGCTCGCCAAAGGCGGCAGCAACCTGCCTGCCCGTGTGCTCGGAAACGATGGCCGGACGCGGCGCATCGCTGGCCACCGCCGGTCGCACCACGCTTGCGCCCGGATGAGACGGCTCGGTGGCTGCTTCGGCAGTCGGCTCGTCCCTCGGAGCCTCCACCGGCGGCTGGACAACCGACTTAAGGGCCTCGCCTTTGTCCGGCACCGCTTTGGCTTGCTCGCCGACAGCGGTGATCTCGCGCCGCCAATCGGCTACGGGGGCGTCGGCGACAGGGCGCACTGCCAGCGAGTCGGCAATAGGACGCGCTTCCGGCGCGTCGGCCATGACCGGCGGGGTCGGCTCGGCGGCGACCCGGGCGCTGACTTCTGCAAGTGTCATCGATGGCTTTGCCGGGACGGGCTCGGGGCGCACCGGCGTTTCCATCCGCGTAATCACCGGCTCGACTGCCGGCAATTGTGCCTGGACTTCCGCCAGCGTCACCGGCTTCTTGATCTCTGGGGCCTGCAGGTCGGCTCGGAATGCCTCGACGTCGGCAACTGCACCGGCGCTCGCCGCCGGCTCCAGGTCCTGGCGCAGCTCGTCGGTGTCGCCCGGCTGCTTGCGGCCGCCGTCGCTGTCCTCGATGATCCTCCTGATGGAAGCCAGTATCTCTTCCATGGAAGGTTCGCGCTGTGCGCTGCTTGCCGTCGCCATCGTCACATCCGCCGCCCTTGTGACCCGTTGCAGATTTCCGCTCCGGCAAAGCCGGATCGAATCATGACGCCAGCGTAACCGACGGATCGCCGCACGAGAATCCCCAATCTGGGGACTTGTGGGATTTCAACAGATTAGACCAGATACCGAACCAACGGGGAGTGGAGCCAAAGAGCTGGCTCAGGCAGGAGGGACCGAAAAGTCCGAGCCGAACCTCTCAGCGGCCGTCCGGCGTACGCAGGCCGAACCATTTGTCCTTGACCGCGTTGTAGTGCTCTTCAGGTCTGTACTTCGTCACCTGCAAGCCAAGGCGGTCGACGGACAGGCGGCCGGTCGCCTGCAGGATGGCATAGCTCGCCACCACCACATCATGTTCAAAGCCAGCCTGGTTGATCTCCGCGGTGATGACCGTCGCCTGTGCGTTGAGGACATCGAGCGTGGTACGCTGGCCGACATTGCGTTCTTCGATGACGCCGCTCAGTGCTAGCTTCGCGGCCTCGATCACTTGCTTGTTGGCCGTGAGCTGTTGCTGCGCGGCAGTGTACTCGGTCCAGGCGGCGGTGACGGCCTGGCGCACCTGGTCGCGACTGACGTCGACCTCGATGCGGGCCTGGCTGAGCGATTCCTTGTCCTGGCGCACAATCGCCGATTTACGGCCACCGGAATAGATCGGGATGCTCAGCGTGGCCCCGATGTTGGCCGAATTGGTAGTGCCGTCCTGCGACGCGAAGACGCCCGGTACAGTATTGCGATAATCGCTCGAAACACCTGCGCTTGCAGTCAGCTGCGGCAGCAGCGCGCCTTCGGCCGACTTCACCGAAAACGCAGCCGCGTCGACCAGATGCTGGGTGGCAAGGATGGCCGGGTGCTCGTTCGCGGCCACCTCGACGGCAACTGCGAGGCTCGACGGCAACAGTTTTGCCACCGGGGAAGCGGCTTTGAGCTTGCCCGGTTCGTCGCCGACGATCTGGCGATAGCTTGCGGCACTGGACAAGGCTTGCGCGCGGGCGGCGCTCAACGATGCCACGGCGGCGGCCCGCGAAGCGTCGGCCTGCGCGACGTCGGTACGCGTGCCTTCACCAACCTCAAAACGCGAACGCGCCGCGCGCGCCGTCTCGGTCAGGAATTGCAGGTTCTGCTCGGTCAACACGGCGATCTGGCGGTCGCGAATCACGTTCATATACGCCTGCGCCGCGCTGAACAGGGTGTTCTCTTCGGTGTTGCGCAGGGTTTCGACAGAAGCGCGGACCTGCGCTTCGGCGGCGGCGACATTGTTCCTGGTCTGAAAACCGTCGAACAGCGTCTGATTGATCTGGACGCCAAAATTGCCGGTGGTCAGCCGCACGCTTGAGTTCGTGCCGTTGAGATGGCTGCTTGAGTAGTCGATGTCCGCCGACCCGTTGATGGTCGGGCGCCATCCCGACTTGGCGATGGCGACGCTCTCGTCGGTGACGCGGACGCCGGCCCGGGCCGAATTAAGCGAAGAATTGTACTGATAGGCCTTTGCCAGCGCGCCGAGGATGGATTCCGCCGAGGCCGAGAATGGAGAAAGCGCGGTCGCGGAAACGAGGACGGCGGCGAAAAGACTCTTGCGTATAGGCAGGACCATGTATCCCTCATTCGTTGTCCATGGGAACCACGCCACGCCGGCTTCTCCTTCTTGAGCAGCCGGCGCCGCGTGTTCAATGTTCCCTGCTGCTCAGCCCCAAAGTGCCCCCAGTTTTGCGGATCAGCAACGATTTCAAACACAAGCGACCATGACAACGCCTATCCTGCAAGGCAAAATCATTCAGAATTCGAAGGCGCGAATACGTTCGAATCCCGGTAGTGGCTTAATTGCCGCATTAAATGCGCGTCTTCCGGTTACAACCCCCCCCGCTTTAAAAAAAAGCCGGGCCACGCCGGAATTGCCCTGGCCTTCGACAGCAACGAGTCGGCCGCCTTCGGCAAGCTGGTCGAGCAGCGGTGCCGGCACGTCCGCGACGCTGCCGCCGATGAAGATGACGTCATAGGGCGCCTTGGCCGCATGTCCTTGCGGCAACGCCCCGTGGACAACGGTCACATTACCGCAGCCGAGCGATGAAAGCGTCGATCTAGCGGTCTCAGCCAGCGCCGAATCGCTTTCGAGCGCCACAACGGACTTCGCCAGCCGAGACAGCACGGCCGAGGCATAGCCGGTGCCGCAGCCGACATCGAGCGCCGAATCGGCCGGGCTGATCTCGGCCAGTTGCATGAGCTTGGCCAGCGGCGAGGCTTCCATGAGATAGCGCGCGCCGTCCGCGCCGGCGGCAATGCGGATGTCCTCGTCGATATAGGCGAGATCGCGCTGTTCGGCCCCGACAAAGATTTCTCTTGGCACGACAAGCATCGCTTCGAGCAAAGGCGCGCTGGTCACATCGGTGGTGCGGACCTGGCCGTCGACCATCTTGACGCGAAGCTCGGAGAAATCAGCGCTCATGTTCCAACCAATCCGCTTGCCGCGCCAGAACCGCGGTTCATTACGATCGGAACTTCAGGCCCCAGCGCTGCTGCGCGGGGGCCCGGGCATTGGAGGCCTCGCCCGGAATCGAACCGGGGTGCAAGGATTTGCAGTCCTCTGCGTAACCACTCCGCCACGAGGCCTCATTGCTCCCGGCGTTCCACCCGGTTCCAATAGGTTGCGGCGAAAATGCCGTCAAGCGGCCACCCGTGCATTCCGAACGGTTTCCTCTCGCCGGTTTGGGCAGCGTCCCGTCAAATCACAGGCCCGGGCCTGACGACGATACGTTAGCTGCTTGTTAAGCATGGCTCGACGCCGGAAGAAACTCATTCAGCAGCCCATACGTTGAACATGGCGGGAGACATGCCATGCGTCGGACAACGGCAGCAAAAGGCAAGGCAGACGACATGAATGCGGCGTCCGGCCTGTCGCTGCCGCAGTGCGAAGAGCTTTTGCGCTAAGCCATTGACCGCCTGTGCATCGGGAGCGCGAGCAGCCTGTTGCCGCGTGACCGGGCAAAGCTCGCCTCGGCGGCTGCGATTCTCAAGCAGATCCGCGAAGCGCTGGAGGAGCACGCCGGGCGCTGAGACCGGGCGCTGTCGGCCTCAATCCGGCCGGCGGCGCCGTTCCCACCAGACAACGAAGCGGCGCCGGTGGCGGCGGACCATGGCGAATTCATAGGACAGCACCAGCAATCCAAGCGGCACCATCCAGAAGCCGAGGATCGGCAGGAAACCCAGAATGCCGCCGATGGTCAGCACGATGCCCATGGTGATTCTGAGCCCGCGCGAGCGCGGCATTTTGAACTCACGCCCGAAAACCGAGATTTTCCGCGCCGGCATCTGGTTGTCTTGTGCTGTCATCGTCTCGAAAGATTAACCCTTTTGACCGTTCAGGAGCACCGTTGAATCTAAGCCGCAACCGCGCTTTCGGTTCCATATCCCCAGCAAGACGGCTAATATGAGGGCATCCGCGAACGATTGCGAGAAACGCCTGAGCGAAAAAGCCTCGGAAAAATGCGAAATGCTTCTTTGCAAAGCGGAAAAGGGTTTGCTATAGGCTGCGCCACTCACATGAGAGCCTCTGTTCCCCGGTAGCTCAGTGGTAGAGCAACCGGCTGTTAACCGGTTGGTCGCTGGTTCGAATCCGGCCCGGGGAGCCAACTTTTCCAAGCACTTACCGAATCTGCAAAATCGCCATTTTTGGCGATAGGTACGGTATAGGTACGCAACTCGACTTCGCTAGGCGCTGAAGGAGAGAACGTCCATGGACTATGTTTTTGATGAACTGATTGGCCTGCTGCGAGCCCAGCCGACATGGAATTGGCGCCCAACTGCGATGGCCTGGGCGTTTCGCTTGGCAGGAAACGTGACGATCGGCGTCGGGATAGCAGTCGGCCGCGCCCTCGCCGGCTGATTGCGGTGCCAAACCTTTCCTGCAACTATCGGCAGGCCCGCGCGACAAAAGGGGGTGGGGCAGTGAAATCTCTCATCTACTGGTTGGTCAGCGTGGACTGGCTCAACGTCGCCGGCGTATTCGCGACGGTGATGGCCCTTGGACTGTCGCTGCATTTCTGGCGACGTCAGTTTCGCCCAATCATCACGGCGATGGTTGAGACGCACCACGGCGGCAACGAGGCTATCGCGTACGACCTGGTAATCCTTAACTCCGGATCGATCCCGGCAAAGAATATCAAGCTATTCATTAGCGATCAGAAAGCGCTTGAGGCGGCGCTTGGTGCCGGAGCCAACGACGAGAACAAGGGCCTTTAGTTGGCTTGTTTCGAGCCTTCCAGGGTGATCCGTCTCCTCGACAACGGTGCTCGGACGTCCTTTTCTTTTGGTCTAACCCATAGAGATCTGCGTCAAAGCTTTTGGATCGCGCAGGCCGAGTTTCCGATTCAGATCGAATATGAAGGTTGGTTCGGAAAAAAATATCAAAGAGAGGTGAACGTCTTGCAGATCGCCGGTTCTAACAGTTTTACAGGCGGTATGTGGGGACCACCCAAAACACTCGCAGTAAGTCGGCGGAGCCAATAATAAAAAGCCCGCCACCTTAGGGCAGCGGGCTGGCCGCGTCGCTGGATAAAGAAAGGCCCGGAAGCCGAAGCCGCAGTCAATTATAGCCAGTTTGAAACCACGGACTGGTGTCATCATACCCTAAGCGCGGATTATAATGATCCAGGAAGTTTGCCCCATTTGGCTGTCGCGCAACCACGGTGCCTGTCGATTTACAATCCAGTTTCGGGGTCGGCTTGCTGCCAGCCTTCATATGAGGTGTAGAACACGAGGTTGCAGCCTGATGAGCTGTGGCCACTTTTTTCTTCTCTTTCGCAACAGCTGCTCCGGTGGCGGCCAATACCATTGCTACGCCAAAGACAATGAGTTTCATTGAAACGCCCTCACCCTTGTACAATCCGATATGATTGCGCCCAGTTAACGTAACGTCAAATCACCTTTTGTCGGCAACGACGGCGAACAGTGCCAGTAAAAAGAGCCCGCCACCGAAGCAGCGGGCCAATTCGAAACTTGGTTTCGGTTTCAGTAGAAGTCGGGCTGCTCCCGCTCATCGTCGCCTTCGCGATCGTCTGCCGGTTCGCAAAGCATGACGCCTTTGCCGTGATTCTCGCACCAGCCGAGCAGCGGCTCGCCTTCGGGGTGGTTCCAGGTGTTCTGATCGACGATGACTGCCTTGCGCTGGTCGACATGTTCCGTCCAGCCAAGTTCATACTCGTCATCGTCCCAGCCGTCGTGCGCTTCGTCCAGCACGTCGCCTCCATGCTCATTCTCGGCCTCGCAATCGTCATGGCTTGTGCCGTGAACAAACAGGGGATTCACTACGAAACCGGTCCGATCAAGAATCTTCGGATGGACGCGATTTTTGACAACCTCGCCAGTGCCAGCGGCCCGCTGCCAGGGCACGGCAACGGGCCTTTGACACAAGCCGGACATGGACTTTGGACAGGCATCCGGCCGGCATTTTCAACGAGAGATGCGAAATTTTGTTCCCGCGCTTCTCGCATTTTACCACCATTGCCTGTCGTGATTGCGGCGCTACCTCACTGGGCGTAGGATCGCCCTGGGGAGAGGCAAAATGTCTGTTATTTGGGCAGGTGGAACAGCCATCGTCGTTTTGTCGTTCGTCGCGGTCGTGGCCATGGATTACATGAGCAACCGACCGAAACCACACTGAAGGCTCTAGCGCTTTTTCGGCTTGGGCGTGATCTCCTCAACCCTAACCTTGTCCCCGATCTCCTTGGCTAGCGCGAACGCCTTTTCCTTGTCCTTGGTCGTTAGAACAGTGCACCAGTGCGGTTTCTCGAACATGCTGACGATGTAGGTCGTCACCGGCTTATCTGTCATCTTAAACGGCACCATCCTTAGAGTAATGGCCGGTGCAGTTGGGGCTTCTTGGGGGCATCAAACCACACCGGCCACTGCGGGCTTTTTTGGTTTGGACGTCCCCCGCGCTGCCCAAACTATGGGCACAATAGCAACTGAGCAATTAAGCCTATTGGCTGGACTAAGACTGAAGTCCCAGCCCAGCCGTCTAGCGTCGATCGAACGTAGATTTCCAGTCGCGGTTGCGCTTCGCATTGATCCCTTCGTAATCAGGAATCACAGTGAAAAATACCGGCCGGCGATCACGAGCCGGTCGATATTTCAGCTTCTCGACCTGGCCGGCTACCTTGCCACGAAGAGATTGCTCGCAATGCATTTATGGACCGGGCAATAATCTGTGTCGGTCGTCGGCACGCCTGCGCCAGTAGCCACCTCGCCAGGACCGCATTGCTTCTGCCCGCTGACATAGAGGTCGTAGCGCGTCAGGCTGAGGTTGAATATGGAGCGGTAGCGAATGACGGTGGTGCCGTCCTGCTTCAGTAGTGCCTGAACTTCGGCGCAACTCAGGCCGGCGATATCCCTGCGCTCTTGCGCTTGAGCCTGCACCACGAGGAAGAGTAACGGAATTGCAATCGCGATCGGCTTCATGGCGCCCCACCAGCGTTTTCGCCCGACTGATGGTGTAGACTTGACCAACCGATATGAAAAGCCCTCTGCCTTTGGCCTCGCCAAAGGACGCATGCGTTCTATGTCATCGATGGTCGAAAGATCTGTTGCAGGCCATTTCTAAGCGCCGTAGACCCTAGCGCCTCTTCGTGGTTTGAGTTTGAATAAGCCTCGTCTTCACCCCCGTAGTTGATGGCCCCTTGAATAGGTGACACGATCATGAGCATGGGTTTAGACCGCCAACCGCAKGTACGCCGGACGACGCCACCGTCGGAAAGTGTCGTTGCGGGCTGGTACGAGAACGCCAGCTTACTCGATAGCTACAGCATTGACATGAGTGCATCGGAACAGTCGAGCATGCGCGAGCTGGCGACGCGGACACTCGTCAATCCACCGGCGTGGCAAAAGGCATTGATCGCGCTGCGCGACGCCATTGTTACGCCCTTTGGCATCAAAACCTCCGGTACGGTCAGGACGTCCCGGGACAGCCATCAACGGGTGGACTTCTTCCCGGTGCACTGGGAGGGCAAGGACGAAATTGTGCTCGGAACGGATGACCGACACCTGGACTTCCGGCTATCTCTGCTCCGACGCCATTCTCCAATAGGCACGTTGCTCATCGCAACAACCGTTGTGCATACCCACAATGCCTTGGGCTTCACCTATCTCAACGCGATCAGGCCTTTTCATCACCTCGTGGTCAGGGCCAACCTGGCACGCTGCGCACTGAGGAAGTCCGCGCCCCTGGCGTAGCGCCTCAGATGTTCCTCTCGATATGAGCCTCGATCGTATTTGGGCGCCGTAACTCAAATCTCTTAGCTGCCATAAATGTCAGCACGATAGCGGCAGCTATAGTTGCAATCACGGTGGAGGTGCGGGCTAGACTTCTCACCATCTTCACTCAACAAAGCCTACCGCCGTTTCACCTTCGGCATTATCTCTTCGATCCTGACCTTGTCGCCGATCTCCTTCGCCATGCCCAAAGCTTTGGCTTTGTCCTTGGTTGTCATCACCGTTCGCCAATGCGGCTTCTCGAGCACGCTGACGATGTAGGTCGTTACGGGCGTATCAGGCATCGCTAAAATATAGCCTACCCGTCGGTGGCGTCTAGCACAGCGCTTGGTTCGCTTCACGCGGGCGCCACAATAGCGATGCAGATTAGTAAGCGCTGAAGGGGGTTCAATCGATCCCTCCCCCCTTCGGGGTTCCCAATCGATCCTCCCAAGGCCCGGCGTCAAACCGGGCTTTCTTTTTAGCTCTCTAGCTGCCGTTAATACGCTCGGCAATGGCGAACGCCTGTAGGTTCTTTGCCTTGCCGTGGTCCTCGTCTGCATGGGCAATGATCGAGAAGAATGCGGCCCTGGCGATATCCTTCTTCGAGGCTTTTGGGTGCTCTTTCCGAGCCGCTTTGACCAATTGCTTCGGTGTCATTTCTGGCGTGACGATCCGCATGAGGGTGTCGCCTATCACCTGCATCGTGTCCATGATCGGAACTCCCAACTAACCCACCAGACGGGAACATAGCAGGGCGGTTGGGACGCTGCCACCAAACTTGCAGGCAAAAGAGCCCGCCACCTTTCGGCAGCGGGCCAGGGTCTTATGGAGTGCTGGGGATCAAGCCAGCACAGGGCAAACGAGCGCGTAAGCCCGGAGGTTCCGCGATCAAACCATAGGCGTCTGAGGGTGTCGGCGCCCGGCCGCGTCTTGTTAGGGAAATGGCCGGTGCGGTTGGGCTCTTTGGGGTGGCGGACCACACCGGCCAATGCGGGTTTTTGGTTTGGACGTCCCCCGCGCTGCCTAAACTATGGGCACAATAGCAACCGAGCAATTAAGCCTATTGGCTGGACTAAGACTGAAGTCCCAGCCCAGCCGTCTAGCGTCGATCGAACGTAGATTTCCAGTCGCGGTTGCGCTTCGCATTGATTCCTTCGTAATCAGGAACCACAGTGAAAAACACCGGCCGGCGGTCTGGGCCCGCAGCCTTTGCACGACGATCAGCCAACGAGCCTCCGCAACGGAGGCTATTCCTGATCCCGATAGCTGGCAGGCTCGCCTTGCAGTTGACTGCGCGCTGCGCGATGCTGACCCTTGGTGAAAAGGGAGGGGAACTTGCGCGCATTCAACAAAAAGGAAGCCATTAAAAGGGACGACGAATGGCTGCTTTCCACGATCTTTAAGATCAGCGATCCTAACGATCCGACACCATTCTTACAGAGCTTCTGCAATGCACTGCCGGAACGACCATTAATCACAGAAATTAGGGAAGCTGAAGCTTTGCTCAACATGCGAGGCAATAAGGTGAAGAGCTATTGCCTTGAAACCGTGATTGGTCGGTTGCGAGCAGTCAAGATGTCTGAGGGTATGGTTCTTGCGCCATTCGAAGACATCGACATATCCACACAAAAAGGTGGATTTGCTTTCCTGAAGACTGCCCATGCATGCATTCCAATCGAGTGGGAGCGGAGTATGGAGCATATCGGGTACGCAGAGTACGCCGGGACCGTTGGAGTCGAGATGCTTCGAGAAATATCGAAGCCGAAACCAATTAATTTTCACGCAAGGTTCACCCACCCGAGTATGGGGCTCAAGGAGCCTGAAGGTTATTGCTTTCTGTTTCGACTAGAAGATCAGTCCGAGCTCTTTCTGATGATATCTGACAACGGCGCTATCCTAACGGCGCCCGAACCGCCATTTCAAATCATTGCCGGCAGGTCGAAAGAGGAAACAGAAACAGCACTGGCGGATTTTCGTGCCAGAAATCGCGAAGAGCTCGATCCGAGGCGCGCTTTGGCTACCGCGGGAGAGGCAGTTCCGGTTTACATGCCCAAAGACTATCCTCTTATCCGGGAGCTTCCTGGCGCCGACGATATGCCCGCGACTTGGGAAGAGTGGCGCGCAAATTTAGAAGTATCGCATATAGCGAAGCAGCCTGGGTTTGCCCGCTACAACGTGCGCATCAGACCCGACCTGTTCAAAGCATGGCTGGACGCCAATTCGCTTTCGGCGTCAGAGCATTCAAGGAAGCGCTACGCCCAGAATCTGTATGATGATGGGCTAGAGGCTCGACGAAATGCCTTGGAACAGGAGCGACTTGCCCGAGAAAAAGCTGATAGAATAGCTCATCCGCCATTGGTGGATAAAGTGGTAGGCTTCATGCGTGCCTTGGTCAGCTTTCGTAGGCAACCCCCTTCAAGTCGGCACTGACCCCGAACCTCACCAGCGTGCCGATCGCGATCCTAAGCGCTGCGCGTCCAGCCCGACCACGGCTCTCGACAAGCTCGCAGTCGCGCACACTGGGAGCGCAGACTGGCGGTTAGCGTGCCACCGGCTTAAGCGACGCGCGCAGATGATGTCCCGCAATGGGTCAATGCGTCTGGCACCACTATTGCTTGGTCCTCGCCGGCGACGAAGAGGCGTCGTAACACTCTGCCTCGATGTCGAGGGAGGATCACTTTGTTCGTTGATTACTATGAACTTCTGGAAATCAGTCCGAACGCCAACTCGGAAACGATAGAACGGATATTTCGTTATTTTGCCATGCGCTACCATCCCGACAACCGGGATACCGGGGACGAATCCCGCTTTAGTGAAATCGTAGATGCCCACAATACGCTCAAAGATCCGCTCAAGCGCGCGCAGTACGACATCGAGTATAAAGAGCATTTGAACATTCGCCGCGGGTTGAGCGAGGAAGCCAGCAACGCCAAAGGCATAGAACGGGATGCCGTCATTCAGGCCAAAGTGCTCTCGCTCCTCTATGTCAAACGCCGACAAGACGTGAACAATGCTGGTGTTGGCGATACAGAAATCGAGCGCCTGGCAGACTGCCCGCGTGAACATCTGGAGTTTCATCTTTGGTATCTAAAAGCCAAAGGCTGGATAGGAAGGATCGAAAACGGGACGTTTGCGATCACCGTGGAAGGCATCGACCGCACCCATACCGAACTTCGTCGTGAGCCCGCCACCATACTCCTGGACTTCGCAGGCTGAAGCCCTGCACAGCCTCGCCAGTTGCGTTTCCCGCCGGCCGCCGTCCTAGACCCCCGAACCACACCGCGCGTCCTGGCGCCCACCTGTGGCCGCATGCCACCGCAACCAAACCCGCTCTGCCTCTTGCCTGTAGATATGCCTCGCGTCAACAAGCAGCGACAGGTGCGAAATTACTCCCCTGACGTTCTGGGGGATATTGTCCGCCAAAAGAAATAGACCGCCACCAGAGGCAGCGGGCCAATGTTCTCGGCAGAGATTTTGATCAATTCATCGGCGAGCGCTATTCCCCAAGTAGCCGACGCGAGGCTTCCCGTGCTCCTGTCGCGTTCGGCATCGCCACCATCGTGTCGGCCGTGACGATGAACTCGCCACGCATATCTTCTCTTGGCATTCATAGCCGCGCTGGTAGGCGAAGTAATATACCCTGAATAGCCCGGCCGAGACCTCCTCGGAGCAGCGGGTAAGTCGCGCCATCCCTCGATCGGATGAAGCGGGCTCATCTATATTAGCTAACGCTTGACGAGCCGCCGACCGCGCCAGTCAGGCGGATCAATTGGGCTCTAGTCGTCCCGGATATCGGCTTCCAGTCGCGGTTCCGCTCCCTCTGCAGGCCCCTTGGGATGCCCGGTCGCGGCTCGCCCCCCTGCATTTGAGCAGATGAAGAGGCCGGCAGAGGGCAGGACTAAAGTCTTGCATGACAGACGCAAAGGTCTGGGTCAACTGCTTAAGTTCTACCAACACCCATCGGCAGTTCGGTTACTTCAGTCAATCAAGATATATACATACTCCGCAGGATCAGTTTTTAGGCGTGTTCGATCTGCATAAAGATGTCCCCCTATCGAATTCCGCCAAAACTATACGAGGATCGATCAACATCTCCCATGCATGGAATGAACATAGGTATCAGAAAAATGCGGAGAGAAGATTTATATAGCGGGGTATGCCGAAAATATACGGCAACCAAGATGAATAACGGCCACTTGACCGCGGAGAAAAATGAGGTCTATTGTCTTTCCACGGGGAAATATTTGCGGCAGGGTTGGGGGCGCTGCGATGTTTCATTTTTTGCGCGAATTCTGGAATGATCAACGCGGTATCGCGATGATCTTCGTCGCCATTATGTTTCCGGTTCTGATCGGTTTTTCCGTATTGGCGATCGATGTGGCTCGTGTCAACGGGCTCCAAAACGATCTGCAGAAGGGCATCGACGCGATGGCCATTGCCATTGCGGCGGAACTTGACGGCCGGGCGGATTCGATCACCAGAGGCAATCTGGCGGCCGCAACTCTCCTCACCAACAACACCAAGTTTTCTACGGCAGACAATCACACGCTCACTCTTGCAGACGTGAAAATCACTTACCTGACCGGAATACCTGCCAGCGATGACATCCCGTTGACCGCCGATGGCGTCGACGGCAACGGCGTCAACTGGGCAAGCACTGACCCTAAGGCGGTACAATTCGCCGAAGTGACGGTGATTGCCTCTGGTCTGGCGGATGGTGCCGGTGCCTTCGAGACGATCTTCCCTGCAAGCTTCATCGGCAGCGCCGACAAGATCGATATTCAGCCCCAGGCCGTGGCCGGGTTCGTCCAGTCTATCTGCGAAACCGTGCCGATTTTCATGTGCAACCCGTTCGAAACGACGACGCCCGCGACCAGCAAAACCATCCAGCAAGCGTTCGCCGCCGGCCTCACCTATAGCCGCGAATACCGCATCCTCAAGGTTGACTCGAACCCTGGTCCCGGCAACTTCGGACTAATCGACAACAACTTGACCTCGCTGCGAGATGCCCTCGCAATGGGCACCGCAGGCACTTGCTATCAACGCGATAAGCTCACCACGAAAACCGGCGTCACTTTGGGCCAGGTCAACGCTGGGCTCAACGTCCGCTTCGACATCTACAGTTCCTCGCTGAAGAAGAATGACAAGGACTGGCGATATCGGCCGGCGACCAATGTGCGCAAGGGAGTGGACAAAACCGCCAACTGCAACAAATACAAGGCAAACACAGACGGGACGGCAATGGCGCTACCGCCAGGCAATAGCTTCGATTCCGCCACAGGGATGACGAATTCGACCTGGGATCGCAGCAATTATTGGCTGATCAATCACGGTACGGCATACCCCAACGTCCCGAGCACCACCAACCCGACCGGCGCCGCTGTACCGGCTTCCAGATATGACGTCTATAAATACGAGATCGCGAACGGGCTTGTCGGGGACAAGTCCAAGGCGCCGACAAAGGAGACCGGCGTTCCAGCCTGCTTCAAAGGAGCGACGCCAACCCTGGATCCCGATCGCCGGTTGCTCAACATGGCGATCGTCAACTGCATCGCCAACCAGGCCAAGATCAATGGCCATACCCAGCTCAAGCCTGATGGCTATACCAGCGTCTTCATAAACAGCCCCATCCAGAAGCAGGATAACAGCAAGGACGATGAAGATTCTTCGGCCGGCGAGAAGCCAATCAGCCTAGAGATTGTCGACGTCGATGGAGGGTTTGCCAATAACACCCTTGTAGACAAAGCATTCCGAAACGAGGCGCAGCTCTACAGATAGGCGGGACGGGCTCCATCCGCGCCTTCGCCCTAGACTTTGCCGCAAAGCTCGCTGGTGGCCTCGCCATCGGTATCGGCATTGCTATAGGGCACCCACTGGCCGGCTGAGTGTCGGGTCTACCGCTTCGTTCCTTCCTTAAAGCCCAGCTCTAATCTGGCGCCTTGCTGTGGCTTACCAGGCAGCGCTTTTGAACGTCGTCAAAAACACAGTCGTCGCAAGTTGTGCAAATAACGGGATATATCTTCCACCAAAGGGCTATTTCTATAGTTAAGTCGCCAAAATTCCACGCAAAATCATCTGGTTAGCTCGATCATCCAAGCGCTTTCGGAGGTCATTCCAGTTAATGGTGCGTTAAAATCCCTTTGACTCCAGCACTTCTTCAGCGGTAGCTAAATAACCCTCGACGGGGCTTTGAGCATAGGTCGGCTCCGGGGTTGAAAGTCAACAAGGGGGAAGGAACATGCGTAAGTTCATTCAGCAGTTCCGCGATGAAGAGTCCGGCGCCGCGATGGTCGAATATTCTATTCTCGTCGGTATCATCTCTGCAGTGTCGCTGCTCGCGATCCTTGCCATCGGCGGGTGGGTTGGTGATCAGTTCACCGGTCTCTGCGCCAACCTCAACACCAAGGGCGTCACTGCTGGTGGCGGTGCTGGCGGCGATTGCACGCCGTAGTGACTACGCGCGCCGCCGTCCGATTGAACCCGAGCGGCGCACTTCAACTTGGGTCGGTGCGAGCGAATCGCCAGATGGCCAGATAGGTTGGCCTTGGCGTTCGATGAGAACGCTGTTCATTAGCAGTGTCTAAAGATTTTCGATGTAAAATAGGGGCATGGACAATCTGCTAGACGACCTTGAGCATATTCTGACCGCCCCGCGAAGAAGTCTGCAGGACCGTTTTTGGGGACTGTTTCTTCTGGCGGCTGTGGCCGGTGCAATCGCTACCACCACCATGGTCGAGGTACGATTGTGGCTCCAGCCAAAAGCGGAATCTATCGTCATCGAGGACGCCACCACTTCACAGCCGAACTTACCGAAGCCTGCGGATTATCGGACATGGCGTAGGGCGTAGCAGTTCTCAAGTCAGCCGTAACCTTCAGCCTATGCTTTTTTGCCGCGGCGTGACGGCCGTGTCTATCTCAGACCAACGATTCGATCTTCGCGAGGCCATAACTGACGTTGCCGCCGCCTGACGAATAGCTGGAGACGTTCACTATCGCTGCTTCGCTGACGCCGCTCTTGTAGTAGCCATTCCAAGGGGCACCGGGGCTGCTGTCGATCTCAACGGCAGACGTTGCGCTGGTGGTTTTTCTATGACTTCCGACGGCCACGTTTCTTCAGGAAGTGATCGACGCCGATACTCTTGTTGTCGAAGCTGAACGGCAATGCGGCAACCTGACCGTACGGGTTCGACATACCGAGATGGAACGACCGCGGTTCGCTGGTTTTGAGCGCGGTCTGGCAATTGCCGGTCTTTTTATTGCTAGCATCGGCGTCGCGGCAACTGTGGTTCAGGCGTGGGCCGCCGTTGCTTCTTTGCCCTAGTCCGACCCGGTTGAGCGTTTCCCCTCTACATCGCCGCCATCACCGCCTAGATGCTCGCTAGCGCCTCCTGGCGCTACCGGCAGCGCGATATGATCGGCATGGCCGCTTGCCTGCTGATGGCCGCCCAGGGGCCCACATCCGTTTTCCGGTTAGGTCGAGTGAACCAGACCTTCAATCTAAAATGAGCGACTGCTAACATGGCTACAACTTAGGCCGTGCACGATCCAAATTCAGCAAGTCAGGACCATCGACGGCCGTCAATCCCGCGGCGGGAACGAAGTGCCTCAGTCACGAGCCAAGCATGACGAGCCAATCTGGGTACCACGTCTGCTCGACGTTGGGCTAAGACGCAAGCCAGATGATCTGGCACTTGTTAGCCCCGAGGGCAGCTTGAGCTGGCAAGAACTCGAGCGCGCCAGCAAACGCTATTCCGCTGGCTTGCTGGCCTATGGGCTGAAGCCGGGCGATAGAATTGCGTCGCTCATGCCCAATAGCGCTGCGCTGATGATTCACTACCTGGGCTGCTTCAAATCGGGGATCGTGGCAGTACCCTTGAACTACCGATACACGCCTCCCGAGATCGATCATGGACTCAAGACGAGCGGCGCCCGGGCGCTATTGGCCCATGTTGACCGTCAGGAAGACATCACGTCCAGTGTCGCGCGGGACTTGCCACTTGGGGTCATCAACTACGGCTCCGAGCACGATCGCCATTCAAACTTCGCGACGCTCTTGGAGAGCCCGATCGCGCACGAAAATTCGCCTATGCCTGCGCCTACTGATCCTGCGGTTATCTTTTTCACTTCGGGCAGTACCGGCCCGGCAAAGGGCGTAGCCCATAGTTTCGAAAGTCTGGGCAGTATGATTGCCAGCTTCGCACAGGGCTGCCAAACTGCGGCGGACGACATCGTTCTGCTGAGCGGATCCATGTCGCACATCGGAGCGCTCCTGGACGCTCTCATGGGACTCGCAGCCGGCGCTCGTGTCGTCGTCCCGCCAAGCTTCGATGGACCCGGGCTCCTGTTGATGCTGCGCGAGCATCGCCCAACCATACTCATCGCTTTGCCCTCGGTCCTCTTCGGGTTGGTTCGGGCGAAGAATGCCAGGCGCGAAGACTTTTCGTCATTCAGACTGCTCTGTGCCGGCGGCGATAAAGTGCCGCTCGAGCTGGCGCTCGAAGTTACTGCGCTCAGCGGCTTGTCCGTCAATGAGCTGTACGGCATGTCTGAAATTGGAGTTGCCACGATCAACCCTCCTGACGGGCTCAACAAAGCGGGTTCGATCGGGCGTCAGATTGTCGGCTACCAGATATCCATCCGCGACGATAACGGCAATGAACTGCCTCCCGGCGCTCAGGGGCGCCTTTGGATCAATTCGCCTTGCAACATGGTCGGCTATTGGGGTGATGCAGATGCAACGCGTGCCACCATCAGGGATGGCTGGCTGGACACCGGCGATGTGATGAAGATAGACGAGGACGGATACCTTTGGTTCTGCGGGCGGCGAAAACAGATCATCGTACACGATGGCTCGAACATCAGCCCGCAGGACGTCGAGGAAGCCCTTATGCGGCATCCCGCTGTGGCAATCGCCGGAGTTGTCGGGGTCCCTGATACCGTCCATGGCGAAAATGTCCACGCGTTCGTAACTTTCAAGCCAGGCGCCGCGCAGCCAGCCCCGCAGGAGCTTATCCATTTCGCTCGCGCCAGCGTTGGCTATAAGGCACCGGAGAGCGTTTTTTTGCTGGATGAGATGCCCCTCAGCGCCACGGATAAGGTTGATCGGGTGGTGTTGAAGAAGTTGGCGGAGCGCCTTCTGAAATCGGAAGCATCAACAGGGTAGGCATCAGAGGGGAGCTCGCTACTCCTTTCGGGGAGCCTGCTTGCGTTTGCGCTCGACTGGCGCGATGTTGGCCTTGGGGAAAGTGGAGGGGCAAAATGATCTCAAAATCTCACGAGTACACAACGCCAGAAATATTAATTGCCAACACAGCTCTTATCCGATCGCTTTTTCTTATCTTAACGCACCGTGGTGTCTTGAACGATCAACTACTCGATGCGGTGTTCGCGATGACAAAGGAAGATATGAATCTCGGCGTGGGCGTGGATTCGCAGTTCACCAAGGGAGCTTGCGCCTTCGTGGACATGATGCGGGACAACATGAAGCCGAGCGCGCCCAGCCTGAAGACCAAGATGTAGGCGTGGTTCCGATCTACATCGCCGCGATCACCGCCTCGAAGCTCGCTGGCGCCGCCCGGTGAAAATCCGCTCAGCGCTTCTGTAGCCACTCCAAAAGCCCCCGCAGGTCGCTCCCGTGGCGGGCTTTCAATCCGGGACTAATTCGGGCGGAGCCCACTCGCTAGTATCCACGGGGATAATAACCCCAAGCACTCCTGCGGTAGCATAGAACGTGCCAACGACCATGTCGCCAATAGCTACGGCAGACCCTTCTCCAACCTCGGCGGGGGTAGCGGCGGTAGTAGCGGTAGTGGACCCGATCCACTTCTGCCGGGGTACCGTCGTTGTCGAAGGTCTCGGCCTCTGGCGCCTCGAGTTCATCGAGAATGCCGCTTCTGGCGCCTGGAACGCCGGCCACTGCGTCGATAGGCCGAACTGCGCTTGCAAATGCCGCTGCCCCTGCAATACCAAACATTGCTGTCAAGAAGGATCGCCGATCCATACAAATCTCCCGCTCTCGCCTGCAGGAAGAGCAGGCATTTTCCATGCAACGCACCTTGTCAGGCGTAGTTCCCGATCACGCATTGCGGATCTTCGCGCTTCATATCGTTTGCACGGGTAATTTTGTCGCGGTCAGCGCCCTTCGGCGTGATCTCCTCGATCCGTGCCTTGTCGGCGGTCTCCTTCGCCATGGCCAAGGCCTTGTCTTTGTCCTTGGCGGTTAGCGCCGTGCGCCAGTGCGGCTTCTCGAACACGCTGACCACATAGGTTGTTACAGGCTTATCAGGCACCGCTAAAATGTAGCGCACACGCACTGTGTACGAAAGCAAGCCGGATCGCGCCTTAGTTGTGGTTGTCCAACAAGATGGCAAGCTTTCTGGCTGCGGCGCTTTCGACAATCAGTTCCTCCAGCCACATATCGCCGATGCGCGATTTGTTGACGCCACGCCTGATTACACGGAGCGCTTCAGATATCGAAACTGCGGTGGTCTTCGCGTGATCATCAAGATACCGGCCGACTGCAATCACAACATCTGCATCGACGTCGATGGGCAAATCTCGCATGGCACCCTCCCGCTGGGCCGCTGGTGCCTCGCGAAGGAATGGCCGGCGCAGGGGATGCTTGGGGAAGCGAAGCCGCACCGGCCATCGCGATAGCGGGAAAGGCCCCCGCGCTGATAAATCTATATTGTTTTAGAAGTCTCGCAATTGAGACTGAAGTCCCTCGTTTACTGACCCTAAAGACCCACCGTTGCGACCATGGCTTCTCGGCCGTAGTATAGTCGCGCGTGGGGGGTCGAAATGTCTGTTATTTGGGTAGGTGGAACAGCCATCGTTGTTTTGGCGTTCGTCGCGGTCGTGGCCGTGGATTACATGAGCAACCGACCGAAACCACACTGAAGCTGCTGCCGGTTGCCGGGCCGCTTTAATACGCAGCGCCGATCTCGATATGCGGCGCAAAGAAACAGCGTGTGTCGCCCTTCCTGAAACTGCCCTGATCCAGGTTGAGAAATTCCGAGTGATAGATGCAGCGGTGATACTGCCTATCATGGCTATGTTGCACGCGACGAAGCGGGATGAACTCGCCAGTGGGAAGATAGATATAGCCGCCCGGCATTTCTCTGACTTCAGATTGCGGGATCGGTGCGCACTCTGACCCTGCGCAGCAGTCGAAGCCAGTGACGGGGTCCTTCTTCCCGGTATACCATTCGTGAGCCATGGCCTCAGTCGAAACGACGGCCAAGACCGGCACGAGTATCTTGACTGACCTGCGCATATGTCCCCCGCGCGATCGAGCTTAGGCAGTCCGCGCCATCCAGACGCAAAAGAAATGGCCGGCGGGGTGCTTGGGGTTGTAAGCGAGCCGCACCGGCCATTGCGGGATTAGGTTTTCGGGTTGTCCCCGCACTGCCTAAGCTATAGGCATATTAGCGATAGCTCAACTGAGACTGAAGTCCCAACCCCTGCGTAGGAGACCGGTCCGGTCCCAACCATTGAATGAAGGGCGCATCCTTGCCGGTGATGTCCTCGACCGTCTTCAATAGCGCTTCGTGGTGCGCTGGAGCGCCCGGCAATCGTCGCTGCCAGGCGATAGGAGCGGCTGGACGAGCTCTTGTGCAGCCGTTCCGCCTCCACCGGAAAGCGCTCGATTTCAGCCTCTGCAAGCTGCTTGTGAAGTATGGTCCTGGCCCACCACCGTAAGGCAGCGGGCTCGATCGTTTGAACCATTCCGCAATCTCAGCATTGAGGCTATATTGCGTGGCGGAGGCGAAGGGCGATGGATACGGTAACGTCTGCCATTATGGTGCTGTTGTCGTGCAGTCCCGATTTGATGCTATGCCGAGCGCCGGCAGCAAAGCCCATGATCTTTTCGACCACATCCCAATGCGAAGAAGCGCTGGCTGATCAGATATCGAGAGTTCCGCAAACTGGTCAAAAAACGGTCGGACGTTGCCAGGTGATCAGAGATGAGAATGATATCGCGAGATGGGGCGTCTCGCCGAATGGCGAGCTATTCTACGCCAGCGCCACAGACGTGATCGGGACAGTCGCTTCGACCGCAACCCCTGCCCCTGTGAAGAGCCGACCTGCTACAGTGCGCGTCACGCGTGGTAACGGTTCCGGGGCGGTGACAACGTCGTCGTACACCGTACTTAGCACCGGCTCAGAGTGAACCAGGGAAAAAGCCCGCCACGTAAGGCGGAGCTCTCCGACACGCAAGAAGTCACTGTGAGACATGGTCGACTAAGCGGGAACGGCGTATAATTCGCCAGCCGGCGAGCCCCAACCCCGCGCCGGTTAGGCCCGGTGGTCAAACCCCAGCCCCCCGCCCTTGGCCGCTGGGCCGCTAGTAGCCTCGCGAAGGAATGGCCGGTGCAGACGACGAGGGGTTGTAAGCGAGCACCGGCCATCGCGAGAAAAGCCCCCGCTGGTGATAAGTCTATATTACATTAGCAATCGCGCAATTGAGACTGAAGTCCTTGGCTTGCCGGCCCTAAAGACCCAAATCGATCGTAATGAGCTGAGCGAGAGTTTCCAATCGCGGTTGCTCAGCGCCTGCGGCAAGTGGCGGGCGTTCTTAGAGGATTAGGCTGCTATCAGGACGGCGATGCGATGCACCGTCATCAAGCGCTTAGGAAGGTGCTCGGGATTGATGAGGAAAGCGACACCGACGGGAGCGCTTACGCCAAGGCTTCCGCGATCACACCATAGGCGTCTGCATCTCGATTATATTAGCTTGTGCTTGTAGTACCTTTTCCGCCTGGGCCGGCGTCCTCCATCCCAACATCCTGCCCAACGGTGCGCCGGCGGAAAGTGAGGAAGCATGAGCAGCTTGGGCGTATGGGTCGTACTCGCTACGGCGACCATCGCGATCGTTTACCTGTTGTCGTATGTTTCGATCAGAATGTAGGGCAGCAGCGGCCATCATCCTAAAGGTTGTATTCCGACAACTCTAGCGAGAGCGCTATGCTCACTTCTCGGCGTCGCTTCCCTCAAAGCGCCGCCGGTGAAGGCTCGGCGCCCTTTTTGGTTTGTTCAGTGTAAAAAACAGGGCGCCGGGCTGGCCGCACCGGTCGGCTATTGCAACCACATTTGATATTGAAATTCCTCTCGGACGAGCTTTATAAAAATGGACGTTCCCCATTGCTTTCTAGGGAGGCTGCGATGGATAGCGTAACGTCGAACGGCAAGGTTTACCCTTGCGTTGAAGTGGTCGAAGCCTGCGGAGAATGGTTCGTCCGCGTGGTCGAAGACGACCAGGAACTAACCCGATCATTCGAACTGGAATCTTTCGCTCTCGCCTATGCAGAGGGCCAGCGGCTACGCTTAGGGCTTGCCGAATTCACGCGACTGTAGGCTGGACGCAAAAAGAAATGGCCGGTGCGAGGGTGCTTAGGTTGTGAGCGCACCGGCCATTGCGGCATAGGCCTTTTTTGTAGCCTGTCCCCGTCGATGGCACCTAAGGGCGCACCTCACAGACCGCCAGATCCACCCCCAGCCCAGGTGACTATCTGGGAAAGACCGGCGATGTCGCCATAGATCATCGAACCTTTGACGAGAAAACATTTGTCACCCAGGACTTCGAAGAGGTGGTTTGACGCGGTGCAAACCGGCAGGTCCACCTTGCGGCCCTTGGCATCGGCATGGCCGATGCTGATCGCGAGGATAGCGATAGCAATGAGAGTAGTATTGCTCATATTTAGCCCCCCTAGAGCTAGCAGGCCCCTTGGGCAGCAAAACCGGATTGCCGCCCTTTGCCTTGCCATCAAGTGGAGCAGCGGGATAAGTCGCGCCATCCCTCGATTGGATGACGCGGGCTCATCTATATTAGCTAGCGCTGATTGACGTCGCTGACCGCGAGGTTGGACATAGGCCGACGCGAGCCTCGCCATCGTCCACGCTGGCGCATATTAGCAACAGGCTGTATTATACCTGCTGGAACTCTTTGAGGGAGGTTCCGATGCGAATGGTGCTCGTCGTCATCGCCTTGGCTGTCGCCTTCGTCATTTGGGATAGGCTGGCGAATGTCGGCCGGTACACGGCTGCCGTTGAACGCAGTTTCCGGGAGGCAACCGCCGATCTACCAAGCGGTTATGGCACCGGGATCACATTTGACGACCTCGCGAAGCGCTGAACTGTACGAGGATGCCCGCCGTAAGTTTCACTCGCCGGCCAAAGCATCGCTGCCTTTCGGTGCGTCGGGGCCTGATGCAACGAGCACCTCCACATAGCCGGCGTAGATCATGTCACTTTCACGTTGGCGATCGAAAGGTTCGCCGCGCAACGTGACCTTTCCATTCCTTAGATCCGTCTCACCTATGATGCTGAAATGAGGTTGTTCCTTGCTCTGGCGGTGGTTTCGGCCTTGGCTGGCTGCGCGCCCCAGCCTGATGACTCCAAGACCTATACGCTGTACCGAAGCTCCGCTGCCGCCGAAATGCGTATCCATGTGGCCACGTTCGATGCGACCGAGGCGGAGGCATACAACAGAGAGAATTGTCAACTTGCGGCCAGTCTGTTTCGGGCGCAACCCGGTGTCGTTGTTCGGTATTGGTGCGAGAAAGGGCGATACAGAGGGTAGCTCGGCCTCCCACCTCGACCTACTTCCAATGCATGTGCCGGCTATCCCAATCGCTAATTTGATCGAATGGGCCCGTTCTACTAGCGTGCCAACATTGGCGCTCGTAGCTCAATCTAGGACAGAGCGGGACCTTCCCGGGCAGATGCAGGTTCGAGCCCTGCCGAGTGCACCAAACCCGTTCGCTGGTGGGGCTGCGGGCCGAGTGCCTTGTCAACAAGATCAGTGCCGCCAATGCCCTCCCCACCCGGCGTCAGAGCGTTGGTTAAAGTCATTCCATTCCATGGATGTCCTGCACGATGCCATGAACTCGCCCTTGGGCGCAGCTTCGGCCATGTTCGTTGGCTCGACCGCTACGGCGGCGGCGGTTGAAGCAGCCGCCGCGGTTGAGAGCGGGCGGCCTTCGGCGGCTGCTCGAACAATGGTGTTCGGCATCGGATCTTCGCCAATTCAGTTTTAGTGTGAGGATCCAGCGCTTCCGCAAGGACAAGAATTCTGATATCACGGTTCTTATGCCAAAGCAAGAAACCGTGGTATCAAAGAAACGGCGGGGACCGGCCCCGACTGGAAAGGGCGTGCCAATCATGGTCCGCCTTCAACCGGACATGCTCGCGGGCGTCGATCAATTTGCTGCCGAGCATGATGTTTCGCGACCTGAGGCCGTCCGACTGATCATTCGTGACTGGTCGATCAGATACCAGGTACTGAAGGCAGAGTGAAACCCTGGACGACTTCCCGCGTGCCCAGCCGGGGTCGAGGTCATTGCCAAGAATGGCGGCGGCGGGGTGATGTTCAAGATGGGTGACGGGAAATAGGTAGCGGAGGCCAGGGTTAGTGGTCCGGCAGGTAATTCTTCGAAGATGGTGCGGGACGGTGCGCACGCAGATGGCCGCCGAATACGCGCGCTACGTGGCAGGGACCGGTGGCGACGAGCTTGGCGCCACCAAAGGCAATCTCGGTCACCAGATCACGCTGCGCGACCTCAGCGACGGCGTTACGGAGATATGCGCTCTGAGCTGGTGGACCGATATGGAAGCGGTAAAGGCCTATGCGGGCGATCAACCTGAGCGGGCCCACTACTATCCCAAGGACGATCAGTACCTGATCAACAAGCCGGAATTCGTCGAGCATCACGTCGTCGTCAGTGGCGACCTCCTCAGCCCGTAGCGATCTTACCAGGGTATCCCTGCCCAGTCAGGCTGGTCCTCCTCTCCTCGCAGGTACCTCACGCTCCGGAGAGACTTTTTCGCACGACGGCGTTTGGCAAAATCAGCCAGATCCCGCCACGTCGATAACAGCCTTGATCAGACCGGACTTCTGCTGCGCCCAGATCGCAATATCGCGAGGGCTGTTACGCAGAGTCGTACGATGCGTGACGAGTTCGTCGATTGGTATTTTTCCGGCGCGGATCGAAGCCATGACGTGCTGAAAGTCGGCGCGCGTCGCGTTGCGACTGCCGATCAGCATCATTTCCCGCTTGTGGAACTCTGGGTCGGAGAAGGTTATGTCGTCCTGCACGACGCTGACCATCACCATGACGCCGCCATGGGCAACATAGGCGAAGGCAGACCGCATCGAACGGCTGTTTCCCGTTGCATCGAAGACCACATCGAAACCTGTCCTGGCAGTTCGCTCCGCTATCGTCTCGACAATCGAACCCGTCGACCCGTCGATCACCAGAAAACCCTGCCTTGCGGCAAAAGCCAGCCGCTCGGCATCGACGTCCATGACGGTCACGCACTGCCGCGCTATGCGGGCAAAAAGCGCGGTACCGAGGCCGATTGGCCCTGCGCCGATAACCAAAGTGCGGCTGCCCGGCCCGGCCATGGATCTGCGGACCGCGTGCGCACCGATGGCCAGGAACTCGACCGCCGCCGCCTCGACCAATGACAGACCGGTCGCTGGAATGAGGTTCTGCGCCGGCACGAGAATCTGTTCGCTCATGGCACCGTCACGGTGCACGCCAAGCACCTCGATCGCGAGGCAGCAGTTCGGCTTGCCCTGGCGGCAGGCAGGACAATTGCCGCAGGCAAGATAGGGGTTGACGACGACGTGTTGCCCGACCGCCATGTCCACGGGCCCATTGATTGCCGCAATTGTTCCCGAAACCTCATGGCCCATGACGCGTGGGTAGGCGAGGTACGGATGCTTGCCCTGGAAGATGTGGTAATCGGTTCCGCAGATGCCGACGTGGGCGACGTTGACCAGCACCCAGCCTTCCGGCGGAGCGCCTGGCGCTGCCTGTTCCTCGAACGCCAGCCTGCCGGGCTCGGCGCATCGGACGATCTTGATGGTGGCGTCCATAAGTGTAATTCCACCCCTTCGCTAACGGCATAATTCCTGGAGTGCGGAAACAGGAAGTGGTCCGGAGGTGCAATCCACCGGACCACTGGTGGATCACTCGAAGTCCTTGACGTTCTGCAGCGTCACGAGACCGGCGCCGGTGTCCACATTGGCCTCGACGGCTTCCCCGCGGATCGCCTTGACGACCGTGTCTATGCCAAGCTCACCCATTTTTGCTGGAAATTGCGCAACGCTGGCATCTTCCGCGCCCGACTTGATCGCTTCGATCTCACCGCAGCAGGCGTCGAAGCCGACCAGGATGATCTTGTCGTTGGCGATGCCCGCATTGCTGATCGATTTGACGGCGCCCGGGATTGGCGGGCCGCAGGCCGAGTAGATCGCCTTGAGATCGGGATTGGCGGTCAGGATGTCTTCGGTCACCGACGTGCCAAGTTCGAGCGTGCAATTGGTTGCACCCTTGCCGACGACATCGATCTTGACGTCGCCGAGGCCCTCCATCATGCCGGTCACCCGGTCGTCGAGTGCCGGCACTCCGGGAACGCCTTGCAGGATGCCGACCTTGTCGCCGCTCTTGAGCACGGTCTTGAGGTACTCTCCGGCGATCTTGCCGCCGTTGAGATTGTTGGTCGAGACCAGCGCTGTCTGGCCTTTCCAGTCCGGGATGCTGTTGTCGACGAGAACCACCTTGATGCCGGCGGCGACCGCCTTGTCGAGCGCCGGCGCAACGGTCGGATCGACCGGAGTGATCGCCAGACCCTTGACGCCTTGCGTGATCATGGACTCGATCAGCGCGATCTGCCCTTCGATGTCGGTAGCCGCCTGGCCCTGGCCGGTAACCAGCTCGATCTCGGGATGGGCGGCGGCGTATTTCTTGGCTGCATCCTCCATGGTCGAGTAGAACGGCACCGGGAATTTCGTAATCAGGCCGATCTTGATCTTGTCGGCGGCCGAAGCCGGCATCGCAAACGCAACGGCGATCGCCAGCCCGGTGAACAGTTTTCGGTTCATTGGCATTCCATTCCTCCCTTGGATTGAGGCGTCTTCCGGCGGAAGTCGCTTCAGGCATTTGCGGACCGGAACAGTCCCCAAATTTCGAGCGAGTCAGGCTCCAACGATCATGGAGACCAGCTCCTGCTTGTTGTCCTTGGTCGGCACCAGTTCGCCGACCTTGYGGCCCTGGCGAAGCACCACGGCGCGGTCGGCAAGCTCAGTGACGTGTTCCATGTTGTGGGTGATCAGGATGACGGCGTTGCCCTGGTCGCGCAGCGTCGCGACCAGGTTCAACACTTGCCGCGATTCACGCAGGCCAAGTGCGGCGGTCGGTTCGTCCAGGATCACAACCTTGCGGGCAAACACGGTCGACCGGGCCACGGCGATGGCTTGCCTTTGACCGCCCGACATCATGGCGACGACGGCGTCCAGCCTTGGCAACGTGACCTTCAGATTGGCAAGCAGAATGCGCGTTTCGGCATCCATCCTGCGCTGTTGGAGAAATCGCATGCCGCGAGGAAGCCATTCCGGCCAGGCCAACTCGCGACCGGCAAAGAAGTTCTGTCCCGGCGTCAGATTGTCGAAAAGCGCCAGATCCTGATAGACGGTCTCGATGCCGGCGAAGCGCGCGTCCGCAGGGGAGCGTATCTGCGTTGGCGCACCGTCCAGAAGGATCGCGCCGGCATCGAGTTGGTGCACCCCGCTGATGCATTTGGTCAACGTCGACTTGCCGGCGCCGTTGTCGCCGAGAAGCCCGAGGATCTCGCCGCGTCGGACCTCGATGCTGACATCGTCCAGCGCCACGACCGAGCCGAACCGCTTGGTTGCACCGCGCACCGCCAGGACGGGATGATCCGCGGTGGCTGTAGGATCGGCGCTGGCCGCAACGGCGCTCATGACTGCCTCCCGGCCTGCATGACCCGCACGCGCCCTTCGAGATAGTTGCGCAGCACGTCAGCCTCGACCGCGATGACGATGACCACGCCGATGACGATGAGCTGGAAGAAGACGTTGACGTTGAGCAGGTTGAGCGCGTTGCGGATGACGCCGATCATGATGGCGCCAATCAAGGCATGGCCAAGATGGCCGCGGCCGCCGAGAAAACTGGCACCGCCGATGATCACCGCCGCGATCGTATCCAGTTCCAGCAGATTGCCGAACAAGGGCGAACCGGCGTCGGTGCGGCCGGCAAGGATGACGGCACCGATGCCGGCGCACAGCCCCGAGATCACATAGACCGAAACCAGGACCCAGGACACAGGAATGCCCATGCGCACGGCAGCGTCGGGCCGGCCGCCGACGGCATAAATCCAGCGCCCCCAGACCATCGTCTTGGCCATGACGAAAAGCACCGCGGCAACGCCCGCAACCACAAAAACCGATCCAGGCAGACCCCAGACCGCCTCGCGGCCAAGCGCATCGATGGCATCCGGCATTCCAGGGATGGCGCGCCCGTCGGCCAGCTGGAGCGCCAACCCCTTGGCGATGCTCAATGTCGCCAGCGTGATGATGAACGGATGCGGCAACCGGCCGAAGACGTAGAAGAGCCCGTTGATGGTGCCGACCGCCGCCCCGCAGCCGACCATCACCGCGATCACCACGAAGGCGGGAGCGCCGGCATGAAAGCTGAGCGCGCCGACGACGGAAGCCAGTGCCAGGTTCGAGCCGACGGAGAGGTCGATCCCTCGTGTCAGAATGACCAGATGCTGGCCCATCGCCACCACCGAGATGACGGCGGTCTGGGCGAGGATGTTGCTAAGGTTGCGTCCAGTCAGGAAATAGGGGGACAGAAAACTGAGAACGACGATCAGCAACACCAGGATGACGACCGGACCGGCGCTCAGCAGGGCCAGGCCAAGCGCGAGTCCGGGAACGGCTTCTTGCTTCTTGGGTGCTGGCATTGCCGCGTCGCCGACAGTGGTGCCGGTGCCTCGCGTTTCAGGCAAAGTTCCCTCCCCGCCGCGGCCCGTGCAAGCCGCGTCGTCAAAAACTCATGCTGTATTTTAGTTCCCTCTTATCGATAAAAAACAACCTGCATGACTTGGTCAAGTTGTTTTTTATGGATAAAGTTCATGGTAGAAAGGACAAGGTCTTGCTCAGAGGAAGATCCGATGCGAACCGACACTGTCTACAAGAAGGCTTTCAATCGCGTCGCCAGTATGCTGCGTGACGGACAATTGACCGGAGAGCTCCCTTCCGAAAATGAGCTTCGACGGAAAATGGGAGTCAGCCGCACGACTGTCCGAAAGGTCTTGGGAGAACTTGCCCACCGCGACCTTATCGCCGAGCGCAGCGGTGTCAGGACGGCAGGCCGTGCGGTCGAGGATAGCGATTACTATCCCGACGCCGAAACCACCTCACGGGCCAAGCATGTGGAACAGCAGTTCATGGAGTGGATGCTGCGGGGTGACACCAGACCCGGTACCAGCATCAACGAACTCGAGCTTGCGCGTCAGTTCGGCGTCGCGACCAACGGAATTCGCGAGTTCCTGATCCGATTCAGCCGGTTTGGACTGCTCGAGAAGAGGCCGAACACGGGCTGGCTTTTCAAGGGCTTTACGGAAGATTTCGCACTTGAGCTGTTCGAGATCCGGGTGATGTTCGAGCTGCGCTCGGCGCATCTGTTTTCACGACAGCCCGACACGTCTCCGCTGTGGGAGAAGCTCGCCGTGCTCAAGGTTGCGCATACCGAACTGCTGAAGCAGATTGAAAGCCGCTTTCACGACTTCTCCAGTCTCGACAACCGGTTTCACCGGCTCATAAACGAGGCTTCGCCGAACCGCTTCATCGACGATTTCTACGATATCATCAGCTTCATTTTCCACTACCACTATCAGTGGAACAAGCATGACGAAAAACAGCGTAACCAGGCGGCGATCCTGGAGCATCTCGCCTATATCGATGCGCTCGAAAGCCGCGATTCCGAGCGGATTGAGCGGGTCTGCCGAGCCCATCTGGCTTCGGCAAGGGAAACATTGATGCGTTCGCTGATTGTATTCGATGGGATGGACACCAACGCCTGGCAAGACGTTCCGATCGCACAAGCGCTCTAGTTTATCCTGGTGCCGCTCTGGGCGTCGAACAGGTGCACCTTATGCACCATAATCTCCAACTTCACCTCTTGATCAGGTTTGAACAGGGGCTGTTCCCGGATTTCGGCAATCAGATCGACGCCATTCGCATTTAAGGTAAGTTCCTGGGCCTCGCCGGTCGGTTCCACCACCTGAACCGTTGCCTTTGCGTGGGTGCCGCCGACAGTGATGTGCTGCGGGCGAATCCCGTATACCACCCCTTCCCTGTCACTGATCCGAGCGCCATCGGCCAAGGGCAAGCGCAGGCCCTGCTCGGCGGCGAATGCGCCATTGTCAATTCGGCCCTTGATCAGGTTCATTTCCGGTGAGCCGATAAAGCTCGCAACGAAAAGGTTGGCAGGGTTCTCGTAGAGCTCGGAAGGGGTACCGATCTGCTCGACCTGGCCTCGGTTCAGCACCACTATCCGGTCGGCAAGCGTCATCGCCTCGGTCTGGTCGTGCGTGACGTAGATGCTGGTGCGCCCGAGCCGTTGGTGCAGCTTCTTGATCTCGGCACGCATCTTGACGCGCAACTTTGCATCGAGATTGCTGAGCGGCTCGTCAAACAGGAAGGCTGCCGGGTCGCGCACGATCGCGCGGCCCATGGCGACCCGCTGGCGCTGGCCGCCAGACAGCTGGCGCGGCATACGACGCAGCAGATCCTGCAAGCCGAGGATTTCGGCGGCTGCCTTCACCCTCGAGACGATCTCTTCCCTGGGGACCTTGGCCAGTCGAAGGGCGAAGCTCATATTGTCGGCCACGCTCATATGCGGATAGAGCGCGTAGCTCTGGAACACCATCGCTATGTCGCGCGATTTCGCGGGCATCTCGTCGACGACGCGCCCGCCTATGCGGATCTCGCCCGTCGTCTGTTCTTCCAGGCCGGCGATCATACGCAGAAGAGTTGACTTGCCGCAGCCCGAGGGGCCGACGAGGACCACGAACTCGCCGCTGGCAATTTCAATGTTCACGTCGCGCAGAACTTCCACGGCGCCGAAGCTCTTGCCGAGCTGTTCTATCTGGATTGCAGACATCTATTTTCCTCCCGTGCAGGCCCTGCTCATTTTCGCTGAGCGTGCCGCCATGCGCGGTATTCGGTCTCGCCCTCCGCGCTCAACGGGTAGTATTTCCGCAAATCCCCTCCTTCGGCCAAGCGCGCGCGGGTAAATTCTTCCCACTCGATATGCTCGCCGGCAAGCGCGACCAGCTTGGGCGCAAGTGCGATCGGCACGACGACCACGCCGTCGTCGTCAGCCACTATGATGTCGCCGGGAATGACGAGCACATTCGCGCACGCGATGGGGACGTTGACGGCGAAGGGGACAATGTTGGTCTGGGCGTGGAAATTCGGCGTCGCCCCCTTTACCCAGATACCTATATCCAGGGCCGCGGCCTGGGCAGAATCGCGGATGCAGCCGTCGACGACCACCCCGGCCCCGCCGCGACCGGCGAAATAGGTGAGCATCATCTCGCCGAAGATGCCGCTGCCCAGATCGCCGCGCGCATCGACGACAACCATGTCGCCCGGCTGCGTGGGGTAGAGAACGTGACGGTGGAGCTGTCGCTCCGGGTCCTCATACTCTGTTTCGTTATAGAGATCTTCGCGCTTCGGCATGCATTGGAGCGTGAGAGCCGGGCCTGCCGCAGTGCGGCCGGACCTCAATGGCCTCGGGCCCCGGATGTGCGGATCACGAATTCCCATCTTATGATAGAGCTCACTGGCCAGTGTCGCCGAACCGATCGCTGCAAGCGCATCGACCAATTGCCTCGGTGGCCGGGAAATGTCTGATATGGCCGGTATTTGGTCCGCTTCCACTCGTCGTCCTCCCTTAGCGCAGCACCACTTTTATCCACCGCGCCGGTCTCACTTGCCTAACCAACTGTCATCGAAAGCATCGAGCGCATTGCTCCTTGCCCGCCGCTCAGCCACGGACCGCACCGGTGGTCAGGCCTTTGACCAACAGCCCTTGGGCAAACCAGACAAACACCAAAGTCGGGATGACCATGAGAACGCCGGCAGCTGACATGGCGCCCCAGTTGATGCCGAACTGCGAAACGAAATTGGTGAGCCCGACCGGCAGGGTCTGCGCGGACTTGCTCGACGTCAGGGTCAGTGCGAGCAATAAATCGTTCCAGGTGAAAAGGAAGGTGATCACCGCACTGGCCCCGATGCCAGGCGCGATCAGCGGCGTGACAATCTGGACCAGCGTGCGCATCGTGCCGGCGCCGTCTGACTGGGCAGCTTCCTCGATCTCTCTCGGGACATCCTGGATGAAGCCCAGCAGGAGCCAGATGGCGACAGGCAGTTTGGCAGCCGTATGGGCGAGGATCAGCGCCCAGACCGAATCCAGGAGGCCGATTGCCGCGAACACGGCGAAGAGCGGGATGGCGAGCGCGATGACCGGGATCATCCGCATGATCAAGAGCAGGCCGAAGATCAGCATGACGCCCGGCATCCTGAAGCGCGACAGGGCATAGGCGCAGGGGATGGCCAGCAAATGGACCAAAATGACGGTCACGAACGATACGATGACCGTGTTCCAGACATAATCCATGGTGTCATATTCGCGGAAAACCGACACGTATTGCGTCAACGTCGCGGTCACGGGAATGATGTGGACCGGCACGGAGAAGATGTCGGCCGAGCTGCGGATCGACGTCAGGAACAGCCACACCAACGGAAAAATGGTGAAGGCGATGGTCAGGATGAGAGCGAGGTAGCGTCCGGCAACGCCGGCTGTGAACCGGCGGCGGCGGCGTCTTGGCTTGCGATGCGTGCTCACGGCCGCAGTATCCATCAGATGGCCCTCCGCTTTGCGATCAGCCACGGCACTCCGTAGAGCAGGCCGAGCACGACCAGGGACATCCCCAGAGCAATGTAGGAAACCGCCGCCGCGTGCCCGAAATCCACGGCCTGGAATGCCAGCAGGTAGGCGTAGACGGTAAGCAGGTTGGAAGCGCCCCCCGGCCCGCCCTGCGTCATCAGCCAGACGACGTCGAAGGTTCGGAACGTGTCTATGATACGCAGCATCAACGCGATCATGATGACCGGACGCATCAACGGCAGAACAATGTGCCAGAAGCGCTGCCACGGCCCGGCGCCGTCCACCGTCGCGGCTTCGAGCGGCTCCTGGGGCAAGGATTGCAGGCCGGCCAGGAACAGCAGCACCATCAGCGGCGTGTTCTGCCAGACATCGGCGATAATGACCGAGACAAGGGCCCAGGTCGGGTCACTGAGCCAGGGAATGCTGGGCAGGTTGAACATGCGCAGCAATGCATCAACAAGACCGTATTGCGTATTGAAAAGCCACCGAAAATTGAGGCCGACGACGGCGGGAGCGATCATCGGTGGCACCAACAGCAGCGTGCGGGCGAGCCGCATGCCCCGCAATTCTCCGTTGACCAGCACCGCGATCGCCATTCCAGCCACCACCTCGACCGTAATGGAGACGACGCTGAAGATGATCTGGTTTCGAAGGGCTTGGTTGAACTGCCGACCAAACAGCTCGTCTGTGTAGTTTCCTGTCCCGATGAACGGCGCGGAGCCGCTCAGATCCCACCGGAAGAAACTCATGAGGAACGAGTACCCCAGGGGATAGACGAAGATGGCGAGCATGACGACGAACGCCGGGCCGGCCAGAAGGTACCCCTTCTGCCAGGTGTAGGGCAGCGGCGAACGCCGCCGACGCCCCGACACCCGGCCCTGTGGGATGGACGACATCCTCAGTCGTAGGCTCCGGCCCTACGCATGGCGTCTTCCGCTTCCACGGCCGCCTGATTGAGCGAATCGCTTGGCGAAACCTGGTCGGTGAGCGCCTGTTCGATGGCCGAGAACATCAAGGTGCAGACTTTTGAGAAGCCGGGCAGCTTGGGCCATTCCTTGCCGTTCGCGATCGTCGTCTCTAGCTGCTGCAGCCATGCGGCCTGCGGGCCTTTCGCCGCCGCGATCACCTCCTTGGCGATCGCTTGACTGCTGGGGAAGTTGGTGAACTCGTCGAACTGCAGGCGCTGCGCCTCAGGGCCGACCGTATACTTGATGAACTCGACCGCGGGATCCTTGCGCCCCGACTGGCCGTTGAGGGCCATAGCGTGCGAGATGGCGCAGGAAATTGCCGCTTTGTCCCGCACATAGGGCGCGCTCGACCACTTGCCGACAACGCGGGAGGTGTCCGGATTGGAGAGAGTGGCGAAAGCGCCCGGCCAGTCAAAATTGGCGTAGACCGTTCCAGACGAGAATTCAGTCGAATTTTCGTTCCACTGATAGCCGACGGCATCCGGGGGGACGATTTTGTGTTTCTGGACGAGGTCACGGTAGAATGTGAGGGCCTTGATCCCGGCTTCGGAATTGAAGGCAGGTTTGTTGGCCTGATCGACCCAATCCCCGCCGGCCTGCCACAGCAGATCGCTGAAGGTACGCTGGGCCGGATCGCCCTGCCCCGGGACAACCAACCCGTAATGGCCATTGCCGGTGAGTTTCAGGCCGACGTCGACGAGTTCTTCCCAGGTCTCGGCCGGCTTCAGGCCTTTCTCCTGGTAGATGTCGCTGCGGTAATATTGAACGCGCGCATCCATGTTGCGCGGAATAGCCGCCAGATTGCCGTTTTTGGGATCGCGCAGATATTTGACCGCGACGGGATAGAAATCCGCCAATTCGGACTCGCTGAAATAGCTGTTCAGCGGCGCAAAATGGCTGAAGTAGGAGTCAATCTGCGCCGTGTGGGTGCTGTAGACGTCATATTGGCTCGATCGCGCGGCGCTCAACGTGACGACCTTCGATGTCAGCGGCGTGAATTCCAGCAGATCATAGCGGACCTTGACGCCGGTCTTCGCCGTGAAATCCTGGACAATCTTCTCCCAATATTTGGGATAGAGCGGGCCGCCCGTGATCAGCAGCGCCGTAATCTCGTTGGCCTGCGCCCTGGCGATCCATGGCGCGGCGAGCGATCCTGCCGCCACCGTGGCGCCAGCCACCAGGAATTTGCGTCTCGATAAGTTTCCGGACATCACAATTTCCTCCTTGATCATGATTGGTCGGCCCTTTGGGTCGAGCGACGACGTTCAGCATTCCCGTCAAAGTCCGCGGCGGCTTGCTCCTCCCGCCAGGAGACTGTCTGGATCACTCCCGTGCAGACACCACCTTTGCCCTGCAGTGGGCCTATGGCCCTCGCCGGCTTCTGGCGGAGATTCTGTCATCGGTGTTCCGTTTGTTCCGGCGCGCTTTGCTACGCGCATACATTTCTCCTCACGGAAACCAGGCGACCCTTGCGAGCCCGCTGGACGATTGAGCAACGATGACCGCCGCGTTCAGCGACAGTATATCGATCCTCATCTCGGGTGGCGAACGCCGGGGTTGGAAATCTCCAACGTCCAATCCTCCCTTCCCGCGGCACGAGTTATAGGCTAGTGAGCATTTTTATGAGATAGTTGACTGCATATCTAGCCATCTGCCTATAAGCTTATCAGACAAGTGGATGTTAATGATGGATGCCATGGAGGTCAAGCTTCAAACTTTGCCCAAGCAGGTGGCAGGCGTGCTCGCGCGTCGCATCGCCACCGACGGTGTTTCCGGGGGCCAAGGACCGTCGGAGCAACAGATCCTGCAAGAATTCGGGGTATCGCGCGCCGTGGCGCGCGAAGCGTTGAAGATTCTGGCTTCCCTCGACATGATCGAGATCGCACAGGGACGGCGCGTGGTGCTGCGTCCGGCCGAGGAATGGGACTATCTCAGTCCATTGCTCATCGACTGGCTGCCGCCCGAGCAGATCCGGCAACTGCTGGCGGAAGCACACGCGACGCGAATTATCATCGAACCTGCCATCGCCGCCATCGCTGCCAAGCATATGACGAAGGAAAACCTTGAGCATCTTGGCATACTGCTGGCAGCCATGTCCGCGACCGAGGACAATCCGGATGCCTATCTGAAGCTAGACCTCGACTTCCACATGGAGATTTGCCGGTCTACCCAAAACAGGATCCTCGACCGCTTCATGTACTCGTCGCGATGGTGGCAGGCGGCGAGCCGGCGCGTCAGCAATCTGATGCCTCATGCCCTGTCCTTCGCGACGGAAGATCACAGGGCAATCTATGAGGCACTCGTTGCGCGCGACGCAAAACGTGCGGAAGAAGCGATGCGCCGGCACCTGAAGGCAACCACCGCCGTCGGGTTACCGTATAAGGATTAGCCGTTTGACCATCCCTGGTGCGGCGCGGCCAGCAAACGCACTGGCCGCGCCGTGGCGTGTTGGGAGGACACGGCCGGATTCAATGCATGTCGCCCAGAACTGGGCCCGGTCTTGGGGCAACGACATGCAAAAGCGCATCGCCTGAATTCTTTCAACGCGGCGCGCTTTAAGCCCTTTTCGCTTCCCGCTCCTGGCGCTGCCGGGCGCGAAAACCAAACATATCGCCCTTGTCCTTGATTTCCGCCCAGATAGGCGTGGTATGCTTGTCGATGGCGGCGACGTCCGCGTCGGAAATCGTCCAGCCTACGCTCTCGATGTTTTCCTCAAGTTCCCTGACAGTACGCGCGCCGACCAGCGGCGAACTCACGCCTGGCCTGCTGGTAAGCCACTGGATCGCAAGCTGTGGCACCGTCTTGCCGTAGTTGGCCGCAATCGGCTTGAGGGCGTCGACAGCGGCGACGGCTCGCTCGTAGGTGCCCGGCTGGAACAGCACGGTGGTGCGCCGCTCGTCTCCCTCGACGAACTTGGTATCCGGTGAGAGCAGGCCGGTAAGCAGCCCCTGGGCAAGACCACTGTAGGGCATGACGCCGATATTGTGCTTGCGGCAATAGGGCAGAGTTTCCGCCTCAACCTCGCGCCACAGCATGTTGTAGGGAGGCTGGAGCACGTCGATGACGCCATACTGGCGTGCGCTGTTCATATCAGCAGTGCTGAAATTGGAAACGCCGACCGCCTTGATCCGCCCGGATGACCGCAGCTGTTCCATCATTTCCATGGTCGGGCCAATCGGGAAGTCTGCGTTCGGCCAGTGGACGAAATAGATGTCCACATAGTCCGTCTGCATCCGTCTCAGCGAGCCGTCGAGCGCCGCCTCGAGCGCCGCTGGTTCGAGATGGTTCGGGGCAACCTTGGTCGCGATCACCGCTTTTTCTCGGTTGCCGGCGAGCGCCTTGCCGACAACCTGCTCGGCATGGCCATGCCCATAGGCTTCGGCCGTGTCGATCAAGGTAATGCCGAGTTCCATGGCGCGTTGAATCACCCGTATCGATTCCTTGTCATTGGCCGCGCCCCAGAACGCGCCCGACATACCCCAGGTACCCAGGCCAATCTTGGATACCTTGACCGACGACGATCCTAACTGTCGCTGTTGCATTTGCTCCTCCTGATCGGCGGCATGCCCGTCTTGGCACGTCGCTCAGTTTGCCACCACATTTATAGACTTATATGCTCGTCTGACAAGTAAATCGTGACCTGCCCCTTATTTTTGATCGGAGATAGAAAATTCCACCATCCGGGCCGTTAAACCGTGCTGCGCCGGCGCAACTGCCAAAAACACATTCGGCAAAACGGTCGGAAAAGGGGGTTTACGTTTCATCTTCTCTTCTTATATGCTCATCGGACAAGTTGAGGCCTTACCCGCAAGGTGAGTGCACAGGTATGGGGTGAGCCACCCCGGGAGGAGCTTCGATGAAGATCGTGGACATCAAGACGGCGGTCGTCGCCTATCACGGCAAGGCGACCCTGATCCGTATCGATACCGACGCCGGTATCTCCGGCTATGGTGAGGCAAACCCCGACGCGGGCGCGGCCGCGATCGTCGGACTTATTTCAGAATTGAAGTCGGAACTCATTGGTCAGGATCCCCGCAACGTCGAATATTGCTGGGACAAGATCCGTCGCGACCATGTCTTTTCCGGTGCGCAGGCCGGCGTCTTTCTCATCGCGCTGACCGGGCTTGAAATGGCGCTGTGGGACGTGGCGGCGAAGGCGGCGGGGCAGCCGCTCTATCGCATGTTCGGCGGCAAGTTCCGCGACCGGATAAGGCTTTATGCCGATTGCGGCCACGGCGATGACGAAGCGGGATCACCGCAGGGGTGCGCAACGCGCGCCCGCCGCATGGTGGCCGAGGGCTTCACGGCCGTGAAATTCGACATCGACAACGTGCGTCATCCGGCAAAGTTCGATGCGGTGAACCACACCATCAACGGCGCCGAGCTCCGCTCAATGGTGGAGCGCGTTGCGGCGGTGCGCGACGCGATCGGTCCTGACGTAGACCTCTGCATCGACCTGCACGCGCGCTATGACGTACTCAGCGCCAGCCGCATAGCGTCGGAGATGGAGCGGTTCAACCTTCTGTGGCTGGAAGAGCCAATTCCGGCTGAGAACGTCGAGGCGCTGAAACAGATCCGCATGAGAACCAAGACGCCAATCTGCGTCGGCGAAAATCTCTACCTGCGCTGGGGTTTCCGGGAATTGTTCCAGAATTACGGCGCCGACGTCATCATGCCCGATGTGCCGAAATGCGGCGGCCTTGCCGAAAGCCGCAAGATCGCAAATCTCGCTGAAATGTATTACGTGCCATTCGCACCCCATCTTGTGTCGACACCGCTGGGCACGATGGCGACATGCCATGTGTGCGCGAGCGTTCCGAACTTCCTCGTGCTGGAGTGGCATGCCCTCGAAGAGCGGGAAGCGTGGGATGGTTATGTGCGCCTGCCGGATGGCGCCAAGTCGATCGTCGAGGATGGCCACATCGTCATACCCGACACGCCCGGCATCGGTGTCGAGCTCAACATGGACGGCGTGCACAAATACGCCGTGCCTGGCTTCGGCATCTTTGAATAGGCGCTGACCGGACAACATCGGCTAAGCGGAAGTGCGTTTTGGCCACGTTTCTGCCGCTCGACGAAATGAGGTCCGTTGGGAGGAAACCATGGGCAAGCGGATCGTTTTCACTGGTGGCAGCGGCAAGATCGGCCGTCACGTCATACCCTATCTGCTCGAACGTGGGCATCAGGTTCTGAACCTCGACCTGACGCCTCTCGATGTCCCTGGGGTGGAGACTGTCATCACCAACCTTGCGGATGCCGGCGAGACCTATAATGCGCTGACGCTGCATTTCGGGTTCAACGAATATTTCGGCGGAAAGGGCCGCGGCCCGGTCGACGCCGTGGTCCATTTCGCGGCGATCCCGCGGATATTCCTGCGGCCGGACAACGCCATGTTCGCCGCCAATGTGCAGTCGACCTACAATGTGATCGAGGCCGCCACCAAACTCGGCATTCGCAAGATCGTCACAGCTTCCAGCGAAACGGTCTATGGCGTGTGCTTTGCCGAAGGCGAACGCGACTTCACATCTTTTCCGGTGGAAGAGGACTACGACACAGATCCGACCGACAGCTATGGCCTTTCAAAAGTCCTGGGCGAGAAGATCGCGCGCTCCTTCGCTACCCGCACAGGGAGCGATATCTACGCTCTGAGGATCGGCGGCGTTGTCGAACCGCAGGACTACGCGCGGTTTCCGGAGTTCCTCGCGGAGCCCTCAAAGCGGCGGCGCGACGGCTGGACCTATATGGACGCGCGCGACCTGGGCCAGATCGTGCATTTGTGCATCGAGAAGGACGGTTTGGGGTTCCAGGTATTCAACGCCGTCAACGACAACATCGTCTCGGACACACCAACGGCAGAGTTTCTCAAGAAGCACGCGCCCGACACGCCGATTACGCGCTCCATGGGCGTGTTCGAGGGGCCAATCTCAAATCGAAAGCTGCGCGAGGTCCTGGGGTTCAAGCAGGAACATGATTGGCGAACGCGCCCGGCGGGTTCATGACGGCGCACGACGTGGCCCATCGAGGGAACCGACGCATCCCCTGAGGAATGCGTCGGGCCAGGCTCACGTGTGGCGTATTTCCGTTCCCAGCACCTTCAGGCATTCGCGGATGAAGGCTGCAAGCGCCGTCCAACCTTTGGCCGACACCATCGTCCCATCCACATAGGCATCGGTCGGTGACAGATCGATGTAGGTGCCGCCAGCAAGCGTCACCTCCGGCTCGCAAGCCCCTAGAGCGCCGACCTTCTTGCCACGGACGACGCCGTCCACGGCAACCAGGATCTGGACGCCGTGGCAGATCGTAAATATCGGCTTCTTCGCCTCGTGGAAGTGGCGGACCATCGCCTGCACGCGCTTGTCGGTGCGGATGTATTCCGGTCCGCGCCCGCCGGCGCAGTAGACCGCGTGATACTGATCAAGCTGCTTCTCGGCCTCGGAGAAAGTCTTGTTGATCAGTGCGTTGTGACCGGGCTTTTCCGTGTAGGTCTGGTCGCCTTCGAAGTCGTGCAGCGACGTTTTGATCAAGTCGCCGGCGTTTTTGTCGGGGCAGACGACATGAACAGTGTGGCCGACGGCCTCCATCGCCTGCTGGTAGACGAAGATTTCATATTCCTCGGTGAACTCACCTGTCAGCATCAGGATTTTTTTGCCTGGCATGGCTCTTTCCTCTCGGTGTTTGTGATGGGCAAGGCGCACCCCGCGTCTTGCCCCTAAGGACTCGAAGTCGGGATCAGAACGGGGAGTCGGGGAAGTAGTATTCCTTGGCGTTGGCCTGGGTGATCAGCGGAGCGTCAAGCTTGACCGTGCCGCGGACCGGCGCCTGGCCAATCAGATTGGCGACGGTCATGTAGATTGCCGTCTTGATCATCGACGGCGGGTATGGCGTCTCGACCGGCGTCATTGCATCGCCGTCGATCACTTTCTTGACGATATCCTTCATGCCGTTGCCGCCGAGCGCCAGCTTGATGTCCGTCCGGCCCGACTGCTTCACGGCCTCCAGCACGCCGAGCAGCATGTCGTCATCGTTTGCCCAGACCGCGTCGATATGCGGATACTTGGCAAGGTAGTCCTGCATGAGCTTGAAGGCTTCATCGCTGTTCCAATGGGCATATTGAATGTCGAGTACCTTCAGGCCGGTGCCCTTGATCGTATCCTCGAAGCCCTTGATGCGCTCGTCGTCGATGACGGTCGGAATTCCGCGCAGCACGACGAGGTCTCCCTTGCCGCCCAGCTTGTCGATCATGAACTTCGCTGTGTTGGTGCCCACCGCGATATTGTCGCCGGCAAGGTAGAGGTCCTGGATCGAGGCATCGGTCAGCCCCCGATCGACGACGGTGATGAACGTTCCCATGTCCTTGATGGCCTTGACCGGCTGGGTCAGTTCCTCGGACGTGTATGGCAGGATGACCAGGGCATCGAGCTTGCGGCTGGCGGACAAATCCTCAAGCGCGCTCACCTGCTCGGCCGCCGAAGGCGAGGTCTTGACGACCACCTCGACATCCGGAAACGCCGCGTTGATTTCCTTGGCGGCAGCCTGTGCGTGGTACACGATTCCAGCCGTCCAGCCATGATCCGCCGCTGGGATCGAGACCGCCACCACCTTCTTGTCGGCTGCAAGCGCCTGGCCGGCCAACAACAGCGCGCCAGCTGCCGCGGCCGCGACCCATTTTCTACTAAACATCAACTACCTCCCAGAGATATGGACCAGACAACACAAGGCACCCGTCGGGTCCGAGGACGGGTTATTTCGAAAACCGCTGCACGAGCATGGCGATGATGATGATGACGCCCTGCACCGCGGCGACCAGGTATTCGGAGACGAAATCGGACAGCACCATCAGGTTGGCGATGAGCTCGAGGATCACGGCACCTGCGACCGTTCCCCAAATGTGGCCCTTGCCGCCGCGAAGAGCGGTCCCGCCGATAACCACCGCGGTTATCACCTGCAGCTCCCACAGCACTCCGGTGGTCGGGGTCGCCGCTCCAAGCCGTGGCACGTAACAGATGGCGGCGACGGCGACGCACACGCCCTGGATGATGAAGGCGATGGTACGCGTCTTGATGACCGAGATGCCCGAATAGCGGGCGACGTCCTCATTGGCACCGACAGCCGCGCATTTGCGGCCGTATTTGGTCTTGTAGAGTACGAAGGCGCCGATCGATGCCACAACGGCCGAAATCAGGATCGGAACCGGAATGCCGGCGAGGGTGCCGAAATAGACCGGCCTGTAGGCCTCCCGCAGCGATCGATCGATGGGGATCGTGCCGCCATTCGTCATATAGGTGATCAGTGCCCGAAAAATGCCCATCGTGCCGAGCGTGGCAATGAACGGCTCGATCCTCCCGACGGTGACGATCAGACCGTTCGCCAGTCCGCATAGCAGACCTGCGGCGACCGCCATCGCCATGCCCGCGGGGATTGCCCACAGACCGAGGCTCGGCGCCATCATGTTCATGAACATGATCGTAATGCCCGCGATGAAGGCGACCATCGAACCGACGGAGAGGTCGAGGCCGCCGGAGGAAATCACGAACGTCGCGCCAACGGCAATGATCGCGACGTAGGCGCTGCGCGTGACGACGTTGCCGAGATTGGTCGCCGAGAGGAAATCCGGATTGACCAGAAACCCGATGACCAGCAGCGCGACGAGCGCGAGGAAGGGTCCGGCATCGGCCCACGAGACATGGTATTGTCGTTCGGTGCGGGCTGGCGTGGAACTTGTCAGTGCGGTCACGGTTTTCCTCCGGGGGCGACGTCGTGACCCCTCTCGCTGGTCGCAAGCAGCGCGATGTTGCTCTCGGTCATCGCCTCACCCGATACCTCGCCACTGATCCTGCCCTCCCGCATCACCAGGATGCGATCGCAGATGCCGACCAACTCCTGCATCTCTGAGGAGATGACGACGCAGGCTTTGCCCCGGTCGACCAATTCCTGGATGAAGGCGTAGATCTGGGCCTTGTTGGCGATATCGATGCCGCGCGTCGGCTCGTCGATGACGACGACTGAAGGTTCGGTCAGCAGGACCTTGGCCAGAAGCAGCTTCTGCTGGTTGCCGCCTGAAAGCTGTCCGGCTTTGACATTCAGGCTCTTCACCCGGATGTCGTAGCTGGAAACGGCTTGCGCCAGCGCCTGCGCCTCGGAGCGCCGTCGAACCATGAGACCGGGATGAAAGCGGGCAAGCGCGGATAGGGTGAGGTTCGGCGCCAACTCTTCCTGCAGGAGCAGACCCTTGCCCTTGCGGTCCTCCGTCAGGTAGCCGATGCCGGCATCCATGGCTTCCCGCTGCGAACGAATATGCACTGGGGAACCGTTCAGCTCGATGGCCGCATTCGCCGGCCGCAAACCCAGGATGCCTTCGAAGAGCTCGGTCCGCCCTGCCCCGATCATCCCGGCAAAGCCGAGAATCTCGCCCTTGTGAACGGTGAAGGACACGTCCTGGACGTAGCCGGGCACCCTTGCGTTCCGCACGCTCAGCATTGGCTGGTTCGTCCGCACTGCGCGCTTCTGCGGATAGAGCGCGGCGAGCTCACGGCCCACCATGAGCCGCGCCATGTCGAACTGGCTCAATGAATGCCCCGGGTAGGTGCCCACCATCTTGCCGTCACGCAAGACAGTCACCTTGTCTGCCAGCCGCTGAACCTCGTCGAGGCGGTGGCTGATATAGAGGACGGCAATGCCGCGCGACTTGAGGCCAAAGATGATGGCGAGCAGGCGCTCGACTTCCTCCCCGGTCAGCACCGCCGTCGGCTCGTCAAAGATGACGAGGCGATGCTCGTCGAGCAAAGCACGGGCGATCTGGACGAGCTGGCGGTCGGCCAGTGAGATGTCTCGCACCAATGCGATTGGCGACACCGCGCAGCCGATCTCAGCCAGTTTCGCCGCCGCGATACGACGCATGCCCTTGTCGTCGACAAGGCCGCCCCTCGTAAGTTCTCGGCCGAGGAAAAGGTTGTCGGTAACGGTGAGTGCTTCGGCCAGCAGGATTTCCTGGTGAACGAGCGCAATGCCGGCTACCTGAGCCTGATCAGGCTTGGTGAAGCGCACTCGATTTCCGGCCATGGACAACATGCCTTGGGTCGGCTCGATGTAGCCGGACAGCAGTCGCATGAACGTCGACTTGCCCGCGCCGTTCTCCCCGATGATCGCGTGGATCTCACCTGGCAAGATATCCAGCGTCACATCCGAGAGTACCGTGACCGGGCCGTATTTCCTTGAAAGGCCCTCGGCGCGCAGCACGGGCTCAGCTTGCCGTTCAGGCCGCGCCGGCAAGGTGCCGGTATCTGTCTCAAATCGCATGGCAAGGGACATCGCAACGGCTACTCGAACGCGGGCAGGAGCCGGTCCCGGGAATTCTCGATGTGCACACGCATCGCTTTTTCGGCGGCGTCCGGGTCACCCGCGGAAAAGGCGGCGAGAATTGCCTCGTGCTCGTCGAGCGCCTCTTCGGTCACTCGCGAGTGGTACATCAGGCGGAAGATGTGGAAATGGGTATGCTGGTGATTCAGGGTCTCGCGAATGAGCTCGTTCTGAGCGAACTCCACGATCTTGTCATGGAAGATCGCATCCTGGCGGGCGAAGTTCGAATAGCGCAGGCGTTCATCCTTCCCCACACGCCGGGCCATGACGCCTGCGGCCTCCTGCAGTACGGCTAGACGCTCGTCATCGAGCGTTGCTGTGGCTTTGGCTGCCGCGGCGGGCTCGAGCAGAAGACGCAGCTCATAGAGCTCGTCAAAGCGACGGCGGGTGATCTGCGGTGCGGCCCGAAAGCCGATCAGGTGGGTCTTGACCACCAGCCCCTCGCCTTCCAGCCGGCCAAGCGCTTCGCGAATGGGAGTATGCGAGACGTTGAATTCCTTGACGAGATTATCGACGGTGATGCGCGATCCCGGAGCAATCCGCAGTGACATCAATTGCCCGAAGATCGCCTCGTACACGTCGCCAGCCAGGCTGTTGGCACGCTGAATGCGGCCGCTCAGGCGGGCTTCATTGTCAACCGTCAGGTCGGGGTTCTGCATGGTTTACCTCTTGACAGGAGCACCCACTAACATGATGCTTCGGCCAATTCAATACTATATCCTATACGATTTTATAGGGGATATCCGTGATACCAACTCAAGGCGCCGCGAGAGCAGATCTCGCGCACCCAGGCATCGTCCCCGGTTTCGGGGCGTCCGGCAGGCGCGCTCGCGCTTTGAACGACGACTTCGAGATCGGGGCCGGTCTCTGCCCCAATTCACTCAGTTCTCAACCTCTCTTCGAAGGATGCTGTCCATGACGTTGTTCGCAGCCGTGCGCCTGCCGCGCGAGATCCTGTTCGGCAAAGGCCAGCGCCATGTGCTGCCTGCCGTTGCCGCCAGGTATGGACGGCGTGCGTTCGTCTGCACCGATGAGCGTTTCGCGACGACAACGCAGTTCGCCGAGATTCTTGCTGGCTTGCGCGAAGCCGCGGTGGAGACGCTGGTCTACGACCGAACGCTGCCGGATGTTCCGCGCGATAGCGTCGCCGCCTGCATTGCGGAGGCGATGGATTACAAGCCGGACATGGTCATCGGGATCGGCGGCGGCAGCTGCCTCGACATGGCAAAATGCGCCGCGCTTTTGCTCAGCCATGGCGGCAGGCTTCAGGACTACTATGGCGAGTTCAAGGTGCCGGGCCCTACCCTTCCCGTGATCGCTGTGCCGACAACGGCTGGCACCGGCTCGGAGGTAACCCCCGTCGCCGTGATATCCGATCCGGAGCGAACGCTGAAAGTCGGCATCTCAAGCCCTCACCTCATCGCTGCGGTGGCGCTCTGCGATCCGGATCTCACGGCCACATGTCCACCTTCCCTGACGGCGATCGCCGGCGCCGACGCGCTGACGCATGCAATCGAAGCCTTCACGGCGGCCAAGCGCGGCACTGATCCAAATTTGCCGCAACGGCATGTGTTCGTCGGCAAGAGCGCTCTGACCGACCATTTCGCGCTTCTGGCCATCAGACTGCTGGGCCGCAGCCTGGAAAAGGCATATCGCGACGGATCGGACGAAAATGCACGCGCCGACGTCATGATGGGGGCGCTGGCCGCAGGCTGCGCATTCGGCACGGCTGGAACGGCTGCCGCTCATGCGGTGCAGTATCCAGTCGGCGCGATCACCCACACGCCGCATGGGCTCGGCGTTGCCACCATGATGCCTTATGTGATGACATACAATCTTGCGGCAGCGGCCCCGGAAATTGCTGAAGTCGGGACCGCCCTCGGCCTGTCCGATCGGAGCAGCAGCGGACCTGATGCGCTGGCGCATGCCACCATAGGCGAAGTGAGCCGCCTGTTCGGTGCCATCGGCATCACGCCGACATTGGCTGAACTTGGTCTTCCCGAGGACAGGATCGACTGGACGGCCGAGCAGGCGCTCGGCATCGACCGGCTGATCAAGAACAATCCCCGCCCCTTCGACCTCACCGCGATGCGACGACTGATCAGAGCCGCTTACGACGGCGATATGTCTGCAGCCACGATGCGACAGGAGCTGGTCCAATGAACATTTCCGCAGACATATTCGACGAGGATGAAAGTATGTCCGACTACGCCACGTTTTCGCACGGTCTCTATATTGGTGGCCGCTGGCAGCCGTCGTCGGATGGCCGTGTGATTGAAGTGATCGATCCATCGACCGAGGCGGTGATCGCGGCGGTTCCCGACGCCACGCTCGCCGATGCTGCCCTCGCCGTCGACGCGGCTGCGGAGGCAGCGGCCGGTTGGCGTGAAACCCCGCCACGCAGGCGTTCGGAAATCCTGCGGCGTTGCTTCGAACTGATGACCGAACGGGCGGACACGCTGGCAGCGCTGATCTCGCTGGAAAACGGCAAGGCGCTGCGCGATGCGCGCGGCGAAGTTGCCTACGCGGCAGAATTTTTTCGCTGGAACGCCGAGGAGGCTGTTCGCATCAGCGGCGAGTTCGGCCTCGCCCCCTCGGGCACGAACCGGATCGTCGTCGACTATCAGCCCATCGGCATTTGCGTGCTTATCACGCCATGGAATTTCCCCGCCGCCATGGCGACACGCAAGATCGCGCCGGCGCTCGCGGCAGGCTGCACCGTGATCTTGAAGCCCGCCAGCGAGACGCCGCTGACGGCCTACGCGCTTGCAGCCCTCTATGAGGAAGCAGGCGTGCCGCCTGGCGTCGTCAACGTCCTGACGACCTCAAGCCCCGGTCCGGTGACGGCCGCCATGCTTGCCGACCCAAGAGTGAGAAAACTGTCATTCACCGGCTCGACAGGCATCGGCCGCGTGCTCCTGGCCGAAGCCGCAAAACACGTCATCTCCTGTTCGATGGAACTTGGCGGCAACGCACCGTTCGTTGTGTTCGACGACGCCGACCTGGAGGCAGCGCTCGACGGTGCGATGGTTGCCAAGATGCGCAATGCCGGCGAAGCCTGCACCGCCGCCAACCGGCTTTACGTCCAGGCCGGCATCCATGATGCCTTCGCCGATGGATTGCGCAAACGCATGGCAGCCCTCCAAGTAGGCCCTGGCACAGACTCGGAAACCGAGTGCGGCCCGATGATCACCAGGAAGGCCGTGGACAAGATCGATCGGCTCGTCCAGGACGCAGTTGCCCGTGGCGCCAAGGTTCTGTGCGGAGGGGCGATCCCCGAAGGCAAGGGCTACTTCTACCCGCCGACAGTGCTTCGCGACGTGTCCCCTGACGCCGTCATGGCGCACGAGGAGATATTCGGTCCCGTGGCCCCGCTTCTGCGCTTCGACAGCGAGGCGGAAGTGATCGCAAAGGCCAACGACACCGAATACGGTCTCGCCGCCTACATCTATACGCGCGACCTGGCCAGGGGAATGCGTGTGGCATCGAAGATCGAGTCGGGCATGATCGCCCTGAACCGCGGCCTGATGTCGGATCCTGCGGCGCCCTTTGGCGGGGTCAAGCAGAGCGGACTGGGCCGCGAAGGTGGGCAGAAGCACGGCGTTGCCGAGTTCATGGAGGCGAAGTACATCGCCGTGACCATCTGAGCAGATACGATGCAAAAAGATCCGTTCCGCATTCGCGATCACGTGGCCGAGTTCGACACCATCGTCGCCGAGATTGTTCGCCGCAGCACACAAAGCAGGGCGAACATACCCATGGTCGCCGACGTAGCCTACGGACCTGATGCAACTGAAACCGTTGATCTGTTCTTCCCGAAAGGCAAACGCGAGCGCCTGCCGGTGCACATGTTCATCCACGGTGGCTACTGGAGGATGTTCTCCAAACGCGACTATTCCTATGTCGCCGAGACCGTTACCTCTGCAGGCGCGATCGCGGTCATTGTCGACTACGCCCTCATGCCCGCCGTCAGAATGGCGGCGATCGTGGACCAGGTACACCGCGCCAGACAGTGGGTAGCCGACCACATCGCGGACTATGGGGGCGATCCCGGCCGGCTAACCGTTAGCGGTCATTCAGCCGGAGCGCATCTGGCAACGATGCTTTTTGACGATGATAGCCGGCCATCCGGCATTAGAGCCGCACTGCTGCTTGGCGGCCTCTATGACCTGAAACCATTGCAGACCTCATTCCTTGCCAGCGAAATTGCGATCACAGACGAAGAGGTCCGCCGGTTCTCGCCGATCAGCAAAACCTGCGATCCGTCAGTGGCTGTCGAGATCTCGGTCGGAGCCGACGAAACGCCTCCCTTCCACGGCCAGGCCGCAATCTATGCGGACCACCTGGAGCAACAAGGACTGGATGTCTCACGCACGATCCTTGCAGCGGCCAACCACATGAGCAGCGTCCGCGACCTTGGCTTGGCCGGCACCGATGCCGCGTCACTGCTGGCCCACGTCGCGGCAGCCTGAAACCCCGGTCAACCATGCCGGTCATGCCCGGCATGCAACTAGATATGTTCGCGAAGCGTGTCGGCGATCATAACATCAATACTCTGTGCCGACACTCCGAGGATCGCCTCGGAATCGGAGGAATCGACCAGCAGCGGACTTTCGAAGAGGTAGCTCATTTCCACGAGTTCGTGCATCCCCAACGCGTCCATCTGGGCATGCGTGTAGGTGCTGACTTCGGGAAGTTTTTTTCCCAGCATCGCCGAGGTCTTCTGCATGACGACCCGGGGCGAAGCATGCTGGGACGGAACGTGAAATGCACGGCCCCATTCTCCAGCATAGGATGAGGCAGCCACAAGTGTTCTGGCCACATCCTTCGTGAAGGTCCAGGCATGATCCGCATCAAGATTGCCCAGGAAGGTAACGGGTTTCGCCTCCAACAGAGAAGGCAATGCCAAAATCGAGAAGTAGGTGACTGCGCCGTACCCAAGGTAATCGCTGGAACGAACCTCAATGGTGGGAACACTGGCGCCAAGGGCTCGCTGCCACATTATGGTTCGAACGGTGCCCTTGCGCGAGGTGGGATCAAGCGGCAGATCGGGGCGAAGCTGGCCCTTGGCATTTGCGCCGTATCCATAGAGATTTCCCAGAACGATCAGTTTTGCGCTGACCATCTCGGCCGCGCGCGTGACCCCATCCATGATCGGGAAAAAATCAGTTGGCCAACGGTCATAGGCGGCCATGGCACACATGAAAATGGCGTCCGCGCCCCGGCCAAGCCGCGCAAGCGCGTCGGCGTCCGTGGCATCTGCCTGGACCGAGCGCACGTGCCTCAGATCAACGGAGCCGACACCGCGGCTTGTGAGAACAACGTCATGTCCGTCTTCTCCAAGCAGGCGAGCGGTTTCGAGCCCCACCGGACCGGCGCCCACAACAACATAGGTACTCATGTCAAATCCCTTCGAACGTTGCGATAGCGTCAACGTTAGCGAGGCAACGCATTGAAAATCGCGCGGCATTCGCCAAATGTTCAGCATGTTTCGCCAATCGTTGAGGCCGCCCATGCATCCGCAGTTTGCTTCGTCTGCGGCCAACGCCGTTACCGTCGCGGCATTGCAGGTTGAGGCCGGCAGCTTCCAATTGCCCCAAGCCCATCGGCACCGCGTCTTCGTCCACGCAAGCGCAGCGACGCGTTCCTATTGCAGCCAGGTTGGGAGGTATTTCGTACGGCGCGCCGGCGATATCGATCTCGTGCCCGCGGGAGAGGAAGGAGGATTTGGAGCCGAGACGCGGTTCAACACCATTGAACTCAGCCTCTCACCAGCCTTGATGGAGAACGTCGCAGCGGAACTGGGTTCGGGGAGCCTTCGACGGCTTGAGACGCGTCACCTTCTCCGTGACGAACGGATTGAGCATCTCGCTCGCGCGCTCGAGAACGATTTCCGCTCAGGCACACCGAGCGGATCGCTGTTCGCGGACAGCATCGGCGTTGCGCTGGCGGTTCGCCTGCTGGGTCTTCATGAAAAGGAGACCGAGCGAGCGAGCCGTCTGTCCGGGATCCAACTGAAGCGTGTAGTCGATTTCATCGAAGCCCAAATCCAAACCCCGCTGTCCCTGGAAACATTGAGCAGGGTCGCTGGGGTCAGCAATTCACACCTGAGAACCTGGTTCAAAGCTGCGACGGGACTGACCGTTCATCGCTATGTGCTTCGTCGCCGGGTCGAAAGGGCGCGTTTGTTGCTGTTGGCAAGCGACTTGAGCATCAGCGAGGTGGCGCATCTGACGGGCTTTGCTCACCAATCCCACCTTTCTCATTGGATGCGGCGCGAGATCGGCGAAACGCCTCGCGGCATCAAGCGGTCGCGCTCCGTCGCCTGACGCGTCAGGGTCCTGAGCCTAGTAACCGTAGTAAAGCCCCAGGCCCCGCTGCAGGGCCGATGCCAGATGCGCCTGCATCGCCGCTGCTGCTGCCTCCGGGTCACGTGCCTTGCATGCCAGGATGACCTGCATGTGCTCGCGCAAGGATTGCAGCACGAGTGGCACGGTGACTTTTCTGTCCAGCCGGATCAGCCGAACGTAGTTGTGCAGCCGCTTGTAAGAACTCTCGATCAATGGATTGTTCAGGCTGGCAATGATGGAGTGGTGCAGCAAGGTCTCGAGTTCCTCGAGGTCGGCTCTGACATGGTCGGTGAGCCCGGTGCGCTCGATCTCTTCGATGGTCGCCAGATGTCGTCGTTCCAGTTCCGCTAGTTCCGCCTCTTCGGCGGTTTGCGCGTAAACACCTGTCGCCGCCCGTTCCAGAATGCTGCGAAACTGATAGGTCGATCTGGTCAATTCGAACCCGGGCTTCACGAACTGGATGCCCGACCGCGGGTGGATGATGACGATCCCCTCCGCCTCGAGCAGCTTGAGTGCATCGCGCAGCGGCGCAACCGGGATCTGGAGCATTTTGACGAGATCGCCTTGCGACAGAAAGGCCCCTGCGGGGATCTTTCTGTCAAACAGCGTTTCGAGAATTCGCGTGTAGGCACGATCGCCAAGGCGTTGGCCCGCTGGCGCTCCGTCGTTTCCGTCGGGCTTCCTTTCGCGCTCAGCCACTTGCATCACCTCCCTGAATCTGAAATATCTAAACAACATTCTGGAATATCAGATATAGAGACTTTAATATGCGCATCGCAGAATACCGCATCACTCGTTATCAATTCGCTCGTGACCGTATCATAGGTGACAGTCAGGTGCGCATCGATGCGGTTCATGTAGCCGCGCTCGAGCTCGTTGGCGAGGACGGCCAAATCGGACTGGGCTTTGTGCAGAGCTTGTTTCACCCTTTACCCGCCCAGGCCGAGATCATCCGCGTTTTTGAGGAAGAGGTCTGGCCCGGTCTTGTCGGACAGCCGCCGCTGGCGCTCGTGCACCGGGTCCAGCGACCCCGCGGTGGCAACCGGCGCCTCTTCGGCTTGCCTTTCGAAGAGGCCCTTCAGGTTGCCTTGTGGGATCTGAGCGCCAAGCAGGCCGGCCTGCCGTTGCACAGCCTGCTGGGAAGCCGCCGCAAGCGCGTGAGAGCCTATGCCTCAGGTCTCGATTTCCACCTTGGCGACGACGAGTTCCAAGCGTTTTTTGCCCATGCCGACGCCCTCGGGTACCGCGCGTTCAAGATCAAGGTGGGGCACCCCGATTTCGACCGCGACTTGTCCCGGCTGGAGCTGTTGAGAAAGACGGTGCGGCCGGGCGCATCGATCATGATCGATGCAAACGAGGCTTGGGGCGCAAAGGAAGCATCGGTAAAAATCCATAAAATTCATAACCTTGGCTATGAACTCCTATGGGTTGAGGATCCGATTCTGCGCCATGACTTCGAAGGCCTTCGGATGCTCAAGGCGGTAACCCCCCAAACCATGATCAATTCAGGCGAATATCTCGATGCCGGCGGCAAGCGCCTGTTGATGCAGGCCGGGGCGACCGACATGCTGAATGTTCATGGACAGGTGACCGACGTGATGCGCATCGGCTGGCTGGCGGCTGAACTCGGCATCCCGGTGACCCTCGGCAATACGTTTCTTGAAATAGGGGTGCACATGGCCTGCGCCCTGCCCGAAGTCGAGTGGCTCGAATATTCCTTCCAGAATCTGAACCACCTTGTCGATGAGCCTATGGCAATCGTCGATGGATGGATTCAGGCCCCCGAGCGCCCCGGCCATGGCCTTGTCCTCTCCGAAGGGGCCCGCAGGCAATGGGCGCAGCCAGACGTGCTGCCGCACGATAAACTCGACAGGCCGCCTGTCGACGCGCGAACCGCGCTGTAACAGTAACGCCTGTTCCGAATAGCCTGACCTGTCGATAGACGGCGCTAACACTGTTGTGATGTTTTAGATTATGTGATTAATATCTCAGATAGAAGGTCGGCGGACGTTACAAAAACCGGCGTGGATTCCTATGAGTCCACAGTTGACCAGATTGGGCCCAAAAAGGACACCGGGCGTCAGGACGATTTTCCCCGGCTCGATGGCACATTGATTGACGGTACTGACGACGCAAATGGTAAGCCTCGTGCGGCAGCGATAGTTGATGTCCTGATCAAGGGACTATGACGAGTATGTCAGCGGCTTCGGAAGGCATGGCGGCCACGTAAGGCTCGGTCTCGCTCAATCGTGCAGATCGGCGCCACCCGTCTCACGACGTCAGGGTGGCGAAAAAGGTGGTTCAGTCGAAGAACCTGGCGTCCTCTTCCAGCAGATGCTTCTTGGCGGCCTTGGCGTCGATGTCGAGACCAAGCCCGGGGGCTTCGAGCAGATCAATCATCGAATCCTTCACAATCTGCTTGGGCAGGCCGATGACGATGTCGTTCCACCATGGGTCGGAGGCGCTCGGGTATTCGAAGGCGATGTAGTTGGCGGGCAAGGTGGCGCAAACGTTGATCAGCGCGCCGAGACCGAGGAGGCCATTCGCGGTGCCGTGCGGCGCCATCAGGATCGAGTGCATATAGGCGTGTTCGGCCACCCATTTGAGCTCGGCGATGCCTCCGATATCGGCGGGGTCCGGACCGATGACGCGTACTGCCTGCGTCTCGATCAGTTCCTTGAAGTTGTGACGCAGGTAGATCTGCTCTCCCGTGTGGATGGGCGTGGAGGTGGATGTGGTGAGTTCGCGGTAGGCCTGCGGATTGACCCACGGCACATAGTCGCCCGTCAGCATATCCTCGAGCCACATGAGATTGTATTTTTCCACCGCCTGCGCGAAGCGGATCGCGTCGGGCAGGAACCAGCCGGGGCCGCAATCCAGCGCGAGCGAAACCTTGTCACCGAGCACTTCCTTCATGGCGATGACGCAGTCGATCATATGCGCCATGCCGCGCTCGCTGATCTGCCCCTGGTCCATCGCGCCGTGATAGGTCGGCGGCTGCCGGACACCGTAATGGAAGTCGGGTACGCTCGTCTTCATGTTGGAGTGGAAGCTGATCCCCTGCTTCACCATGAAGAAGTTCTGCGGTTGCTCCATCATCCATTTGACATCCGCCGCATAGTCCTCGGGCCTGTCGCCGGTCCTTTTCTTGCGGATGGAGCCGTTATAGACCCGCACCTTGTCGCGGACCTTGCCGCCGAGCAATTTGTAGACCGGAACGCCTGCCGCCTTGCCGGCGATGTCCCACAAGGCATGCTCGATTGCAGAAACAGCGGCGCCATAGGGCTTGAACGAGCCGCGCTGGCGGATCTTCAGCATGCAGCGCTCGACGTCGGTCGGGTCCTCGCCGATCAGTGCGTCGCGAAAATGCAGCACCCAAGGCTTGAGATAAGGCTTGGTGTACTCCACCTCGCCCAGACCGTAGAGGCCCTCGTCAGTGACGACGCGAACGATGGGATGCCGCCCGATGACGGCGCAGCGCAGGTCGGTGATCTTCATGGCGCAGTCCTATTTCACAGACGAGAAAGCTGTCGGCGTGAGCAGCTGGCTGCTGATATTGGCAATGATCTGCCCGTCGCGCTCAGACTCGTCCCGAGCCCTGTGCCATCCCGGATCGGCGACGAAAGCCGCCCATTTCACCTCACGCTCGGCCAGCGACTCCCAGGCGAGGAAATAGGTGAGGCGATTGCTGTTTTCGCCGATAGCCGTGGTGAAAAACCCGGCTTGGCGGATGCCATGCCTCTCCCAGATGGCCAGCGTTTGGTCGGAAAAGCGCTTGAGCAAAGCCGGCAGCCTGCCCGGCAGGCAGTCATAGATACGCAGTTCGTAGATCATGGTTTCGTCCGTTTCTTTCTTCGCCTCTCCCTTGGGAGGAGGTCGACACGAATGGTCGGTCGTTGGCCCTGTGAGCCTGGGGGGAATGTGGGCATGGGGTCTGGGCTAACTCCAGGTCCGGTCCCAGCTATGTTCATTGTCCCATTGCTCGGTGGATTGCCATATCCCTGTGACACCGGGCTGCAGGTGTTGGCTGATGACTTCATCGACCACGTCGTCGATGCCCAGGCCCGGCTTGTCGGGCACTGTAATGAACCCGTCCTTGACCAGTGGCTTGGGCAAGCCGGTGACGATGTCGTCCCACCAGTCCACTTCCACGCTGTGATATTCGAGCGCCATGAAGTTTTCCGTGGCCACCGCGACATGCGCGGCGGCCATTGCCGCGATCGGGCTTTCCGCCATGTGAATGGCCATGGCGACGCCGTGGTCCAGCGCCGCGTCGCCGATCTTCTTGGTCTCGAGGATGCCGCCGGTGGTAAGCAAGTCCGGATGGATGACCGAAATGCCTGAGTTGAGCAGCGGCTCGAAGCCTTCCTTGAGGTAGATGTCCTCACCCGTGCAGATCGGCACGGACGTTGCCTCCTGCAACCTCCGATACTGGTCGGTGTACTGCCAGGGGATCACGTCTTCGAGCCAGGCTGGTGCGTATTTCTCGATCCGCCGGGCGAGACGGATGCCGTCCTGCAGCGAGACGTGACCGACATGGTCGATGGCGAGCGGAATCTCATAGCCGATCACCTCGCGGACCTCGTGGATATATTGATCGAGCAGGTCGATGCCCTTTTCGGTGAAGTGGAGGCCGGTGAAGGGATGCGGCACGTTCTGCGCGTCGTAGGCGGCATTACGCGCCCGGCGCTCGTCCAGCGTGCGTGCTCGCCCGCGGCCGGCATGCGTGCGGAAACCGTCGAGCACGCCAGCCGGCGCGACGACCGCGCCTGGGATGTGGGAGATCTGCGCCAGCCCGAGGTCCATCTTGAGGAAGGTGAAACCGAGGTCCATCCGCGCCTTGAGCCGCTTTCCGGTCTCGGTGCCGCTGGGCTTGTCCGCGTCGGTGTCGCAATAGACTCGCACCTTGTCGCGGAACCGTCCTCCAAGCATCTGGTAGATCGGCACGCCATAGGCCTTGCCGGCGAGATCCCAGAGAGCGATCTCGATTGCCGAGACACCACCACCCTGCCGCCCATGACCGCCAAACTGCTTGATGCGGCGGAACAGTCGGTCGATGTCGCAGGGATTCTCGCCCAGCAACCGGCTCTTCAGCATCAGCGCATAGGTGGCGCTGGCGCCGTCGCGCACCTCGCCAAGCCCAACGATGCCCTGGTTGGTGTAGATCTTGATAAGCGCTGAGGTGAACGGCGCGCCGACGATTTCAGCGACGCGCAGGTCCGTGATGCGCAGGTCGCTGGGCCTGGAATTCGTGTTCACCCGATTGAGCGCCCCGTCGGCTCCACCTGTCTTTGGCATGACTTATCCTCATTCTGGTCGGCGGGGTTTGTCGAAAGCACGCCGGGGCGGCATGGAGCGTTGCTAGCCCAGCTCTATCTCGTTGGCCTGCAGGTAGTCGCGGTTCATCTCAACGCCGAGACCAGGCTTCGACGTCAGCTTGAGGCTGCCGTTCGAAACGTCGAGCGGTCTGTCGATCAGGTGATCGTATTTGCCCAGGTTCCACTCCGACGTTTCGAGTTTGTAGAAGTTAGGCACCGTCATCATCACCTGCGCTCCCGCAACCACGTTGATCGGCCCCGCGGCGTCGTGCGGCGAGACCGGGATGTAATAGGCTTCGCACAGGGCGGAAATCTTCTTCAGTTCGGTAATGCCGCCGGTCCAGGTGACGTCCGGCATGATGTAGTCAGCGAGCTTGTTCTCGAGCACCGGCACGAAATCCCACTTCGTGTGGCCGCGCTCGCCCCACGAGATAGCGGCACTGACCTTTTCACGCACCTGCTTGAGGGCGTTGAGGCTCTCTGGCGGGCAAGGCTCCTCAAACCAGTCGATCTGGCCGGCTTCCTCAAGGCTCCGGCACAGGCGAATGGCGGTGGGAACGTCGAAGCGGCCATGCGCGTCGATCAGGATGTCGACATCGGGGCCTGCCGTCTCGCGAATCAGCGCCGTGAGTTCGGCCGCTTCGCGCTCGTCCTTGCGGGTCATGCTGCCGTCGAGGTAGCCGTCCCGCTGTTCTCGCGACAGGCCGTCCGCGGTGCGACCCTGGTGGGGGAAAGGGTCGAACTTGAGCCCGGTGTGTCCGGACTCGACGATGTCTCGAATTTCGCGGACCACGGCCTCCTTGCTGGTAAATTTGGCCTGGTTGGGATGGGTGTAGAGCGCGATTTTATCGCGTACCGGTCCACCCAGCAGTTCGTAAATCGGCTTACCAAGGACTTTGCCGCGGATGTCCCAGAGGGCTATATCGATGGCGCTCACGCATTCGACGGCGGCGCCGCGGCTGCCCATATAGGTGAAGCTGCGGAAAATCTTGTGCCAGAGGTGCTCGATCCGCGATGGATCCTCGCCGGTTACGGCGATGCCGATCTGCCGAAGGATCGTGCAGAGCGCTCGGTTGGCGAGCCTGGTGGTGGTTGTGATCTCTCCCCAGCCGCTCACCCCCTCATCGGTCGTCACTTCGACGAACAGGTACTCTCCCCAATATGAAGCATCGGACTTGATCAGCCACGGCCGAACGCTCGTGATTTTCATCTCTCAACTACCTTTATCTGATTGTCAGGCTAACGATGTTCCAGATTGGAGAGGCTATCCGGCCCGAGCGGCGTTACGCGCACGCATCTGTTCGAGAACATGCCGGCCGGAACCCTCGACATGGCGGGAAATGAGGTCGGCGGCCTTGTCAGCCTCTCCCGCCTTCACGAGTGCGATGAGTTCCCGATGCTCGCGAAGGATTGCGGCGCGCCGTGCGAGCGTRAAATTGAATCGCCGGCTTACGGCCCGCAGCACCTCGCGATGCTTCCACCAAAGCTCGGCGGCATGGCGGTTATAGTGCCGCTGGTACATCACGGTGTGAAAGGCGGTATCGAGTTCACTGTGCCTGAACGTGTCGGCAAAGTTGTTCTCTTCAATCAGGCCTTGGATACGTTCGAGTTCGGCAATGTCTTCGACGGTCGCCATATTCACAAACCATCGCGTCAGGGCTGGCTCGATCAGGACTCCGATCTCGTAGATATCTCGCACAAAATCCTGATCTATGGGCCGGACACGCGCCCCGCGGTTGGCGACAAAAGTGACGAAGCCCTCCCCGCGCAACAGCTGCAGAGCCTCGCGCACGGGGTTGGTCGAGGTGCCGTGGCGCCGGGCGAGATCGGTCACCACAAGCCGCTCGTTGGCGGCGAGCCGCCCCTCAATGATGTCTTCCCTGATCAGTTCATAAAGCGAGGCGCCCTCGCTGGAGGCCCCGATGGGATCAATCCCCGCGGGTGGCTCTGCTTTAAAATCGCTTGTTTCGGCCAAGGCCGGCTCCCCAATTCAATACACACTTTGATCGATATCACGCACGGTTTCCATAAACAATGTACGATTTATCGCGTTGACAGACAATCCATGATCTGAAAACGTACAAAGTGCTCGAAGGGATACACAGAACAGGAAGACGTTCCGCGATCGAACGAGCATGGACCGCTTGCCTCGAAGCAAAGCGGCATGGGAGAGAACCTGGAGGATACCTATGACGAGGATTACACTCGGCGGTGCCGTCCTGCGCGGCACTGTCTCCACTGCTTTAGTGGTATCGCTGTCCGCATCGGCGCTGGGTGCGCCGCCGGTCGATTTGAGCAAGTGGTCGCCGGAATATGTGCGTTCCATTGCGGGCACGCAGGATTTTGATACGGCGGCCGATTGCGGCAAAGTCACCCCGCTCGACTACAAGGGGCGACTGACTTTCTGGTATCAGGGCGTGTTCGAGGGCGATCCCGACCTCCTGCGCCAGTACTACAAGGAGTTCTTCGAGACCTTCCGCAAGACCTATCCAAACATCCAGCTCGAGGAACAGGCCCTCACCTACAACGACCTTCTTGACAAGTTCCGCACGGCGCTCCTGGGCAATGCCGCGCCGATGGCGGTCCGACTGCAAATCCTGGGTGGTACCGAGTTCGCCGCAAAGGGCTATCTGCAGCCGCTCAAGCCCGAGGATGTGGGGTATTCGACCGAGGATTTCTGGCCCGGCGCCATGAAGGCGGTGACCTGGGACGGGGTGACCTACGGCATTCCAACCAACAACGAGACGATGGCGTTCATCTGGAACGCCGACGTCTTCAAGCGTGCCGGCCTTGATCCGGACAAGGCTCCGGCGACCTGGGACGACGTGGTCAAATATTCCAAGCAGATCCACGACAAGCTCGGCATTTCCGGTTACGGCCTCGTGGCTCGCAAGAATGCCGGCAACACGCCGTACCGGTTCATGCCGCAGCTGTGGGCCTACGGCGGCGGCGTCTTCGACGAAGCCACCGCAAACCCGACCTACAAGGAGGTCGAACTCAATAGTCCCCAGAGCAAGGCGGCGCTGCAAGCCTCGTACGATATGTATGTTCGCGACAAGTCGGTTCCGGTGTCGGCACTCACCAACCAGCAGGCAGATAACCAGCCGCTGTTCCTCGCCGGCCAGCTCGGCATGATGGTCTCGCACCCGTCCGACTACAACGTCATGCTAGACCTGCAGAAAAAGGCGACGGGCACCGACAAGGACAAGGCACAGACCGTCATCGACAACATGCGCTACGGGCTGATTCCGACTGGCCCAGACGGCAAGCGCGCCGTTGTATTCGGCGGCTCGAACATTCACATCCTGAAGCCCGAATATGTCGAGGGCGGCAAGGTGGACGAGCCGGCTGCAAAGGCCATCATCTGCATGTGGACAAGCCCTGAATGGTCGCTGAAGATGGCCTACGCCGGGTCGAACCCGGGCAACCTCAACGGCTTCAAGACCAAATGGATGAAGGAACGTCTGGACAGCATCAAGTTCCTCGATGTCACGACGTCGATGCTGCCATACGGCATCCCGTTTCCAGCGCTGCCGCAGTCTCCCGAGATCATGAACATCATCGTCCCGGACATGCTGCAGAATGCCCTGACCGGAGCGATGACCGTCGATCAGGCAGCGGACGACGCGGCTGAAAAGGTGAAGAGCCTGGTGGAAGGCAAACTCTAGTTTGAACCTGGCTTACGATTCGACCGGCCTGCACCGACGGTGCAGCCGGTTCGTTCCAAGGAAAATAAGGGCGCGCCATAGTGACGATCGTGACCGGTAAGGCCGAGGCTCGCCGAAGATTGCAATCCGGTAGGTCCGGCGTGCTGCGGAGGGTATGGGAGCATCGCGCCGATTACGCCTACGTGCTCCCGGCGATCGCCGTGATGCTCATCGTCATCGCCTATCCGATCTATTACACAATCGAGCTGTCGTTTTTTAAGACGCCGCCAGGCCTACAGCTGCGCGACAAGATCTACGTCGGCTTCGACAACTACACGAACATCCTCACCAGTCCGGTGTTCTGGAAAGTCACCTGGAACACTATGATCTGGACACTGGCATCGACTTTCATCTCCTTCGTCCTGGGGTTTGGCTCCGCGCTGGCGCTCCACCGCGACTTTATCGGCCGTGGCGTCCTGCGCGCTATCCTGATCATTCCCTGGGTTATCAGCGCGGTCGCCGCTTCCTACATCTGGAAGTGGATCTACCATTCGGACTTCGGGGTCATCGGTGCGGTGCTGGTCGGTCTCGGATTGGCCGACCGGCCGCCGAATTTCATCGACAACGTCAGCACGGTGCTGCCCTCCCTGATCGTCGTCAATATCTGGCGCGAGTTTCCGTTTGCCATGATCATGATGATGGCTGGCCTGCAGACCGTCCCCGAACAGCTGCTGAGCGCTGCAAAAGTCGACGGGGCCAGTGCGTGGCAGCGCTTCTGGCACGTAACCTTCCCGCATCTGAGCAGCGTCTCGACAGTGACCATCCTGCTGCTCGCAGTGGCCAACTTCAATTCCTTCATCATCCCCTGGATCATGACCGGCGGCGGGCCGTCCAACGCATCGCATATCTGGATCACCCACATTTATGAGCTCGCCTTCGGACGACAGCTCTGGGGCGTGGCATCGGCCTATTCGGTGCTCCTCTTCCTCATCCTGATGACGCTGGGTTACTTCTATGTCCGTGCGCTAAGCGGCAACGAACGCAAAGAGGGGAGCGCATGAGCACGATTGCCGAGACAGCCTCTCGGGGTCAGGCCCGTCGCCGAATGCGTGTCGACGGATGGCGGTGGGGCGGGCGCATCTTCCTTGTGTTCATGCTGCTTTACACCGCGTTGCCGATGATCTGGATGCTGCTCACTTCGATCAAGTCGGGCTTTGCGGCGATGCAATTCCCGCCGCAATGGTGGCCAGACGAGCCTACCCTCGCCAGCTACCAGAAGCTGCTCGATCCGCAGAACAGCGTCGGTCAGGACTTCCTCCGCTTCTTCTGGAACAGCCTTTTCGTGTCGACTGCCACGACAATCCTTTCGGTGATCGTGGCTGTCCCGGCGGCCTACGCCTTCTCGCGCTTCCGTTTCCCCGGCCGGAACTTCCTGTTCTTCGCCGTGCTGCTGCGCAACATGTTCCCGGCTGTGATCTTTCTCGTGCCGCTGTTTATACTGATGCGCATGCTCGGGCTGGTGAACACGCATGGCTCGCTGATCCTCACCTATCTCACTTTCGGCCTGCCGCTGGCGATCTGGCTGCTCAAGGGCTTCTACGACAACATCCCGGTGCAGCTCGAGCAGGCGGCGCGCATCGACGGGGCGACGCGGTTCCAGGCCTTCATCCTGATCGTGATGCCGCTTTCGACGCCCGGGATCATCGCCACCGCGATCTATTCCTTCATCGGCGCGTGGAACGAGTACATCTACGCCTACACCTTCCTTTCCAAGAACGAGCAGTTGACCCTGCCGGTCGGCATCCAGCGCTTCTTCTCGGAAAACACGACGGACTTTCCGGGCCTGATGGCGGCCAGCTTTATGATGAGCGTGCCCGTCGTCGTGTTGTTCCTCGTCCTGCAGCGATACTTCGTACGCGCCCTTACAGAAGGCGCGGTCAAACACTAGGGAGTTGCCGATGGCCCACGTGGTCCTCAAAGATCTCGTCAAGACCTATGGCGGCTTCAAAGCTGTCAACAACGTTTCGCTGACGGTCAACGACGGCGAGTTCGTCGCGCTCGTCGGTCCTTCAGGCTGCGGCAAGACAACCACGCTCAATCTCGTTGCGGGGCTGATCCCGATCACGTCGGGCGACATCGTCATCGGCGACCGCGTAGTCAACGACCTCGACCCCAAGGATCGGGACATCGCAATGGTGTTCCAGAACTACGCGCTCTATCCGCAGAAATCGGTCTATAAGAACCTGGCGTTCCCGCTGCAGATGCGCAAATTGCCCAGGGACGAGATCGACAAAAAGGTCAAGGACGCGGCGCGAGTGCTCGACATGACGCACCTGCTCGAGCGTAAGCCGCGCGAACTTTCCGGAGGGCAGCAGCAGCGTGTAGCCCTGGGCCGTGCCCTCGTCCGCGACCCGGCCGTGTTCCTCATGGACGAGCCGCTCTCCAACCTGGATGCCAAGCTGCGCGTGCAGATGCGGTCGGAGATCAAGCGCTTCCACCAGGACCTCAAGGCGACGATCATCTATGTGACGCACGACCAGCTCGAAGCCGTGACCATGGCCGACAAGATGGCGGTGATGAACGGCGGCTTCCTGCAGCAATACGATTCGCCGGCGCAGGTCTTTGCCCATCCGATGAACATGTTCGTCGCAAGCTTCATCGGCAGCCCGGCGATGAGCCTTATTCCGCTGCAGGCATCGACAGCGAACGGCAACGCCGTGTTGACCAGCGCGGAGGGCTGGAGCCTCGAGCTCTCGCCGCGCAACGCCCGCAAAGTCGCGGGGGCAACGACCAAGAAAGTCGTGCTCGGCGCACGTCACTCGACGATCAAGCTCCACAAGAGTGCAGTGCCAGGCAGCGTCCCGGCAAAGGCCTACACGGTGGAGCCGACCGGAGACGTCACCTTCGTTCAGGCGTTCCTGTCCGGCGCAATCGTCAATGTCAGCGTGCCGCCGACCATTGCCGTCGCGCCCGATGAGCAGATCTGGCTCGAGTTCGACCAGGAGCGCATGCATCTGTTCGACGGCGAAACTGAAATGGCCCTCAAGGCCGATTGAGACCGGGCGGATGCTTGTGGGACGTGGGCTTGGATGACTACGAAGCTTAAGATCACTGCGATCAAGCCCTATCCGGTGTGGGTGGGAACGCGCAACCAGATGCTCGTCAAGGTCGAGACCGATCACGGCATTTTCGGCTGGGGCGAGAGCGGCTTGAGCGGTCGCGAGAGGGCCGTGGCCGGCGCGGTCGAGCACTATCGCGAGTTTCTCATCGGCCGCGATCCCATGCAGATCGGGCGGATCTGGCAGGAAGTCTATCGCAGCCAGTACTTCGAAGGCGGGCGCGTTCTGCAGGCGGCGATTTCCGCCATCGACATCGCCCTTCACGACATCAAGGGCAAGGCGCTTGGAGTGCCGGTGTACGAACTGCTCGGCGGCAAGCAGCGCGACCGCATCCCCACCTTCGCCTCGACCGGAGACGAGGCCGAGGGCGATGTTGCCATCGAACGAGCCCGCGAACTGCGCGCACAGGGGTGGCAGGCGATCCGCTTCTTCCCCGTCGGGCAAAGCAGCAGGGACATCTTCGAGCCTCGCGAATCGATCGGCGTTACCGCGACCATGCTGAACAAGGCGCGCGAGGCGCTGGGCGACGACGTCGTCCTCGGCATCGACTATCACCATCGGCTGTCGGTGGCCGAGGCGGCGAGCTTCTGCAACAAGCTCGGCCGTGGCGTGCTTGATTTCCTCGAGGAGCCGATACGCGACGAGACACCGGAGGCCTACGAATCCCTGCGGACGATGACCGACATCCCCTTTGCCATCGGCGAGGAATTTGCCAGCAAGTGGCAGTTCCTGCCCTACATCGAGCGCGGCATCCATCAGTTCAACCGGCTCGATATCTGCAATGTCGGCGGGTTCACCGAGGCGATGAAAGTCGCTGGCTGGAGCGAGGCGCACTATGTGGACCTGATGCCGCACAATCCCCTCGGCCCAGTGTGCACGGCCGCGACCGTGCATCTCGCCGCCGCGGTACCCAACTTCGCGTGGCTTGAGACTAGGGCGCCCGAAAGAAAGCTGGGCTTCGACAATTCCGACTTCTTCCCTGTGCAACCACAACTCGACGGCCCCGATTATCCGGTCAGCGACCTGCTGGGGCTCGGCGTCGAGGTCAACGAAGAGGCAGTCCAGGCGGAGAGCTTTCGTTTCTGGGAAGCGCCTCACCTCAAGCGCCGCGACGGTTCTGTTACCAACTGGTAGTTCCATCCACCGGAGTCTAAAATGACGCATACCCCCGACATTACGCGACCGCCTAAAGACCTGATCGACGCGCTAAGGGAAATCGGCGCCGCGACGGTTGCCGGCACGCTTGGCCACATGGGTTTCCGCAATCCGCACATGGTCGGTCCCGTGCCGCAGAACCGCGGGAAGTCGATCGTCGGGCCGGCGCTGACGCTGCAGTTCCTGCCGCAGCGGCCGGACCTCTTCAACGAGGGAGAATATGCCGATCCGGAGACGCAACTGCACCGGCACGTGCTCTATCACGCGCAGGAGGGCGACGTGGTCGTGGTCGACGCGCGTGGCGACATGAGCTCTGGCGTCTTCGGCGATATGATGTCGACGTATTTCAAGGGCAGAGGCGGCGCGGGTATCGTCATCGATGGCTGCATGCGCGACCGGCCCAATGTCGAAAAGCTCGATCTGCCGCTGTGGCTGCGCGGCTGGACGCCAAATTATCATGTGCAGACCAGCATCTATCCCAATGCCGTCAACGTTCCGATTGCCTGTGGCGGTGTCACGGTGATCCCCGGCGACATCATCGTCGCCGACGACGACGGGGTGGTGGTGCTTCCCGTGGCAATGGCCGCAAAAGTGATCGATGAATCGCAGAAGCATCACGATTGGGAGGAGTTCTCACGAGCGAAGCTCATGGAGGGCGGGTCTCTCCAACGATATTATCCGCTGCATGACGATGCCCGCGGGGAATACGAGGCGTGGCGCAAAGCGAACCGCCTGGAGAACCCAAGTTAGCGCTCCCCTGCGGCGGGCAGCGGACCTACTGGCGGCAACGCCGGCGTCTACGCAACAACTGGGAGTAATTTCGCCATAGGCGTCGCTTTCGATCTGGCAGTCTGGACTAGCGAGATCCAGCCCCCGAAGTACGCCGAATGTCACGCCAAATTGGCGACACCAATGAAGCGCCGACGCTAGGCGTAGTGACATTCTCCCGGCTGCCAAAATGGCGTGCTGGCAGCGGGCGATCGGCGCTTCGCCCTTGGTCTGGTTCACGACCCACTTCTATGATTCCGACCAGTGCGCGAACAAACTCAACCATATCGTTTGCCGTGATGGCTGCCTTGTCGGGGCTTTGCCCAACGTGCTCGGCGGCTTCGCAACATGTGCGGCGAATGAGATCGTAGTGTAAATCCCTTTCATCCTCCGGCAACGCGGCCAATTTCATGGCCCTGCGATGGATCAATCGCAGCAATTGTTCGAGAGCTGTTCCGACACTCATGCGTTTTCCCCGCATTGGTCGAGCGTCCCGCGGCTCCAAGGACACGCGTTGGAACGTCGATGGGGAGGGCATTCCCCCGTCCCCATCGGGAAGGCTGCATCACAGCCGTTAATATATCGTTGCTGGCTAATATAAGAAGCTTCATCGAGCGGCGAGCGCGGAGTGGCGACTGATCTTGTTGATGAAGGTAACGTTGCAAAATCCGGGCCCGTCCAAACGCAACAACTGTGGTACAGGCGGATCGCCAAGCGAACTCGGCCCTGCAACGTGAGAATCCCATGCGAACAGTGTTGCGCACCCTCTTCCTCGGCCTCGCCGCGGCCAGTCTGTCTCCCGCCAGGGCCTCGGCCGGCGATTGCGGCGATGTTGTCGCCCTGGTGCAGCAGGCCTATCCCAAGGCCAAGAAGAACGTCGACGGCGCCTCGCTGATCCTCGAACCACACATCAGCATCCCCCTGACGCTCCCGGACTACGAAAACCCAGTTGGCCTGGTCTGCAAGGTCTGGCCTGCCCATGATGACCTGCTGCTGGTCGCAGTGCCGCTGATCGACAGCGCCGTATCCAGCGATGACGGGCATGTTGGCGATATTGAGCTTCTGGTCGTCGACAGGAAGAGCCTGGGCGTGCGCCAGCGCCTGCTCCAGCCCGGCCTGATGACCGATGACGCCATCGCCATCCGCAAGGTCGAATTCGATACCGGTCGCTATCGGCTGGCACCCGATGTCTCCGCCTTTGGCCTGCGCATCGAACTGGCAACCCATTCGCAGGCCAATCCATTCAACGAAACCGGCCTGCGGCTCTATGCAGTCGCCGGCGACACCCTGCACTTGGTGCTCGGCGGCCTTGCCGTGACCGGCCATGGCGGCGAAGGCGACGCCAGTTGCGCCGGATCCTTTCATTCCAGCCAGGTCAGCCTGGCGATGGGCGCGGCGAGCCACCATGGCTATCACGACATCACAGCGATCGAGCAGGCGGATACCGACGAACCCTTGCCCGACAAGGATGGCGAGTGCCAGTCTCATCCAGGCAAGTCCGTGAAGCGGACCTACCGGCTACGCTACGACGGCGCCCACTATCCGGTCCCGGCGGCGCTCAAGGCAATGGAGCCGTGAGAAAGCCGCTCGCGTCGAGAAGGCCTGCTTGCACGCGGAGGGCCGCCGCGCGATAGATGTGTTGCTTTGGGAGGATACATGCGGAAAATCTTGGCATCGGCATTGCTGCTGGCGGTCGCGTCATTTGCACACCCCGCCCTGGCGCTGGACAGCAGCGGCACGCCCGTCGTCGTGACGCCGCTGGCATCACGCACGACGACTGCTTCCGGCCAGCCGATCACGCTGCCGCAGAAGAACGTGCAGGTTTTGGTGTCGACTTATGACATTGCACCGGGTGCGACCTTGCCGGTCCACAGACACCCCTTCCCGCGCTACGCCTATGTCCAGGCGGGGACGCTGAAGGTCACCAATGTCGAGACCGGCAACAGCAACACATACAAGACCGGAGATTTCATCATCGAAATGATCGGCCAATGGCACCAGGCCACCAACATCGGCGATGGTCCGGTCAAGCTGCTGGTGATCGACCAGGTCGAGGAAGGCGCCAAGAACACGGAGTTGCGCCAGTAGCGGCCAAGGCCGACGCGCCTTTGCTCCAAGGCTAGCCCCAGGCGCCGACCATCTGCCGTGTCGTGGCATTCAGCCGGTTGAAGGCATTGATCAGGGCGATCTGGATGACCAGGGCGGCGAGCGCCTTTTCATCGTAATGCCGCGCGGCCTCGTCCCAGACGTCGTCCGGCACCGCGTCGGGCCGGTCGGCGAGCCGTGTGCCGGCCTCGGCCAGCGCCAGAGCCGCGCGCTCGGCATCGGTGAAGTACGGCGTCTCCCGCCATGCCGCGAGGGCAAAGACGCGCTCGTCCTTTTCGCCGGCCTTCTTCAACTCGCGCGCATGCATGTCGACGCAGAGGCTGCAGGCGTTGATCTGGCTGGCTCGCAGATGAATGAGCTTGCGCGTCACATAGGGTAATTCGGCCGCTTCGGTCGACTTGTCCAGCGCCAGCAGCGCCTGCAGGGATCCGGGAATGAGCACCACCGGATTCTTGATCCTTGCTTGCATGGTCTTCTCCTTGAAGGGTTTCGTCAGGGCGTGTCTCGTCGGGCCCGGATGCCGCGCATCCAGGCTTTCTGAGTTCGGATAGTGAGATTAATAACCATCCGGTTATGATTATTCAATAACTCAACGGTTATTTGACTGTCAAGCAGGGAGTTTACCGCCTGGCCCAAATGGCCGAGCGCTGTTCACGCTTTCGCGCCAACCGGCCCGATGCTACGGCTTGCGGCGACATCATCGATTGGATTGCCCCTTGACCAAAGAAACTCGCCTGCCGCTGATCGAAATCTGTGTCGAAGGCATTGATGGCCTGCTGGCCGCGCAGGCGGCCGGCGCCGATCGGGTCGAACTGTGCGCCAGCCTCATTGAAGGTGGCATCACGCCGAGCCTAGGCACGGTGCGCGCTGCCCTCGACCAGGCGACCGTGCCTTTCCACGTCATGGTGCGGCCGCGCGGCGGCGATTTTCTCTACAGCGAAACTGAGTACGCCTCGATGCTCGCCGATGTCGCAGCGCTGCGCGACCTCGGCGTGCCCGGCGTGGTGTTTGGCTGCCTGAACGCCGATGGCACCATCGACGAGGCGCGCATGAGTGAATTGACGCAAGCCGCCGGCTCCTTGAACGTCACCTGCCACCGCGCCTTCGACATGACCCGCGACCCCACCGAGGCGCTCGAAGCACTGATCCGCAGCAAGGTCGGCCGCGTGCTGACCAGCGGCCAGCGCGACACAGCGGTCGAGGGCATGTCGCTKTTGGCGGATCTGGTTCGACAGGCCGGCGCCCGCATCGTCATCCTCGGCTGTGGCGGGCTTGACCTCGGCAACATCGCCGAAGTGCGCAGAAGGACCGGGTTGTCAGAAATGCATTTCGCCGCTCTCAAGGACGTGCCGAGCGCCATGGATTACCGCAACTCGCATGTCGGCATGGGCGGCTCCGACCTCGACCGCGAGTACCGCAACACCTTGACCGACACGGACCTCGTGGCGGCCACCATTGCGGCTGTGAAGGCATGAGCGCGACCCCTGCCCCGATCAGCCTTGTATCGGCCGAAGACGAAGCGGCGATCCTCGCGCTCAACAACGAGCACGCAGCCGAACTGTCATGGCTGGAGCCCGAACGGCTATCTTTCCTGCTCGGCGAGGCGTTTTACACGCGGCGCATCGGCAATCTCGAAGCGTTCATCATGACCTTCGACCAGGACGCCCGTTACGACAGCCCGAACTTCGTCTGGTTCCGCGAACGCTACCCCCGCTTTGTCTATGTCGACCGTGTCGTCGTGGCAGCACAAGCGCGTGGCCGCGGCCATGCGCGCCGGCTCTATCAGGATCTGTTCGGCCACGTTGAGCGCGCCGGCCACGCGCTGGTCACCTGCGAGGTCAACACTGACCCGCCGAACCCCGCCTCGGATGCCTTCCACGCCGCGCTTGGCTTCGCCGAAGCCGGCGACGCCGTCATCCACGGCGGCAAGAAGGCGGTGCGCTACTACATCAGACGGATTTCCGACTGATACATCAGGCGAATCTATCCTGATACATCAGGCAGATCGCCGCCTGATACATCAGGCGAATCTCCGCCTGATCCCTCTGGCGCTGGCCACACAAAGAAGCCGCAGCTAATATGAATGTTTCCGCCAACCGGAGGAAACGCGATGCCGAGCAACGTCTTTCGATTCGACGAAAACTGGCACATCCCCGAAGGCACGCCGCAGGAAGTGTGGGAGGTGCTCTCGGATGCCGAACTGCTGCCGATCTGGTGGGGCGATGTCTACAAGGAAGTGGTGCCACTCGACAGGAAGGGCAAGGCGACCATCGGTTCGCGCGCAAGGGCACGGGCTCGCGGCGCCCTGCCCTACGAGCTGAACTTCATCATCGAGGCCGCCGAACTCGAACCTGGCAGGCTGGTGGTGGTGAAAACCCTTGGCGATTTCGACGGGCTGTGGCGGGCGGAATTGTCGCCGTCCGGCACCGGCACCCATGTGCAATTGACCTGGCAGGTCACGGTACTTCGGCCGATCCTCAAATTCCTCGCACCGCTGCTGCGGCAGGCCTTCGCCTGGAACCATCGCTGGACGACGCCGCGCGGCGAAGCCGGCCTCAAGCGGTATCTGACGGACAAGAAGCGCCGGTCGGCTTAGGGCCGACAGCGCTGCGGCATTACCAGTTGCGGTTGAGCCATTCGCGTGCCGGTCGCTCGACGATGTAGTAGCTGCAAAGCGCGCAGACAAAGACCCCGGCCAGCATCGGGATCGGAGCGCTGCCTTGCTCGTAGACAAATTTGTAGAACGGTTGCTGCCACAGATAGAGCGAGTACGACCACAGCCCCAGCGTCGCCATCGGCCAGGAGGACAGCAATCCGGTCAGATAGCGCGGGCTGAAATCGAGTGCGTTGACGGCCAGCGCCAGCAGCGGCACCGCGAAGAGATAGTGGATCGGCGTCGGCACTGGATCGAGGAACAGAAGAACGGCGAAGACCGATGCCGCCAGCGCCACATGCCTGCCTCGGAAGATCGCCGGCAGCCTGCCATCGGCCTTGAGCAGGCAGATCGAGGCCGACAGCAGGATCGAGGCGATATGCACATCGGTGCGCCAGTAGGTGGTTTCGTAGTCCATCCCGAACACCCAGTACGAAACCGCTCCATTGGCCATGGCAAGCAAGGCCAGCGCCAGGAGCAGCACGACGACGCGAGAGCGGCTCAAGACGACGACGCTGATCAGCGCCAGGATGATATAGGCGTGCTCCTCGATGCAGAGCGACCAGATATGGTCGAGTGCGCCCGCCCGCGTGACGAGAATGCCGGCATAATTGTAGGTGAATGTCAGCGCGGTCAGCGCCGCCTTCCATTTGAAGGCGATGAATGTGCCGGAGAGCGCAATCATGGACACGACAACGAAGACCAGAAGTGCCGGATAGATGCGGGAGAAACGGCGCTTGAAGAACTTCTTCAGCGGGTAGCGCTCGATGAACAGGATCTCGCTCATCAGCCGGCCGCTGAGCACGAAGAAGAATTCGACGCCCAGCACACCCAGATTGATCCCGGGAACAGGAAAGAAATGGCCGATCAGCACCAGGGCAATCGACAGGCCGCGCCAGCCATCGAGATAGGCCAGTCTTGTTCTGGCCGCTCTGTCGGCGACGGGTCGGGACGCAACGACATGCGTCGCGGAGATGTCGGTCATGCCGGCTCCCTTCGCATTGAAAGATGCTGAAAGGGTCGCAGGCCGTGATCGACACTAACAACCCGGCTCGCGTTTGGTCACCGGCATAGTGCAGTGCAATATCGCTTTGTGCAAGTGCGAGATTGTCGCTGACGCAGTTCCTGGCGAAGTCTGGACGGGAATTGCTTCAAGCAAACGGTTGGCGCGCGTCGGCGATTCCATCGGAACCGACCGCACGCGAAAAGGGGCCGCAGGGGCCCCTTTCCTTGTGCGCGGCTGATGGTGTCAGGCGGTGGCGGCAGCCACAGCGCGCTTGGCCATCACCGCGATCAGATTGGCGCGGTAGTCGGCCGAAGCGTGGATGTCGGTCATCAAATTCTTCGCTGGTACCTTCACGCCTTCGAGCGCCGAGGCCGCGAAATTCTTGGCCAGGGCTGCCTCAATCTCCTTCGAACGGAAGACGCCGTCATCACCGGCGCCAGTGACGGCGACGCTGACGCCATCCTTGCCTTTGGCCACGAACACCCCGACGATCGCGTAGCGCGATGCCGGGTTGCGGAACTTTTCGTAGGCCGCCTTGGCCGGCGCGGTGAAGCTGACCGCAGTGACGATCTCGCCGTCCTTCAACGACGTCTCGAACAGACCCTTGAAGAACTTGTCTGCGGCGATCTCGCGCTTGTTGGTGACGATAGTGGCGCCCAGTGCCAGCAGCGCCGCCGGATAGTCGGCCGCCGGATCGTTGTTGGCGATCGAGCCGCCGATCGTCCCCCGGTGGCGCACCGCCGGATCGCCGATCAGCGACGCCAGATGGGCAAGCGCCGGGCAGACCTTCTTCAGCTTCTCGTCATTGGCAACGTCGTAATGCGTGGTCGCGGCGCCGATGGTCACCGTCTTGCCCGACACCTTGACCCCCTGCAACTCCTTGATCTTCGACAGGTCGACAAGATCGGAGGGCGCGGCAAGCCGTGTCTTCATCGCCGGGATCAGCGTCATGCCGCCCGAAAGCAGCTTCGCATCGCCCGCCTTGACCAGTTTGGCGGCGTCGGCGACCGAGGCGGCGCGGTGATAGTTGACCGAATACATGCTCGTTCCTCCTCAGTGTTTCGTCGTCGCGCGGATCGCTGCCCACACGGTGGACGGCGATGCCGGCATGGCAAGATCGTTGCTGCCGATGGCGTCGGTGATGGCGTTGATCACCGCCGGCGGCGAGCCGATGGCGCCGGCTTCGCCGCAGCCCTTGATGCCGAGCGGATTGCCCGGGCATGGCGTGTTCGACGTCGAGACCTTGAACGACGGCAGGTCGCCGGCGCGCGGCATGGTGTAATCCATGAAGCTCGCGGTTAGCAGCTGGCCGCCATTGTCATAGTGGGCGCCTTCGAGCAGCGCCTGGCCGATGCCTTGCGCCAGTCCGCCATGCACTTGGCCCTCGACGATCATCGGGTTGATGATGTTGCCGAAATCATCGGCGGCGACGAACTGGATGATCTCGGTCATGCCGGTTTCCGGATCGACCTCGACCTCGCAGATGTAGCAGCCGGCCGGGAAGGTGAAGTTCGACGGATCATAAAACGCCGTTTCCTTCAGCCCGGGCTCCATGCCGCCCGGCAGATTGTGGGCGGTGTAGGCGGCGAGCGCCATCTGGAACCATGGCACGTTCTTGTCGGTGCCGGCGACCTTCAGCGCGCCGTTCTCGATGATGATGTCGCCCTCGTCCGCTTCGAGCAGATGAGCGGCGATCTTCTTGGCCTTGGCCTCGACCTTGTCGAGCGCCTTGACGATGGCCGACATGCCGACAGCACCCGAGCGCGAGCCATAGGTGCCCATGCCCATCTGCACCTTGTCGGTGTCGCCATGGACGATCGAGACCGAATCGAGCGGCACACCGAAGCGTTCGTTGACCAGTTGGGCGAAGGTCGTCTCGTGGCCCTGGCCGTGGCTGTGCGAGCCGGTCAGCACCTCGATCGTGCCGACGGCATTGACCCGCACTTCCGCTGATTCCCACAGGCCGACACCGGCGCCCAGTGAACCTACGGCCGCCGAGGGCGCGATGCCGCAGGCCTCGATGTAGCAGCTCATGCCGATGCCGCGCAGCAGCCCCTTCTTGGCTGCGGCAGCCTTGCGCTTGGCAAAGCCGGCATAGTCCGACGCCTTCATTGCCGCGTCGAGCGAAGCGGCATAGTCGCCGGCGTCGTAGCACATGATGACCGGCGTCTGGTGCGGGAACGAGGTGATGAAGTTCTTGCGGCGCAACTCCGCGGGTGAGACGCCGAACTGGCGCGCGGCGGTCTCCATCATGCGTTCCATGACGAAAGTTGCTTCCGGCCTCCCTGCCCCGCGATAGGCATCGACGGGTGCGGTGTTGGTGTAGATCGCCTTCACATTGGCGTGGATGGCGGGGATGTTGTACTGGCCCGACAGCAGCGTCGCATAGAGGTATGTCGGCGTCGCCGACGAGAATAGCGACATGTAGGCGCCGAGATTGGCCTTTGTCTCGACCTTCAGGCCGAGGATCTTGTGATCGTTGTCGAAGGCCATTTCAGCATGGGTGTGATGGTCGCGGCCATGTGCGTCGGTCAGAAAACTCTCGGTGCGGTCGGCCACCCATTTGACCGGCACGCCGGTCTTCTTCGACGCCCACAGGCAGACGATCTCTTCGGGATAGATGTAGATCTTCGAGCCGAAGCCGCCGCCGACATCGGGCGCTATGACGCGCAGCTTGTTTTCCGGCGCGACGTTGTAGAAGGCACTCATCACCAGCCGCGCCACATGCGGGTTTTGTGAGGTCGTCCAGCAGGTGTAGTGATCCTCGGCCTTGTCGTAGTGGCCAAGCGCCGCGCGCGGCTCCATGGCGTTGGGCACGAGGCGATTGTTGATGATATCCATCTTGACGACATGGGCCGCCTTCCTGAACGCCGCAGCTGTCTCGTCGGCATTGCCGATGTCCCAGTCGAAGATCAGGTTGTTGTCGGCCTCGGGGTGGATCTGCGGCGCACCCTTGTCCATCGCCTTCGAGGCATCGACGACGGCCTTCAGTTCCTTGTAGGTGATCTCGACCGCCTCGGCGGCATCACGCGCCTGCCCCTTGGTCTCGGCCACGACGATGACGACGGCATCGCCGACGTAGCGGACCCGGTCGAAAGCAAGTGGCGACCACGCCCCCATCTTCATCGGGGAACCATCCTTGGAGTGGATCATCCAGCCGCAGATGAGGTTGCCGATGCCGTCGGCCTTGAGCTCCTTGCCGGTCAGCACGCCGATGACGCCGGGCATGGCTTGAGCCTTTTTGACGTCGATCTTCTTGATCTGCGCATGCGCGTGCGGGCTGCGCACGAAGGCTGCGTGCTTCATGCCGGGAACCACCATGTCGTCGACATAGCGGCCGGCGCCGGTGATGAATCGTTTGTCTTCCTTGCGCGCGACCCGAGCGCCAACACCTTCAATGCCCATCAGAAATTCCTCCCGAAATGCTGAAATAGCGAATAGTGAATGGCGAATTGTGGTGAGTTGGCGTTTCGTCAGACTGCTGACTATTCGCTACTCCCTATTCGCAACTCACTTCCTTCTCACGCCGCTTGCCTGGCCTTGCCCTTCGACCCCTTGGACATCGTCTTCGATGCGGCAAGGATCGCCTTCACGATGTTGTGGTAGCCGGTGCAGCGGCAGATGTTGCCCTCGAGCTCTGTGCGCACCGTCGCTTCGTCGAGGCCTTCGGGGTGGCGGTTGATCATGTCGGTCGCCGTCATGATCATGCCCGGCGTGCAGAAGCCGCACTGCAGCCCGTGATGTTCCTTGAAGGCGGCCTGCACCGGATGCAGATCGGCACCATTGGCAAGGCCCTCGATCGTCACCACGGTCGAGCCGGAGGCCTGTACCGCGAGCATCGAGCAGGATTTGACCGCCTTGCCGTCGACATGGACGACGCAGGCGCCGCATTGCGAGGTGTCGCAACCGACATGCGTTCCGGTAAGGCCGAGATTTTCGCGCAGGAAGTGAACCAGAAGCGTTCGGTCTTCGGCAGCGCCGCTGACCCGTTTTCCGTTCACCATCAACGAAACGTCCGACATGCTTCCTCCCTGGGTATCAACCTTGGTCATCACGCTGGCCGACGCGGTGTTGGCGCTTTGGCCATGCGTTATTCGTACACTGCACAATGGACAAAAAACAGCACGTCGCAAACTCGTTACATTGTACTTTCGGTCATGGGCTGGGCCCAAACGCGCGGCCCCGGTCGCCCATTGCCAAAACAGGGTTTGAGGGCAACAATGTTATCAGACGCCCGCGCGCCCGACGCGCATAAAACAGCGTCGGAGGAAATGCGGAGAACACCGCTGGCCAGTTCACGGACGCGCTATGCATGCGGCCTGTCGGCGCTCACCACGGATGAGCCCGACATGGACGCATTCGCCAAGGCGATCGCGTTGGAGGCTGCGGCAATCGACGCCGGCTTTGCCTTGCTGTTTTTTTCCCAGAGCCTGGTCGAGGCCGACACCCTTTCCCGGGCGCTCATGAGCCACGCGCCAGCGCTTCATCACGCGGGCTGCTCGACCGCCGGCGAGATCACGCCGCAAGGCCTCGAGGATGGCCACGTGCTCGCCATGCTGCTTCCGTCCGCAGCGTTCACCGCCGTCAGCGTGATGGTCGACGATCTGTCCTCGTCGGGCATGGACAGGATCACCAGCGAGGTCGAAGCCTTGCGGCGGTCGCTGCGCGCGCGCCTGGGTTGCGACCGCACCAAAGGCACGTTCGCGCTCTGCTTCATCGACGGGCTCTGCTATGCCGAGGAAGCCGTGAGTTCGGCCATCCATTGGGGCCTCGACGACATACCGCTGCTCGGCGGCTCGGCCGGCGACGACCTGAAGTTCGAGACGACGCGCCTGATCTCGAACGGCAACGTCACCTCCGACAGCGCCATCATCGTGCTGATCGCCACCGAAATCCCTTTCCACGTCTTCAAGACCGACAATTTCGTTCCCACCGACGAGAAGCTGGTGGTTACGGCGGCCGATCCCGATCACCGCATCGTGCGCGAGTTCAACGCCACCAATGCGGCGGAGGAATACGCCGCGTCCGTCGGCATCGTCGCGCAGACGCTGACGCCGCTGAGTTTTGCCTCGCATCCGGTGGTGGTGAAAGTGGGCGGCGAGTATTATTGCCGGTCGATCCAGAAGATGCATCCCGATGGCTCGCTGTCGTTCTTCTGCGCCATAGACGACGGTGTCGTGCTGTCGATCGCCCAACCCAAGGACATGGTCGAATCGACGCGCGCGGCGCTCAGGGATGTCGAGGAGCGGCTTGGCGGCATCGACATGATCCTCGGCTTCGACTGCGTGCTGCGCCGCCTGGACGCACGCAACCGTCAGGTGTTTCGCGATATCTCGGAGCTCTACCGGGTCAACAATGTCATCGGCTTCGGCACTTATGGCGAACAATACCGGTCGATGCATTTGAACCAGACTTTCACCGGCATCGCCTTTGGCGAACGACAGGCGGCGGAATAAGATGCCGCTCAGGGACATCAACGATCTCGAAAAGCTGAAGAAGATCAACGCCGCACTGGTCAGCCGTGTCGAGCGGTCGATGGACCAGCAGGGCAATGCATTCTCGCTGTTCCAGACCGCGATTTCGCTGGAAAATCGCGTGCGCACGCGCACCGAGGAGTTGCATTCGACCTTGCGCCGGCTGGAGCAGTCGAACATCGACCTCAGCGCCGCCAAAGAAAACGCCGAACTGGCGAACCTGTCCAAGACCCGCTTCCTCGCCGCCGCCAGCCACGACGTGCTGCAGCCGCTGAACGCGGCCCACCTCTCGGTTTCGGCGCTGGCCGAAGTACAGACCAGCGACGAGGGCAGGAAGCTGGTGCGGCAGGTCGAGCGCTCGCTGGAGACGATGGAGGACCTGCTGCGCACCCTGCTCGACATCTCCAAGCTCGACGCCGGCGTGGTGCAACCCGACACCGGCGACGTCAGCCTGGAGGCCCTGTTCTCCTCGCTGCGCTCGGATTTCCTGCCGGTGGCGGAACTGAAGGGACTGTCGCTGAAATTCCGGCCGGTCAACGCCGTGGTCCGCTCCGACCGAACGCTGCTGCGCCGCATTCTGCAGAACATTCTCTCCAATGCGCTGGGCTACACACGCTCGGGCGGTGTGCTGGTCGGCACCAGACATCGTGGCGACACCATCCGCATCGACGTCGCCGATACCGGCTGCGGCATTCCCGAAGACCAGCGCGAGGCGGTGTTCGAGGAATTCCATCGCGGCACCTCGTCGGCCAATGCCGAGTTGGACGGCGGCGGTCTCGGGCTCGGGCTTGCCATCGTGCGCCGCATGGCCAGCGCGCTCGGCCATCCCGTGACATTTTCATCCAAGGTCGGGCGCGGCACGATCTTCCACATCGACGTTCCGGTCGGCATCGGCGCCCCGGCCGACACCATCGCCAACAGCGCCGACATGGAACGGCCGCGCGGCTACGGCCTGTTCGGCACCAAGGTGCTGCTGATCGAGAACGATGTCGAGGTGCTGCAGGCCATGACCTTCCTGCTCGAACGCTGGCAATGCCTGGTGCGGGCCGCGACCTCGACCGACGACGCCCTCGACATGCTGGGCGATACCGACTGGGTGCCCGACATCGTCATTGCCGACCAGCATCTCGACGGCGGCGATCTCGGTACGGCCACCATCGCCGAGGTCCGCGACTATCTCGGCCGCGCCGTGCCGGCGCTGATCGTCACCGCCGACAGTTCCGAAGCCGTCGCCAAGGCGGCGCGCGCCGGCGGCATCGAACTGATGCGCAAGCCGCTGAAGCCGGCACAATTGAGGGCGCTGCTGGCGCATCTGCTGGCTTAGCCACCATCAAGGAATGTATTGGCGAGCTGAACCGGATTCTCGTCGTTATAGCATCCTTGTTGATGACGGCAGCGACTATGGATCACAAGATTTCTTAGCGATGGAAGGTACCAGGACGATCGACCAAAGGAGATTGCACTTTCGCTTTGATTACGAGCGGTCGCTCCCAATTGGAGACTTTCTACCAACTTCCCATCTTGGAGTTCTTTTCGCAAAGCGTGAAATATTCGATCTGTTTGGTTCGATTATTTAGCGAGGTCGGCACACCTTCTACACGGCAAGGACCGATAAGCACGATCTAGCGATATATGTTCAAATGGAAGAAGTTGATGGCTTTGACTTTTCGAGATCGTCTTATGAAACGTCTGACGACGGAGATATATACCAGATTTATGATTTTGAAAGTGAGTGACGTGTTTTACACGGATCTCAACGTCTTTCGACTGAAAGATAATTTCGGCACGAGGTTTCACATAATTGTTTCTGATAAATTCAAGAAGCTATTTGAATCCAAAGGATTGACAGGGTTGCGTTTCACTAAAGTTTGATTTTGAGTGGTAGAAATTACGGCGACAGTGCACTTTCATCATGTTCGCCGCTCGCCCTGACAAATCACCCGGCCCAAAGAATCGACAATGATAGTACAGTTCTATGACATCACCTTCGACCTGCCTGCCGCATGGGAAGACATAACCGACGACCTTCCCGCAGGTCACCACCCACCTTGGCTAGAGCATCAGGTGTCGGCGCCCTTCAATTCTCTATCGCAAAATATCGTGGCGGGGAAAAGCCAAACGCAGGTTTCGACGTCCTTAGATCGTTCATGATTGAATTTTGTCAAAACAACCTCATAGACGCCAAGCGTATTTGGGCACGAAAATTTGACAGCACGATGTGCGTCGGCGTCTCCTCAGAGACTAAAGATAAGACGTTATCCGCGTGGTACCTATCAAACGGAAACGATTTTGCATTCGTGACATACGTCGCCCTGGACGTGGAAAACGACCGTATTGAATAAGGAGTTGGATGAAGCGTCAGAAATTGTTTCGTCTATATCGCTTTAGCGCCCCGAAACATGCGATATTTTATGAAAAATATTCTTCAGAAGCTTTAATATTTTTCGTATTGCTGATGATAATATGCTACGTAAACAAACAATCTTTCTTTTGATAATAACATTGACCGCTTTTGTTTTTATCGAATTGACAAATTTAGTCATGTTATAAATTACCGTAAAGAGAGATAGATAAATTCAAGGTGAGAATTACGGTGACAGTGCGCTTTTTGCGATGTTCGCCCGGCCGCCATTGCATAACGAGGTGACTTAACAATGGTAGATCAACCGCGATTGCGATATGAAAATAATTCATGGACGCTAGAGGGTCTAAGGGGCGATTATGATCTCAAAGAAGTTAGAGATTTCTTCCGACTTTTTTCGTTGCTGGATGATTCGTTCTTGACCGCCGCTGATACCGTCAAAGAATGGATTGATGGACGCACGCAACAGAATTTTCCTATGTGGAAGATCGTTGCGGCAGCATTCTTATCAAAGTCACGGTTAGCATCCGAGAAAGCCGCAGCATGGCTGCCCTCACTAGCAGACGAAGACCTTCGCGAACTCCAGCCCTATTTGTCGGATATTGTGTCGTCTAGATGGGCTAACCAGAAAACGCGTCATCTCGCGAGAAAGTACGTCAATCGGTCGTATTATTAAATTTCAAAAATGACGAGAAGCACTTTTGCCAACCGGCACCGCCACCCCACCCCGTTCCGCTTCGCCTCAAAACCCCGCTTGGTCTCGAAACAGCTCCGCATTGTCCAGTTTCGACACCTCGATCACCGCTTGCGTGCGGCTGTACACATTAAGCTTGCGCAGGATTTCCGACACATGCGCCTTGACCGTGGTTTCGCCGACCTGCAGCTCGTAGGCGATCTGCTTGTTGAGCAGGCCCTGGCGCAGCATCTGCAGCACGCGCAGCTGTTGCGGCGTCAGCGTCGACAGGCGCTGCACCATATCGGCGCGGTCGATGCTGTCGGCGTCGGGCGTGCGGCCCTCATAGTTTTCCGGCACATAGATCGCGCCTTCCATCACTGAGCGTATGGCGGCGGCCAGGTCGCTCTTGCGCGCCGATTTCGGAATGAAGCCGGCGGCACCGTAGGACAGCGCCTCGGAAATGATTTTTGGCTCCTCATAGCCCGAGACGATGACCACCGGCAGGCGCGGATAGCGGGTCCTGAGCTGCAGCAGCCCTTCGAAGCCGTGCACGTCGGGCATGCTGAGGTCGAGCAGTGCCAGATCGAATGGCTTGGCGCCGGCCAGAAGGTCGAGCGCCTCGGTGATCGAACGCGCCTCCACCGTGTCGACCTCCGGATAGGCCATCTGCACCGCGCTGTGCAGCGCCTCGCGAAACAGCGGATGGTCATCGATGATGAGGAACCGGGCGCGATCGTGGATTGCGGTCATGGGGTTCATTTCAGTTAGGGGCGATTGATGCATGTCGCCCAAAAGTGGCCCCGGTTTTGGGTGAACGACATGCATGAGACAAAGACCAAAGCGCGGCGCCTCAAATCCGTTCAAACGCGACGCGCTTTAGAATACCCTCGCGACCATGGCCAGATTATTGCCAAATAGTACATCGCCATCTCCGTCGGAAAGCGCCGTCGGCGCTTTCTCGATCCATTCGCCTTGCCCGGCCGCACAAATCGGCCGAATGTTCCGGCAACCAAGCAGAGACCCACATGACCGCCTTCGTCCTTCTCTCGCCCGCAACATCATCGGTGGCCGTTGCCGGCTCGCCCGAGCGCTTTGCGGTGCGCCGCATCTTCTGCGTCGGCCGCAACTACGCGGCGCATGCCCGCGAATTCGGCAATGACGAGCGCGATCCGCCCTTCTTCTTTACCAAGCCGGCCGATGCGGTGGTCGATTCCGGCACCACCATCCCCTACCCACCCCTGACCGGCAATCTGCACCACGAGATCGAACTGGTCGCTGCGATCGGCAAGCCAGGCTTCCGCATCACGCGCGAGCGGGCTCTAGATCATGTCTGGGGTTATGGCGTCGGCATCGACCTCACCCGCCGCGATCTGCAGGATGAAGCCAAGAAGACGGCGCGGCCCTGGGACTGGTCGAAGGCGTTCGACCGCTCCGCGCCTTGCGGCCCGCTGGTCCCCGCAGCGAAATCCGGCCACCCGCAAAAGGGCCGCATCTGGCTCACCGTCAACGGCAAGATCAGGCAGGATGCCGACCTCGCCGAACTGATCTGGCCGATCGCCGATATCGTATCGATCTGCAGCGAGGCGGTGGAACTGGAACCCGGCGACCTGATCTTCACCGGCACGCCGGCCGGCGTCGGCGCGGTAGGCCCAGGCGACACGATGACTGGCGGCATCGACGGCATCGGCACGATCGAAATCACCGTCGGCCAGCCGAAGTAAGCGCATGAGCGACATCGTCCTGCACAACTACTATCGCTCCTCCACCTCCTATCGGGTGCGGATTGCGCTGGAGATGAAGGGGCTGAGCTATGATTATGTCCCGCATCACCTGCGCCATGGCGAGCATCTGGAACCAGCCTATCTCGCGGTCAATCCGCAAGGGCTGGTGCCGGCGCTGATCCTCGACGACGGAACGCTGTTGACGCAATCGCTGGCGATCATCGAATTCCTCGACGAGACCCGTCCCGAACCACCGCTGCTGCCGAAGGACGCGGCTGGCCGGGCGCGGGTCCGGATGCTGGCGCAGATGATCGCCTGCGATATCCATCCGGTGAACAATCTGCGCGTGCTGACTTCGCTGCGCACCTTGTTCGGCGCCGGCGACCAGGACATCGCCAACTGGTTCCGCCATTGGGTGAACGAAGGCTTTCAGCCGCTGGAAAAGATGCTGGTTGCCTCGGCCGAGACCGGAGCATTCTGCCATGGCAACATGCCGGGCCTGGCCGACATCTGCCTGGCGGCGCAGGTCACCAGCAATGCGCGCTTCGGCGTTGACATGACACCCTACCCGACGATCGCGCGCATCAACGCCGCCTGCATGGCGCTGCCGGCCTTCCAGAAGGCGGCGCCCCAGAACCAGATCGATGCCGAGTAAGGCCGCCGACGCGTAGCGCCAGCGCCAACTGGTCAGTCCGTTTGGCGGATTCGATTTCCGCTTGACCGCACAGGGAATCGGCTATCGTTTCCCACAGGCCATTTGAAGGTTGGGAGTTACCAATGAAAGCCGTCGTCTTCGAGAAATTCGGCGAAGCGCCGACGATCCAGACCGTTCCCGATCCGAAACCGGCTGCCGATGGCGTCGTCATCAAGGTCGAGGCGACCGGGCTGTGCCGCAGCGACTGGCATGGCTGGATGGGTCATGACGACGGCATCCGTCTGCCGCATGTACCGGGCCATGAGCTGGCCGGTGTCGTGGTTGCCGCCGGCAAGCATGTCACCCGCTGGAAGGCCGGCGAGCGCGTCACCGTGCCGTTCGCCGTCGGCTGCGGCCACTGCTTCGAATGCACCTCGGGCAATCACCAAGTCTGCGAACATCAGACGCAGCCCGGCTTCACCGGCTGGGGCTCGTTCGCCGAATATGTCGCCATCGAACACGCCGACACCAATCTCGTGCGCTTGCCCGACGAAATGGAATTCGCCACCGCCGCCAGCCTCGGCTGCCGCTTCGTCACCTCGTTTCGCGCCATCGTCGATCAGGGCCGGGTGACGCCGGGCGAATGGGTGGCGGTGCATGGCTGCGGCGGCGTCGGCCTGTCGGCGATCATGATCGCCAGCGCGATGGGCGCCAATGTCATCGCCATCGACCTCACCGACGAGAAACTCGATTTCGCCACGAAGATCGGCGCCGTCGCCACCATCAACGCGTCGAAAACGCCGAATGTCGTCAAGGCCGTGAAGCAGATCACCAACGGCGGCGCGCACATGTCGATGGACGCGCTCGGCCACCCCACCACCTCGTTCAACTCGATCGCCAACTTGCGCCGGCGCGGCCGCCATGTGCAGGTCGGCCTGATGCTGGGCGAGCACGCCCGCCCGCAGGTGCCGATGGACAAGGTGATTGCCTTCGAGCTCGAGATTCTCGGCAGCCACGGCATGCAGGCCTATCGCTACCAGGCGATGATGGAGATGATCCGCAACGGCAAGCTCAAGCCCGAACTTCTGGTCGGCAAGAAGATCAGCCTCGACGAGGCGCCCGCGGCCTTGATGGCGATGGGCGGCTTCGAGGGTATCGGCATCGGGGTGGTGACGAAGTTCTAGGGGTGGGAGCCGCAACCCCGGAACTATCTGGCAAATTTCTTCGCGCCGAACACGCACAGCACCACGCCGAGCGTGACGATGACCATTAGCGGACTGACCTGCTCATGCAGCAGCGTCGCCGCCAGTGCCAGGCCAAAGAACGGCTGCAAAAGCTGTAACTGCCCCACCGCAGCGATGCCACCTTGCGCAAGGCCGCGGTACCAGAACACGAAGCCGATCAGCATGCTGAACAGCGAGACATAGGCGAGCCCGATCCAGGCGTTGGAGCCGACGCTGGCAAAGGATCGCGGCAGCGTCGCGAAAGTCAGCACCAGCATGATCGGCAGCGACAGCACCAGCGCCCAGCAGATCACTTGCCAGCCGCCGAGCTTGCGCGACAGCGCTGCACCCTCGGCATAACCCAGGCCGCAGACGACGATGGCGGCCAGCATCAGACCATCGCAGACCGGCGAGGCTGTCACACCCTGCATCAGGGCAAAGCCCGCGACAAGCGCGCTGCCCACGCACGAGAACAGCCAGAACGCCGGGCGAGGACGTTCACCGCCGCGCAGCACGCCGAAAATCGCCGTCGCCAGCGGCAGCAGGCCGACGAAGATGATGGAGTGGGCCGAGGTGACGTGTTTGAGCGCCAGTGCCGTCAGCAGCGGGAAACCCACCACCACGCCGAGCGCGACGATGACCAGCGACAGCAGATCCCCTCGCTCCGGGCGCTTTTGGCGGAACACCAACAGCAGGGCGAGACCAAGCAGTCCGGCAATCGCCGCGCGGGCCGATGTCACGAAGGTTGGATCGAAATCCATCACGGCGACGCGCGTTGCCGGAAGCGAACCGCTGAAAATCAGCACGCCGACGAATCCGTTCAGCCAGCCGCTCGCCATCTTGTCCATCACAGGCTCCGTTTGTTTCGCCCTCTATCGGGCCTGCGCCTATGGCGTCGCCAGAGACAATGGGGTACAATTTTGCAAAACTGTAATGGTCAAAAAGGCAGTACAGATGACGATAGCAGCGCTTGAGACTGAGGACACGGTCACTTTGGTCGAGAGCGTGATGGCAACTGTCCGCCAGCGGATTGCCGCGCGCAGCCTGACTCCGGGAGCGCGATTGCCGTCGATCCGCGCCTTCGCCAAATCCATGCAGGTTTCCAAATCCACCGTGGTCGAAGCCTATGAGCGGCTCGCCGCAGAAGGCACGATCCGTTCCCGGCCGGGCTCAGGCTTCTATGCCGCCGGCTCGTTGGCGCCGCTGTCTCTGGCCGAGATCGGGCCCCGCCTCGACCGCGCGGTCGATCCGCTCTGGATCTCGCGCCAGTCGCTGGAGGCAGGCGATGACAGTCTGAAACCCGGCTGCGGCTGGCTGCCGGCCGCGTGGATGCCCCAGGCAGGGTTGCGCCGCGCGCTGCGAACCGTGGCGCGCGCCGATGATGTCGCGCTCGCCGACTACGGCACGCCGCTCGGCCTGCCGCCGCTGCGGAACCTGCTGGCGCGGCGCATGGCCGAGCATGGCATCGAAGCCTCTCCCGAACAGATCATGCTGACGGAATCGGGCACGCAGGCCATCGATCTCCTGTGCCGGTTTCTGATCGAGCCCGGTGACACGGTACTGGTCGACGATCCCTGCTACTTCAATTTTCATGCTTTGCTGCGCGCCCATCGCGCCAAGGTCGTCAGCGTTCCTTACACGCAGTCAGGGCCGGACATCGACCTGTTCGCGCAGGCGTTGGCCGAGCACCGGCCTCGCCTCTACATCACCAATTCGGCCATCCACAACCCGACCGGCGCGATCCTGTCGCCAGTCACGGCCCACCGGCTGCTCAAGCTCGCCGATCAATCCGACCTGACCATCGTCGAGGACGACATCTTTGCCGATTTCGAACATGCGTCCGCCCCCAGGCTGGCGGCATTCGATGGCCTGAGCCGGGTCGTCCAGATCGGCAGTTTCTCCAAGACGCTGTCGGCGTCTGTTCGCTGCGGCTTCATCGCAGCACCCCGCGACTGGATCGAGCGCCTGACCGATCTCAAGATCGCCACCACCTTCGGCGGCGGGCGGCTTGCGGCCGAACTGGTGCTGACTCTGCTGAAGGACGGCAGCTACCGCAAGCACATGGATCTGCTGCGGGCGCGGCTTTCGCGCGCCATGGGCGAGACGAGCACCCGCCTGAGGGCAATCGGCATCACGCCCTGGATCGACCAGCCGGCCGGCATGTTCCTATGGTGCAGCCTGCCGGATGGCGTCGATGCGGCCGAAGTCGCCCGCCGGGCTCTCGCCGACAACATCGTGCTGGCGCCCGGCAATGCGTTCAGCCTGTCCCAGACAGCCAGCCGCTTCCTGCGCTTCAACGTCGCCCAGTGCGCGGACGAGCGGATTTTCAAGGTGGTTGAGGCGGCGATGGCGCGTTGACGTTGCGAGGTGGTCAGCGAGCCGCACAGACCTCCCGCACGCAGTCGCGCAACCAGCGCTGTGCCGGATCGGCATCGAGACGCGGATGCCAGAGCATGGAGATGGTGACCTCCACGGTGGCGACCGGCAGCGGAAAGCTGTGCATGCCGGCGCGTGCGCCTTCGGTGTGCCGCTCGGGCACGCTGGCAATCAGGTCCGATGCACGCGCCAAGGCAAGCGTGGCCGAAAAGCCGGAAACCATGCACACGACAGTCCGCTGGAGTCCGAGCCGCTCAAGGGCTTCATCGATCGGCCCTTTCTCGCGGCCACGCCGCGAAACACTGATGTGGCGGCCGGCCGCGTAGCGCTCGGGCGTCATGACGCCCTGGCTCATGGGATGGCCAGCGCGCACGGCGCCGATGAAGCGGTCGCGAAACAGGGCCTGAATGCGCATCTCAGGCCCGGTTTCACCGGCGACGCCGATTTCCAGGTCAACCGCCGCCTCGCGCAGCGGCGTGACATCCTTGTCGGACTTCGGCGCGAAACGCAGTCGCACGCATGGCGCCTCCGCTTCGATGCGAGCAACAAGGCGCGGCGCGAACTCTTCCACGAAGCTTTCATTGGTGCGCAGTGTGAAAGTGCTGGCGAGGCCCGAAAGGTCGAGGAGCGTGGCAGGGCGCAGAAGTGCTTCCGCATCCTGGACGACGCGACCGGCCTGCTGCCGCAACTCCTGCGCACGCGGTGTCGGAACCAGGCCGCGGCCGGCGCGAACCAGAAGCGGATCGCCCGTCGCCTCGCGCAGCCGCGCCAGCGTCCGGCTCATCGCCGAGGGGCTGAGACCAAGACGATTGGCGGCGCGCGCCACACTGCCTTCGGTCAGCAGAACGTCGAGAGCGACGAGCAAATTGAGATCGGGCGATGCCATCGGCGGATCATAGCACATGATATGGCGTTTGGTGCACGAATAGCATGCAAACGCTGCGCCTTCCGCCATATCATCCAAGAGACTAGATCTCCGACAGCTCCGGTTCTGGAGCCGATGGAAAGGAGATCGCCTTGACAATCGCAGAGCAAAATGAGCGCGTATCGGCGCCGCCCCAGGTCCAATCCTCCCGACGGGCGCTGGCGAGCCTTTCGCTCGCCACCCTACTGTCGTCGCTGGGAACCAGCATTGCCAGCGTCGGCCTGCCGTCGCTGATGCAAGCGTTCGGCGCTTCGTTCCAGTCGGTGCAGTGGGTTGTTCTGGCCTATCTGCTCGCCATCACCACATTGATTGTCAGCGCCGGACGGCTGGCCGACATGTTCGGGCGCCGGCCGTTGCTGCTTGGCGGCATCGCGCTGTTCACGCTGGCATCCATACTCTGCGGCCTGGCGCCAACGCTCTGGCTGCTGATCGCCGCGCGGGCCGTGCAAGGACTTGGTGCGGCGCTGATGATGGCGCTGACGCTGGCTTTTGTCGCCGAAACGGTGAGCAAGGCCAAAACAGGCAGCGCCATGGGCCTGCTCGGCGCCATGTCCGCAATCGGCACGACACTCGGGCCCTCGCTCGGCGGCCTTCTGATCGCGGGCTTCGGCTGGCGGGCGATTTTCCTCGTCAACGTGCCGCTGGGCATGCTCACCTTCGCCCTCGCCTATCGTGCCTTGCCGGCGCGCGGCAAGCCAGCCCAGGCTGATCGGGGCAAGTTCGACGCCGTGGGCACTGCCCTGCTGGCCCTGACGCTGGCCGCCTATGCGCTGGCCATGACGCTTGGCAGGGGCAATTTCGGCGCACTCAACCTCGGCCTGCTGATAGCTGCCGGGATCGGCGTCGTTCTGTTCGCCGCAGCGCAGGCGAAAGTGAAGAACCCCTTGATCAAGCTTGCCAGCTTTCGTGACCTCCAGTTGAGCGCCAGCCTGGCGATGAGCATCGTCGTCGCAACGGTGATGATGGCGACCCTGGTGGTTGCCCCGTTCTACCTGTCGCGCGGGCTCGGACTCGATGCCGCAAGGGTCGGCCTCGTGCTGTCGACCGGTCCGCTCGTCTCGGCCCTGTCGGCGCTGCTGGCCGGACGCCTGACCGATCGCTTCGGGCCCCACAGGATGATGGTTGCCGGCTTGGCCTGCCTTGCCATCGGCACGTTCCTGCTGTCGCTCGCCATGACGAAACTCGGCATTGCCAGCTATGTCGTGCCGATCACCATCACCTGCATCGGCTACGCGCTGTTCCAGACGTCCAACAATGCAGCCATCATGACCGGTGTCGGCGCCGGCGAGCGCGGTGTCGTCTCCGGCCTGCTCAATCTGTCGCGCAATCTCGGCCTCATCACCGGCGCATCGTTGATGGGCGCCGTCTTCGCCGTCGCATCGGCTGGGGAACAAGACATTCTGAGTTCCGTGGCCGCTGCCCGGGGAATGCAGGTAACCTTTCAGACGGCAACGGCACTGGCGCTCGTCGCGCTGTTCCTTGCGCTGCTCTCGGCCCGCACCGTTGGCCGCGCGGAGCCCAATGTTCAGTAAGCCGTGACCTAGTCGGGGGCCGCTTACGCCCCTGCCCGTTTGCGGCGCTCGTAGAGCATGACCAGCGTTTCAGCGGTGAGCGCCGGCTTTTCCTCGCCTTCGATCTCGACCGTATTGGCCGCCTTCATCAGATACTGGCCAGGGCCTCTGTCCTCCATGGACAGCAGCGTGGTGCGCAGCCTGATGCGCGCGCCGACCTTGACCGGCGCCAGGAAACGCACCTTGTCGAAGCCGTAGTTGAAGGCAGCCTGGGTGTTTTCGGGCACGATGCCCATGCCGAGCGCCAGTGCGCCGATGATCGACAGCGTCAGGTAGCCGTGCGCGATCGTCGTGCGGAACGGGCTTTGCCGTCGCGCCCGCTCAGGGTCGACATGAATCCATTGATGGTCACCGGTACATTCGGCGAACTGGTTGATACGATTCTGGTCGACCGTGGTCCACTCAGACACGCCAAGCTCCTGCCCGGCCATCGTCCTCAATTGCTCGTAGGTCGGCGGCGTCTTGGGCCGTATTTCAGTCATTCCTGGTTTCCCGATAGCTTTCAACGCCTCCGGACCACGAACTGGCGGCCCCTGTCAATTCGCCCTGCGCGAATCCGTTCCGCCGACTTCGGCCGCGATCATGCCATGCCGCCCACTGCAACGGCAGGGCAAATCGGGATTTCTTGGGCTTTCAGGCTGCCGGCGGCAACAATGCCACCTTGGCCGGAGACCACTACTTCCTGTCGTAGCCGGCGCGGATTTCCTCCATCGCCTCCTTGATGCGCGTGCGCAGGATGTCGACCGATTCGGTGCCGGATTTCTTGACCAGTTCAGCCACTTCGCCGGCATTCTTCAACGCAGCCTCGAAGGATTTGCGCGCGAATTCCGTCTGTTTGGCCATCAGTTCCTGCGGATTGCCCGGCGCCCTGTAGCTTTGCGCCATCTCGGTAACCTCGCGCAGCGTGTCCTGCAGCATTTCGCGCTGCCTGGACAACAGCGAGGTCGCGCCGGCGGCACTGGCTCGGGCCGATTTTTCCAGCGCTTCGAGGTTCTTGCGATGATGCGCAAGAATTGCCTCGACATCGACGTTGGGCACTTTCAGGTCACGGCCGAACTTGCCGAACATGTCCATGAAGGAATCGGATTCCGGTTGCTTGGCCATGATGGTCTCTCCCCTGTCGCCGCCGATTGGGCTCCCGGACAGGAGAATAGCACCGAAGTGCCGCGTGTCCATTCGAACGCAGTGGAATCGGTCTAGGTCCGAATGCGTCAGCCGACGAGGAACAGTCGCTCGGCGACATGGAGAACGACACCGGCAAGCCCACCAATGATCATGCCGTTGAAGCGGATGTATTGCAGGTCCCTGCCGATGTTCATCTCGATCAGCCGTGTCAGCTGCGCCAGGTCCCAGCGCTTGACCTGGTCGGCGATGAATTTTGACACGCCGCTCTTCTGGCTCTCCACGAACGAAGCAAGCGCCACCACGAACCCCTGGTTCATGTCGGCCCGGATCTGCGCATCGCCGGCAAGATGGCGGCCGATCTCGACGAACATGTTGGCGAGATGCGTACGGATGATCGACTCGGGCGCCTTGGCGTCCTGTTCGATGAATTGGCTAAGGCTTGCCCACATGTCGCCGGCCAATCCCCTGACCTCCGGCCGGGCAAGGAAATCGCGTTTCAGCTTCTCGGCGCGCTTGGCATATTGCTTCGATGTCCTGAGCCTTTCGATGAAGGCTTGAGCGAAACGGTCGAATTCGGCGCGCATTGGATGGTCGGGATCGGCCCGCACCTCGTCGAGCAGCGAACCGGCCGAAGCGACGATCTTCTTCAGCAGGTAAGCGTCGGCGCGGAACAGGTTGAACAGCGATGGCAACTCCTCGCGGATCTTCTCGCGCATCGTCGTCAGCGCCTGCTCGTCGTTGAGGAACCGCCCGATCACCTTGGTGAATTCGTCGAACAGTTTCTGGTGACGACGGTCGTCGGTGAGCGCCGACAACAGCTCGGCGGCCAGCGGCGCCAGCGGCACCTTTTYGATCTGCTCCAGCATGCGGCTGGTGACGAAACCACGCAGGCCGGATTGCTCGACGGCGGCAAGCGTCTGCGGCACCAGCCGCACGACGAAGCGCGACAGGCCGGCCGCACGTTCGGCATCGGCCAGCCAGTCGGCGACGAGCGCCGAGAAATCGACCTCGGCAAGCTTTTCACGCACTGGTTCCGGGGCAAGAAAGTTGACCTCGATGAAGCGGCCGAGATTGTCGGCGATGCGGCTCTGGTTCTCGGGGATGATGGCGGTGTGCGGGATCGGCAATCCAAGCGGCCGCCTGAACAGCGCCACCACCGCGTACCAGTCGGCCAGCCCGCCGATGGTCGCGGCCTCGGCAAAGGCCGCGACGAAGCCGAGCCACGGATAGATGTGCTCGAACGATTTGGCGAGCGCAAACACCAGCACGCAAAGCGCCAGCGCCGCAGCCGCGATAAACTTTGTCCACCGCAAGGCGGAAAGCTTGGCCTCCGCGTCGGCATCGAAACGGACAGGCGCCAGCGACTGGACCGATTGTGACATGGATGAGCTGCTCCTCGTCAATCTCGGGCCTATTTAGTGTTTCATCAGGCGAAATGCCCGTTACAGCCGGTTTCGCTCGCACCTTGCCCAGATGCACACACAAAGTTGACGAGAATGTTCATCTATTGTGCCCGGCTAGTCTGGAATTGTTCCAAGGTATAGGCCATATTCCGCCCAGGCCAATGTGGCGAATCCGAAATTTCGGGGTCAAAGCCGCATCAGTAAAGTTTTGAAATCTGGCGTGGTTCTACCGCTCCAGCGCGTTGTGAGGACAAAATGCGGCTTACGCGCCAGACCAACTATGCCATGCGCATCCTGATGTATTGTGCCGCCAACAATGATCGATTGAGCCGCATCCCCGAGATCGCGGCCGCCTATTCGGTGTCGGAGCTGTTCCTGTTCAAGATCCTGCAGCCGCTGGTCGAGCACGGCCTGGTCGAGACCGTGCGTGGCAGGAATGGCGGCGTCAGGCTTGGCCGTGCCGCTGAGTCCATCAGCCTATTCGATGTCGTGCGCGTGACCGAAGAGAGCTTCGCCATGGCCGAATGCTTCGAGAACGATGCCGCCGAATGCCCGCTGGTCGACAGCTGTGCGCTGAACTCGGCATTGCGCGAGGCGCTGAACGCGTTCTTCGCGGTGCTGGAGCGCTACACGATCGCCGATCTCGTGGCGGCGCGGCCGAATGTGCGCAACCTGCTCGGTATCGACATGCTGGTGGAGCGCCGCGCACCTGCTGCCTGAGCAAGTCTCCCGAGTCTGAGTAGGTCCGTTGAGATTCAGGTCACGCTGAGTCGAGAACGAACGGAGCGTACTTTCGGGTACGTGAGTACCGGAAGCGCAGGAAACCACTATTCGCAGGCCGCCTCACCTGAGTATCAACAGACCGTCGACTGCGGCAATACGAACGGCATGTCGCCGGCCGGCAGCACGCCGACCCTGAGCCGGCAGTCGAACACTTTTTCGATCAGATCGTCGCTCAGCACATCCCGCGGCGAGCCGGTGGCAGCAAGCAGGCCGCGATGCATGACAAAAATCCGGTCGGCAAACATGGCCGTCAGATTGAGGTCGTGCAGGATGGCGACCACGCCGCCGCCCCTTCTGGCGAAGTCGCGGGCGATGTTCATGATGATCAGCTGGTGCTTGATATCGAGGCTGGAAACCGGCTCATCGAGGAACAAATAGCGCGGCTTGCCGTCGAGCACCGGCGCCCAGACCTGGCACAGCACGCGTGCAAGCTGGACACGCTGCTGCTCGCCGCCCGAAAGCTCCTGGTAGAAACGCCCGGCAAAACCGTCGAGGTCGACACGCGCCAGCGCACGCTCCGGCAGCCGCGCGTCCTCGCCCGGCAGGACGCCCGAGCGGCCGCCGACAAGGCCGAGCTTGACCACCTCCCGCACCGTGAACGGAAACGACAGCGTCGTAGCCTGCGGCAGCACGGCCCGATGGACGGCGATCTCGACCGGCTTCATCGCCGAGAGATCGCCGCCGTTGAGGACGACATGTCCGGTGTAGGCAAGTTCGCCGGACAGCGCCTTGAGGAAGGTCGTCTTGCCGGATCCGTTGGGGCCGACGATTGCCGTCACTTCGCCGGGGTGTGCGGCGAAATCGACACCGGCAACTATCCGCTCGCCGGCGATCGTCACGGAAACATCCCTTGCGTCGATCATCCCAGCCTCACAGGTCCCCAAATCACAAATCAACGACGCCGCGCTTGCGCAGCAGTATCCACAGGAAGAACGGCGCACCGGCGATCGCGGTGACGATGCCGATCGGCAATTCGGCCGGCGCCACGATGGTGCGCGCGACGGCGTCGGCCAACAGCAGCAGCGAGGCGCCGAGCAGCGCCGACGCCGGCAGCAGGTAGCGATTGTCGGGACCGATCAGCAGCCGCAGCAGATGCGGCACGACGATGCCGACGAAACCGATGCCGCCGCTGACGGCGACGGATGCGCCGACCGCCGCCGAGACACCGATGATGGCCGTGTACTTCAGCCGTTGCACCGGAATGCCGAGATGGCCGGCGGTCGCCTCGCCCAGCGCCAGTGCGTTGAGGCCGCGCGCCAGGAACGGCATCGCTGCCAGCGCCAGCACGATGATCGGTCCGACCGAAGCGATCTTCGCCCAGGTCGCGCCACCGAGCGATCCGAGTTGCCAGAAGGTCAGGTCGCGCAACTGGCGGTCGTCGGCCATGAAGATCAGGATGCCGGTAAGCGCCATGGCAAGCGCCGCCAGCGCGATGCCGGCGAGCAGCATGGTGGCGACCGAGGTTCGTCCCCGTCGCGTGGCAACCTGGTAGAGCACCAGCGTCGTGGCGAGCCCCCCGCAAAATGCCGCCAACGGCAGCGCAAGCGTGCCAAGCCAGGCCGTCACCGGCGCCAGCACCGTGGCGCCGAGCACGATGACGGCAACCGCGCCGAGGCTGGACCCGGCCGAAACGCCGATCAGGCCGGGATCGGCGAGCGGATTGCGGAACAGCCCCTGCATGACAGCGCCGGAGACGGCAAGTGCTGCGCCGACCAGCGTTCCCAGGATGATGCGCGGCAGGCGGATGTCGTAGACGATCAGGCTGTCGCGGGCGCTCAACGCGGCGTTATCAGGCACGGTGCCGAACAGCCAGTCGCTGATGACATTGGCGGCCGATGCGTCCGACGCCCCCGACGTGAGCGACACAAGCGCGGCGATGACGAGTCCCAGGCACAGCAGAAGGATGACGATGCGGGCGCGACCCGAGCGGTCGCCTTCGGATGCACCGGTCATCACCGGAGCCGGGCCGGCGATCGATTGATCGACCATGATCTGTCCCACTCAGTCCGTGACCTGGCCGCCGTAAAGCGAGACGGCGAGGTCGTGGATGGCGTCGGCCGTGCGCGGCCCGAACCCGAGCAGATAGGCGCCGTCGATGCGGATCAGCTTGCGTGTGGCACCCGCCGGCGTCGAGGCGATCGACGGGTTGGAGAACAATTCGTCGTCCGACACCGGAGGCCCGGCATTGTTCATCATCAGGATCACGTCCGGCCTGGCGGTGATGATCGCCTCGTCGGACATTTGCTTGTAGCCGGAAAAGCCTTCCACGGCATTGCCCGCGCCCGCCAGCTTGACCATGCCGTCGGCCGCCGTCTCGCTGCCGGCCGCCAGGATCTTGCCGCCCTGTATCGACAGCACGAACAGGATGCGCTTGCGCTGCTTGATCGAGGCCGTCTGCTTTTCGGCCGCGGTGAGCTTGGCATCAAGCTCCCTGGCCAGCACCTCGGCCTTGGCGGCGACGCCGAGTGCCTTGCCGACGATGCGGACCTTCTCCAGGATGCCTTCGTGGCTATAGTGTTCGGGCACTTCGATGAACGGGACGCTCGTCTTCTTCAGCACATCGACGGCTTCCTTGGGACCACTGCCGTGCAGCGCCAGGATGCCGGTCGGGTTGACCGACAGCACACCTTCCGGCGACAGCTGGCGCATATAGCCGACATCAGGCAGGTCAAGTGCGGCTTTCGGATACCGGCTGGTGGAATCGCGAGCCACCAGATGCTTCTCCTCGCCGAGCGCGTAGACGATCTCGGTGATGGAGCCGCCAATGGCAACTATCTTCGAGCGATCGGCAAAGACGGTCGCACCCTCGGCGGCGTTGCCGGGCTGCAAGGCGACAAAAGCCAGGGAGAGACCGATTGCCGGTCCAAGCGCCAGCCTGAGAACAGGCGCCAGTCTGGAAAAGGAAACCATAGGTAGCGTCCTCAGGCTGCGGTCGGGCTAGGGATGCGCGGCAGGTGTTCCGCCAGGAATCGCCAGTCGTCGCGCTCGCTCTCGCCTTCGTGGCGTTTGCCGAAGAACTGGATGATCATCTTGCCGTCGGCATCATAGACTTCGAGCGAGGTGACGTGACCGTCCTTGGTCGGCTTGCGCACCGCCCAGACCTCATGGATGTGGTCGGTTCGCAAGTGCAGGTGGAAGGTCTCGTCCAGTACGTTGATCCATGGCCCCATCGGTTTGATGGATTTGACCGGACCGGAGTGAATCTGGATGCAGCCGCGATTGCCGACAAAGCACATGATCGGCATCTCGCCCTCGGCGGCATGATGGAACATGGCGCGGACGGCGTCATTATCGAGCAGCCAGGCATAGTCCTGGCCGACCATGCGCACCGCCTGCCTGCGGCTGAGCTTCAGCGTCTTCAGCATGCCGAAGAACTGGTGCACGTCGGTCAGCCGGCTCCAGCGGTCGCGCAAATCGTCGAGATTGGCGGTGGTCTCCCCGCCATGGACCTCGTCGTCGGGGATGTGTCCAGAAATGTCGATCGTCGGCTCCTGGTTCGACGATTCGAGCGCGGCGACCAGCTTCTGGTAGGCATAGAGACTGGAGGCAGGCCGCAGATGCACCTTGTGCACCGCCTCGCCCGCCGCGTCGAAGAAGTGCAGGCTGCGGCGGATGTCGTCGCCATCGCGCTTTTCCACGGCAAAGCCGTGCGCCCAGACTTTCGGGAAGATGCGCAGATCGATGTTTTCGCCGAGCACCATGGCATTGTGGTTGCCGGTGACGATCTTGTCGTAGACGCCGATCTTCTCGTGCACCGCACTTTCGTTGCGGGTCAAGGCCATGACTTCGCCGACTGCTTCGAGGTCGGTCAGGAGATCATTGACGCGCGGCTCGATGCGGACAACCCCGTCGCCGCAATGCGCGGCGATGAGCTCGGCCTCCGAAATGCCGAGCTGGGCAGCCAGATCACGCTCGCGCGTCTTCGGATTCTCTGTCCGTGCTCGCCGGATTTCATGCGGGGCGGGTTTTACGCGCTGGTCCATGTTTCGTTCCTACTGCCTTGCCTTACTTGTTGAGAATGAGCTTGCCCTGGCGGGTGATCTTCAGCCGGTAGAGCGCGCCGTGATGCTCGATGCCGATCTCGTGCTCGCCCTGGAACAGGGTGTTGCTGGACAGCGTTCGCACCGCCAGCGGAACGCGGTCGAAACGGGTGGAGGCGTCGTCGGAACGACGGACGCGATAGCGAAAGTCATTGGGATTGTGCGTGTTCATCTGGATCGATCCCTTTCCTGTGCCGGGAGCCTGGCTAGGCCTGCATAAATGCCGATTCATTTCTTGACTCGAATAATCATGTTTACTAGTCAGTGCAATACCGGAGTAAATGAGTCAACATTTAAGACGCCGGACACGATCAAAAACGCCAGCGAGCCCCAGGCCAGCCAGCAACGAACCTGGACTTTGGAGTTGGGGCATGGGGTTGATGAATTGGGAATGGCGTGGCCGGTTTGACACTGGCCCGTCTGATAAGGGTCTTGGCGGGCGATCCACGGCAAGAGCAATGACGGCCTTGCTGGCAAGCGTCGCGGCAGTCGCTGTGCTGGCGCCACCAGCCAGCGCCCAGCAAGCGGCGCAATCGCCGAAGGCTGAAGAGGCCAAGCCCGCCCCGGCGGGCGCAACACTGCTCGACAAGATCCTGGTGCTGAGCCGCACCGGCGAGACAGCGATCGAATCGCTGGCTTCGGCCAGCCATATCGACCAGGAACAGCTCGACCGCCGCATGGCGACGACGCCGAACGAGATGCTGCTCGGTGTGCCCGGTATCGCGGCGCAGGCCGACGCCAGGCGCGTCAGCACCAGCATCAACATCCGCGGCCTGCAGGATTTCGGCCGCGTCGCGGTTATCGTCGACGGCGCCCGCCAGAATTTCCAGCGTTCCGACCACGGCACGCAGTCGACCTTCTACATCGATCCGGAGCTCGTCAAATCCGTCGACGTGATCCGTGGTCCTGTCGCCAATACCTATGGCTCGGGCGCCATCGGCGGCGTGATCTTCTTCGACACCAAGGATGCCGAGGATTTCCTCAAGCCGAATGAGACATGGGCTGGTTCCGTCACCGGGCGCTATGAGAGCAATGGCAAGGGCTGGACCACCAGCGCATCCGGCGCCTACCGCTTCAACGAGAACTGGGATGCGCTCGGCAACATCGTCTACCGCAACTATGACGACTACAAGGATGGCGATGGCGACACCGTCAAGGGCACCGGCTTCGACGTACTCAGCGGCCTGCTCAAGACCACCATCCGGCCGACCGACAACAGTGAGCTGAAGCTCGGCTGGGTCGGCTCAAGCGATGGCTGGAACGAGATCAGCGGTGGCGCGCCGGTGAATGATGTCGACCTGAAGTCGAACACCTTCACAGCCCGCTACAACGTCACCGACGAAGACAAGAGCTGGCTCGATCTCCACATCAACACCTCCTACAACAAGACCAACCTCGACCTGACGAGCCTCGTCCCGCTAAAACGCTTTGATCCGGTCACCGGCCTGCCTGTGGTGCTGCCGACAGGTTCGACCTCGACCTTCGATGTCGGCACGACCAGCATCGACATCTGGAACACGTCCAGGTTCGAGACCGCCGGCGTCGCGCACGAACTGACCTATGGCGGTGACTGGGCGGGTGACAACGTCAATACCGGCGGCACGGCCGGCGGCGACAGCTTCTACACGCCTTCCGGCAAGCGCAACGTTTCCGGTGCCTATGTCCAGGACAAGCTCACCTGGGATTGGGTCGAAGTCATCGCCGGGCTGCGTTACGACAATTACGGCCTCAAGGATGATACCCACGAGACTTCAGGCGATAGAGTGTCGCCGCGCGTCACCGTCGGCGTCTCGCCCTTCGAAAGCGCTGGCCTTGCCGGCCTGCAATTCTATGGCACCTATGCGGAAGGGTACCGTTCTCCCTCGCTGACGGAGACGCTGATCAGCGGCAACCATCCGGCCGGTGTTTCCTTCCCGTTCCTGCCCAATCCCAACCTGCGGCCTGAAACCGGCAAGACGACGGAATTCGGCGTCAACTACAAGCAAGATGATATCCTGGAGGCCGGCGACGCGCTTCGCATCAAGGCGGCCTATTTCAACAACAATGTCGATGATTATATCGACGGCGTGACGCTGTCGCCGTTCGACCCGACCAGCGGCTGCCCGTTCGGCCCGGGCATCCCGATCTGCTTCCAGTACCAGAATTTTGCCAAGGCCAAGATCAACGGCTTCGAGATGGAGGGCGTTTACGATGCGGCATGGGGCTATGCCGGACTTTCCGCCTCCATCATTAATGGTCACACCATATCCTATGAAGGAGACCGGGCAGACCTTGCCACCATCCCGTCCTCTCAGGTCACGGCTCAACTCGGCCTGCGCTTCCTTGAGGACAAGCTGACCGTCGGTGGCGAAGTGCAGTACAATGGCAAGCCGAAGGGCAATGCGGTGGCCAAGAACTATACGCTGGTCAACGCCTTCGCCAGCTATCAGGCGACCGACAATCTGAAGGTCGATTTCCGTGCCGACAATCTGTTCGATGTCAAATACGCCAACCCGTTGAACGGCAGCACGACGGTCGCGGTCTATGAACCGGGCATAACGCTGAAGCTGGCGGCAACGATGCGATTTGGAGGCTGACGGCAATGACGAGCTTGAGGACACCCCTTCGTCTGCTGACCTCGACGTTGGCGATGTCGCTTGCGATGGTTCCGGCATGGCCTGAGCAGTCCGCGCCGGTTCCCGCGCTGGCCCTCGAACTCAACGGCGCGCAAGCCTCCGACAAGGGGTGCCGCCTGACCTTCGTGGTCAGCAACAACCTCGGCGCCGACCTCTCCAAGGCGGCGTTCGAGATCGCCCTGTTCAACGAGGCAGGCATCGTCGACCGGCTGACCGTGCTCGACTTCAAGGAATTGCCTGCGGGCAAGACCAAGGTGACACGCTTCGATCTGACCGGCACCGACTGCGCCAAGGTCAGCCGTGTGCTGATCAACAGCGCGACGGAATGCGCCGGCACAGCCGTCGATCCGAACGCCTGCATGCGCAAGCTGAAGACCGACACCAAGACCGGTATCGCCTTCGGCGTCTGAGATGGGACTGCATCCCGCATTCCTGCAAAGCACGGTGGCACGGCCCCTGGCCGGCTTGTCGTTTGGACCAAGCGATCTTGATTTGACAAGTCCGCACGGGTCGCTGCAGGTCTCGTCCCGCGACATGCGTGACATCAGTCCCCTCCCCGAACCCGGCGCCGAACTGGCGATCGTGCCAACCGAGCCGCTTGCGCCGCCGCGGCCATCGGCCTGGAACCGCAGATGGACGGCGGCGATCATCGTCTCCTGCCTGCTCCATGCGGCGGTGGCGGCGGGTTTTCTGATTTCGCCCTCGGGGACATTCGATTCCCAGGATGCCATGCGGTCGGAGGGCAGCGATCAGTCCGGAGACAAGGTGGTCGGCAGCGCACTGGACCAGGATCCGGCGGCTGTAAATGTCAAGCTGGTGCCCAATCCACGGCCGACCAAATCAGAGCCTTCAAAGGCGGCCAGGCCGACGACACCAACAGAGCCGTCTCAACCTGTTCAAGAAACCGCCAGACAGCCGGTCGAGCCTTTGTCAGCGCCTGTCAAACAGCCTTCCGTCACGCCGGACATTCTGGTGGCGACAGCCCCGCGCACCGATGACAGGAGCATCGTTGCAAAGACTGAAACCCTTGCACAGCCGACCGTTCAGGCCGAGCCTGCCGTCGTCCCGGAGCAGCAAGCGATTCCCAGCGCCAGGCCAACTCCGGCAGCCGCCCCGCCCAGCACCAGCCAAGCGGATGAGAAGCGTGGCACGGCGAATGGCCAGGACCGATTGGCGCAGGCGGCCAGCAAGGGCAAGAAACAGAAGGAGGCAAGCAGCGCGGCGGAAGACAATTACCGCGGCGACGTCTTCCGAAAGCTCAGCCGTGTCAATCGCGGCGTCCCGCCTTCGGTACAGTTGGCTGCTCGCAACAATGCCGTTGTGACATTCATCATCGGCAGCCGCGGCGGCATTGATGACCTGCGCATTGTGCAAAGCTCTGGATCGCCGAATTTCGACAAGGTCGCGCTCGGCATCGTGCGCAAGGCAGCTCCTTTTCCTCCAATTCCACCACAGGCCGTGAGCAAGAGTTTGGCGTTCGAGGCCGAAATCGGCCCATTTTGAAACTGTCGCGGCGTCAACCATCAACACCCGAATGAAAGGAACCTCCATGTACATCGCCATGAACCGCTTCAAGGTGCAGACCGGCTCGGAAGCCGATTTCGAAGCCGTCTGGAAGAACCGCGATTCAAGCCTTGCCCAGATGAAAGGTTTCCGGGAGTTCCATCTGCTGCGTGGCCCGGTCAACGAGACTGAAGGCTACACGCTGTTTGCCTCGCACACGGTGTGGGCGAGCCACGATGATTTCGTCGCCTGGACCAAGTCCGAGAATTTCCGTGCCGCCCACAGAAATGTCGGCACCACGAAAGTCCACTATCTCGGCCATCCGCAATTCGAGGGTTTTTCCGTCGTGGAAGGGGCCTGAGATGGCAACGCCTGCCCAAGATCCTGCGCGCAGCATTCCGATCCTGCCCTCGCCCGACATCGAGGCAACGCGCGATTTCTACCGCGATGAGCTCGGCTTTGGTGTCGTCGAGCCGGAGATGGACGACTATCTGATCGTGCGCCGGGGCGACATCGAAATCCATTTCTGGAAGAGCGACGACCGCAAACTCCCCGAAGTTTCGTCCTGCTATATCAGGGGCGGCGAGGTGCCGGCGCTGCATGCCGAATTTTCAGCGCGCGGTGTCAGGCAACTCAGTCCGTTCACCGTGCGGCCGTGGAACATGAAGGAATTCCATATCCGGGACCCGCACGGCAATCTGCTGAAGTTCGGCTGCGCACCCGAAGAGGTGTGACCAGCCGGTCCTTCAGGAGCCGGCCAGCAGGCTGGCATTGCCCCCCGCCGCGGTGGTGTCGACACAGACGGCGCGTTCATGCGCATAGGCCGCCGGGTTGAGCACCTCGCTGACCAGCGGCACGATCGGCCCTGAGCGGTCGGCGATGACCTTGCGAACAATGCGCGCGGCCTCCTGAGTGCCCGAGAAGGCGACGACATCGACGTGCAGCGAGCGCGCTTCGACCGGATCCGGACGGCCGTCGATGGCGGCCAGCGGCAGGCCCTTGCCGGTCAGCGCAGACAGCGCCGCCGGTGCGCCCGGTGCAACGGCCAGCACCGCATTGCCGGCGGCGAGTGCCTGGATCACCTGGGCAAGCAGCGTGTCTTGATCGGGACCGAGGCACAGAACTCGTCCGCGCGGCGACAGCGACAGCGTGTTGGCCTCGCCGGTCGGGCCGGGCAGGTCGACCTGGCCGAAGTCGATGCCGGCGGCGGCGCCAATGGCCGCGGCACCCTTGCCGCGCAGATGCTTCCTCAGGATGGCAATCCGGTCGGGCCGCGTCGACCAGCCACCCAACGCCGGATCGGGCAGATTGTCGGCAAGTTCGGTCGCCGTGACCTTGTGGCCTTCGGCAATGTGCGTGCCGGCCTCCGGCCCCTTGCGGAAGCGACGGAGATAGTGCGGGCCGCCGGCCTTCGGCCCGGTGCCCGACAGCCCCTCGCCGCCAAACGGTTGCGAACCGACGACGGCGCCAATCTGGTTGCGGTTGACGTAGATGTTGCCGGCGTGGATGCCGTCGACGAAATGCTGCACGCGGCCCTCGATGCGCGTGTGCAGGCCGAAGGTCAGGCCATAGCCCTTGCGGTTGATGGCGGCGATGACCGCGTCGATCTCGTCGGCGTCGAACGTGGCGACATGCAGCACTGGCCCGAACACCTCGCGCTCCATGTCCTCGATGCCTTTGACCCGGAAGACATGCGGCGCGACAAAGCGGCCATCCTTCGGCGCTTCGAGCTTGGCGATCAGCCGGCCCTGCAGGCCCATCTTCGTGCAGTAATCGCGGATCGAAGTCTGCGCCTCGTCGTCGATGACCGGGCCGACATCGGTCGAAATCCGCCAGGGATCGCCGATGCTGAGCGCCTCCATGGCGCCTTTCAGCATCTCAAGCATCTTCTTCTCGACGTCCTTCTGCACATAGAGCACGCGCAGCGCCGAGCAGCGCTGGCCGGCGCTCTGGAAGGCCGAGGCCAGGATGTCGCGCACCGCTTGTTCGGGCAGCGCGGTGGAATCGACGATCATCGCATTCAAGCCGCCGGTCTCGGCGATTAGCATGGCGTCGGGCGCGGCAGTCTCGGCCAGTTGCTTTTCGATCAGCTTGGCGACTTCGGTCGAGCCGGTGAAGCAGACACCGGCGATGCGCGGATCAGCAGTCAGCGGGCCGCCGACCGAGGGCCCGTCGCCGGGCAGAAGCTGGATGACGTCTTCCGGTACACCGGCCTCGCGTAGCATTTCGACGGCACGGAAGGCGATCAGCGGCGTCTGCTCGGCCGGCTTGGCGATCACCGAATTGCCGGTGACGAGTGCCGCCGCGATCTGGCCGGTGAAAATGGCGAGCGGGAAATTCCACGGTGAAATGCAGACGATGGCGCCGCGCGCCTGCGTGCCCGGTTCGGCGTTGGCCGCCTCGGCAGCGTAGTAGCGCAGGAAGTCGACGGCCTCGCGCACCTCGGCCACACCGTCGGCCAGCGATTTGCCGGCTTCCCGGGTGGCCAGTGCGAAGAACTCGACGGCGTTGGCCTCATAGAGATCGGCGGCGCGATTGAGGATGGCGGCGCGGTCGGCCACAGGACGCTTTGCCCAGGCTGGCTGCGCCTCCACGGCGATGCGCACGGCGGTCGCCACCTGCTTGGCGGCGGCTTCGCTGACCGTGCCGACGACTTCCGCGGGTTTGGCCGGATTGACGATCGGCCGTTGCTTGCCATAACCGGCGGCCCGCGTGATCGGCTTGGCATGCCAGCGATCGGGGCCGGCGAACGCAGCCTTGGCCTTGTCGATCGCCGCCAGCGTCACCGTGTCGGTGATATCAAAACCCTTCGAATTGCGGCGACCAGCGCCGAATATCTGGGAAGGGCGGGCAATCGCCGGATTGGCGGCGGGGCCCTGGCTCTCGACCGTTTCGAGCGGATCGCGGGCGATGTCCTCGGGCTCGACCTCCTCGTCAGTTAGCTGATGCACGAAGGAGGAATTGGCGCCGTTCTCCAGCAGCCGCCGAACCAGATAGGCAAGCAGGTCGGAATGCGCGCCGACCGGCGCATAAATGCGGCAGCGCGTGCCTTCGGCCTTGCGCACCGTCTCGTGCAGGGCCTCGCCCATGCCGTGCAGACGCTGGAACTCGAAGGAATCGCGGTCCCCGGCCATCGACAAAATGGCGGCGACGGTGTGGGCGTTGTGGGTGGCGAATTGCGGATAGATGCGGTCGGTCATCGACAGCAGCTTTTTGGCACAAGCCATGTAGGAAACGTCGGTGTTGGCCTTGCGGGTGAAGACGGGATAACCGGTAAGCCCGAGCGTCTGCGCCCGCTTGATCTCGGTGTCCCAATAGGCGCCCTTGACCAGCCGCACCATGATGGTGCGGTCGTATTTCTTCGCCAGCGCGTAGAGCCAGTCGATGGCAAAGGCGGCACGCGGGCCATAGGCCTGGACGACGACGCCAAAGCCGTTCCAGCCGGCAAGCTCCGGCTCGGCCAGCACCCGGTCGATGACGTCGAGCGACAGATCGAGGCGATCGGCCTCCTCGGCATCGATGTTGAGACCCATGCGCGAATGCCGCGCGGCCAGCGCCAGCGACAACAGCCGCTCGGCCATGACAGGCAGCATCTCGTCCTTCTGCGCCACCTCGTAGCGCGGATGCAGCGCCGAGAGCTTGACCGAGATGCCGTGATTCTGGCGGATGTCCGGGCCGTTGGAACCGGAATCGAGCGAGGAAATCGCGTCTGCATAGGCCTTGTGATAACGCAACGCGTCGGCCTCGGTGCGTGCGGCTTCGCCCAGCATGTCGAAGGAATAGAGATAGCCCTTCTGCGTCATCGGCCGGCCGCGCTTGACGGCCTCGGTGATGGTGCGGCCGAGCACGAACTGCTCGCCCATCTCGCGCATGGCTGCCGCCACCGCCTTGCGGATGACCGGCTCGCCCAGCCGGCGCACCATGGAGCGCAGTGTGCCTTCGATGCCGCCCTCGCCTTCATCGAGGACGCGGCCGGTCAGCATCAGCGCCCAGGTCGAGGCGTTGACGAAGATGGAGCTCGAACCGCCCGAATGCGCCGACCAGTCGTGCGGCGCGATCTTGTCGGCGATGAGATCGTCCATCGTCTCGGTGTCGGGCACGCGCAGCAGCGCTTCGGCCAGGCACATCAGCGCCACGCCTTCCTTGGTGGAAAGGCCGTAGGCGGAAAGGAAGACTTCCATCAGCCGGGGGTCCGACGAGCCGCGCACCGCCCGCACCAGATCGGCGGCGCGGGCCGAGATCGCCTTGCGGTCTTTCGCGGAAAGCCCCGTGGCCTCGGCAAGTCGCTGCACCGCCTCGTCTTCGTCGGGCAGATAGTTGGCGCGGATCTGCTGGCGGATGGTATCTAGCGGCATGGCGGTCCCGTGGATCGAGCAAAGGGGATCGGGCCGGCGGTCACCGGACCGAATGGCGCAAGCTAGCACAAGTGCGAATTTCAGTCGGTCCGAAGAAATCGACATTTTAGGTCATTCGGTCTAACATTGCGGTCTAGATTTGGCATATGGACTGTGTTTTCGATGACAGAAGACCAATTGGACCGCATCGACCGGAATATCCTGTCAGCGCTGGCAAGTGATGGCCGGCTTTCGATGTCCGAACTGGCGGCAAAGGTCGGCTTGTCGAAGACACCGGTGCAGGCGCGGGTCAAGCGGCTGGAGAAGGACGGCTACATCAGGGGCTACCAGGCGATCATTGACCGCGAGCGCATGGGCGAAGGTCATGTCGCCTTCGTCCAGGTGAAACTGTCCGATACCCGATCCGCAGCACTCGATGCCTTCAACCGGTCCGTGCAGGCGGTACCGGAGATCGAGCAGTGCCACATGATGGCGTCGAGCTTTGACTATCTGCTGAAGGTCCGCACCAGGGACATCGCTGCTTATCGCCGCGTGCTTGGCGAACGCATCTCGGCCCTGCCCCATGTCGCCCAGACCTCGACCTTCGTGGCGATGGAGACGGTCAAGGATAGGTAGATCACTCGGCCAGCGTCTTCAGGAAGGCCACCAGCGCCGCACGTTCGCGATCCGACAGTTCCAGCGGATGGATTTCGGATGTCCCTTCAACGCTGGGCGCAGCCTTTGCGTAGTGCGCGATCACCTCGTCGAGCGACGAAAACTGCCCGGCATGCATATAGGGTGGACGCGTGGCGGCACCGCGCAGCGACGGCGTCTTGTAGGCCCGGATCAGCTGCGGCCCATCCTTGACCATGAAGCGCAGTTCGCCGCAGGCACTGGCGTCGCCATCACGGTAGGCGCCCAGGCAGTTGAACGGGTCGGCCTCGACTTGGCGTACCGCATCGATGCGGCCGCGGTCGGGCGGCAGATCCGCGACAGGTGGCACGCCGGTGTTGTGAAAACTGTTGTCGGTGAAGCGCGGCCCATTGTGACATGTCACGCAATTGGCCTTGCCGATGAACAGTTTCAGCCCGAGGATTTCCTCCTGGGAAAAGGCGGCATCGCCTTTCGCCTCGGCGCCGGTGGCGAGATCCAGCGCAAAGCGATCGAAGCGCGTCGGCGCCGGCTCGATCGACCGTTCGAACGCGGCGATAGCCTTGCCGATATTGGCATAGACGCCGTTGATGGCATCGCGCTGCGCGCCGCTCATCGCGTTCCAGGCGGCCTTCTCGGCATCGGTTCCGAGTGGGCTTGCATTCAACGGCATGCCGGAAAAATCGGGCAGCGGTCCAAAGATGCGCTCATAGCGTTCGCCGAATCGCGTCTTCATGTAATGCGCATAGGCGGTACGGTTTCCCGCCTGCTCCAGCGGATTTTCGAGCGGCGTCAGCGCCTGCGCCCACAGGCTGTCGCGGCGGCCATCCCAGAAGAACCAGGGATCGCGCGCCACGCCCGCCAGCGGCATGGTGCGCCGGTTGGTGTGGCCGACGCCGACCGCTTGCGGCAGGTCGTCCTGGAACTGGCGGTCGATCTTATGGCAGGTCGAGCAGGACACCGTGCCGTCGCGGCTCATCCCCTGATCGAAGAACAGCGTCGAGCCGAGTGCGGCGGCCGCCGGCACATCGGCAAAGCGGTTGGTGGTGTCGGGCTTCAGGGACGGCAGCGTTGACAGTGCCAGCGAGGCGACGGTCTTCTTCTCGGCGTCGGAGAAATCCGGCTTGCCGCAACCGACGAGGACGATGGCCGCCAACAGCGCCAGAAAACGCGGAAAGTGCCTCATCGGTCGCTCACAGCACCACGTTGAACAGCACCGTGTCCGAGCCGGCCGTGGCCGAGATGGCGAAGTGCAGTTGCCACCAGCCACTCATCGTGAATTTCACCCCTTCGATCCGATAGCGCCCGTCGCCGAGATAGTCGGTCGCCTGCGGGCTGGTCGGCAGGCCGTGATTGTGCTGCGGCATGCCGCCAGAAATCGCGATCGCGGCCCCCTCCACCGGCGCGCCGGCCTTTGTCTTCAGGGTCAGCAGCCAGGATTCCAGTTCGCCTTGCCGCACGACGCCCCGCTCCGGCAAAAAACTTGCCACGAAAAGACCGTTGTCGGTGTTCTTCGTCCGCGAGACATCCGGGCCGGCAGGCTGCGACGATCGCGGCGCCGTCAGATAGACGACCGCGAGAATGCCGACCAGCAAGGCAGCCAGACCAAGACCCGCCAGAAGATAACGCCATAACGATGCCAAACCGGTTCCTCTTCTGCAGACAACGTTTTGCCGGACGGATCGCATCCCGCCAGCCTGTGGGAAAACGCTGTGGCGGAAAAAAGCCTGCTTGCCAAGCATGGCGCTGCCCGTGGCAAAAAGCTACAGCACCGGGATCACTGGAGGATTGTAGATGGCGGGAAACGGCGTCGCCTCGATCGGCGAATGCATGCTCGAACTCTCGGGCCAGACCGGCCCGAACTGGCGCATGGGTTTTGCCGGCGACACATTCAACACGCTGTGGGCGCTGCATGCGTTGAGCACTGAGCGGCCAGCAACCTATGTCTCAGCCTTTGGTGACGATCCCTTCTCACAAGGCCAGATCGCTTTCTTCGCTGAAAACGGCATCGGCATCGGTTCCAGCCCGGTCATAGCCGGGGCGCGGCCCGGTCTCTACGCGATCACGCTGACCGGCGCCGAGCGCTCCTTCACTTACTGGCGTGGCGACGCCGCCGCCCGGCAGCTCGCCTCCGATCATGCGGCATTGTCGAAAAACCTGGAAAATCAGGTGCTTGTCTACTTCAGCGGAATTACTTTGGCAATTCTGGACGATGCCGCGCGGGCTACGCTGCTGGCGGCCGTGGCCAGGGCGCGGGCGGCAGGCTCGACTGTCGCGTTCGACCCCAACTACAGGCCGCGGCTCTGGCGCCGGCACGAGGATGCGCAGGCAGCGATCGCCGAAGCGCTTGCCGTCACCGACATCGCCTTGCCGACCTTTCCCGACGAGCAGATGCTGTTCGGCGATGCAACGCCGCAAGCGACCGCCGCCCGGCTTGGGCAACTGGTCAGCGAGGTCGTCGTCAAGAACGGCGAGGCGCCAGCACTGATTGCCGACAACGGAACATCGCACGACGTGCCGGCCATCCATGTCGCCGCACCCGTCGACACAACCGGCGCGGGCGATTCCTTCAATGGGGCGTATCTCGCCGCACGCCTCGCCGGTCACGCCCCGGTGGATGCCGTATTGCGCGCACACCGCGTCGCCGCAGCCGTAGTACAGGTGCGCGGGGCCTTGGCCCCGTTCGAGGTTCTACGAACCGCTTTCGACGGCTAGGGTCCGTTGAGATTCAGGTCAGGCCGAGTCGAAAATAACGGGTTCCGAAAACCGGAGCGGAGCGTACGTTTGGGTACGTGAGCACCGGAACCACAGGTATCAGCCATTTGCAGGCCGGCCTGACCTGAATATCAACAGACCTTAGGGCAGCCGGAACCGATATTCCGTCACATGATGGTAGATCGCGCCGGGCCACAGCGTCGCCTGCGGGAAATACGGCCGGTTCGGCGCATCCGGCCAGACCTGCGGCTCCAGGCAGAACCCGCAGAAGGCCTTGTAGTCTCGCCCTTCCAACCCCTTGCGCGGCGTCACGTACTGGCCGGTGTAGAGCTGGACGCCGGGCTCCGTGGTCCACACCTCCATCTCGACACCGGAACTCGCCCCTTGCGTCCAAGCCGCCTGTTTGAGCGGCCCACGCGTCGGAGCGAGGCAGAAATTCTGGTCATAGGGCAGCTGTTCGCCCTCGGTCTCCATGCGCAGCGGCCGCGCCTGGCGGAAATCGAAGGGCGTGCCGTCGACCGGCTTGACCACGCCGGTCGGGATCATGTCGCCATCGACGGGCAGATAGGCGCCGGCATTCAGCATCATCCTGTGGTCGAGAATGTCGCCGGCGCCACCATCATCCAGGTTGAAATAGGAATGCTGGGTGAGATTGCACAGCGTCGGCTCCTCGCAGGTCGCGGTGAGTTCGACGCTGAGCGTGCCGGGGATCTTCAGCCGGTAGGTGCAGGTGACGTCGAGCGCGCCGGGAAAGCCCATCGTGCCGTCGGGATCATGCAGCGTCAGCGTGACGAAATCCCTGCCATGCAGCGAAACCGTCCACGGCCGGTGGAAAAAGCCTTGCGAGCCGCCATGCAGCGTGTGCTTGTCGAGGAAGTTGCGTTCGGTCTGGTAGCGCTGGCCGGCGATGGTGAAGCGGCCGTCCCGGATGCGATTGGCGTAGCGGCCGACGACCGCACCGAAGAAGGCGGTGTCGGTCTCATAGGCTGCCAAATTGTTGTAGCCGAGCACCAGCGGCGCATCGTGTCCGGTGAGGCGCAAATCCTGGATGATTGCGCCGAGCCCGATGATGTTGGCGGTAAGACCGCCACCCCTGATCGCGAAGCGACGCACCGGCTCGCCTGCCTGCGTCGTACCGAAAACCTCACCGTCCTTCATTCGCCATGCTCGCAAACGCCAGTTGATTCAGAGAATTTCGGCTGGTTTTCTCGACTCAAGCGGGCAGGTCACAGACCTGCCCGCTTGGAGCGAGCCTATCAGAGGCCGAGGCCACCGATGCAGACATATTTGGTGTCGAGGTAGTCCTCGATGCCCTGATGTCCGCCTTCCTTGCCGAGGCCGGATTCCTTGACGCCGCCGAACGGCGCCTCGGGGGTGGTGATGAGGCCTTCATTGACGCCGACCATGCCGTATTTCAGACCTTCCATGACGCGGAAGGCGCGGCCGAGATCGCCGGTGTAGAAATAGCAGGCGAGGCCGAATTCGGTGTCGTTGGCGAGCGCGATGGCTTCCTCTTCGGTCTCGAACTTGAACACCGGTGCGACCGGGCCAAAGATCTCTTCCTTCATGAAGCGCATCTTGGGCGTCGCATTGGCGATGACCGTCGGCTGGAAGAAAGACCCGCCGAGCGCATGACGCTTGCCCCCGGCGACAATCTTGCCGCCCTTGGCAGTCGCATCGGCAATCAGCTCCTCGACCTTCTCGACAGCCTTTTCGTCGATCAGCGGTCCCTGCTGCACGCCGTCCTCGAGGCCGGAACCGACCTTCAACCCGTTGCTTGCGGCAGCGAGCTTTTCGACGAACTTGTCATAGACGCCGGCCTGAACCAGGAAGCGGTTGGTGCAGACGCAGGTCTGGCCGGAATTGCGGTATTTGGCGGTGATCGCGCCGGCGACGGCACGCTCGAGATCGGCGTCGTCGAAGACGATGAACGGCGCGTTGCCGCCAAGCTCCATCGACACCTTCTTGACGGTGACCGAGGACTTCTGGATGAGAAGCTTGCCGACCTCCGTCGACCCGGTGAAGGTGATCTTCGATACCAGCGGATTGGCGCAGATCTCGTCGCCGATCTCGCTGGCCGAACCGGTCAGGATGTTGATGACGCCCTTGGGGAAACCGACTTCCTCGGCCAGCGCGCCCCAGGCCAGACCCGAGTACGGGGTCTGCGAGGCTGGCTTGACGACCGCGGTGCAGCCGGCGGCAAGCGCCGGGCCGAGCTTGCGGGCCAGCATCGAGGACGGGAAATTCCACGGCGTGATGGCGGCGATGACGCCAACCGGTTCCTTGGTGACCAGGATGCGGCGGTCCGCCCATGGCGAGGGCACGACGTCGCCATAGGTGCGGCGGCCTTCCTCGGCGAACCACAGGATGTAGGAAGCGGCCGAGCCGATCTCGCCCTTGGACTCGAACAGGGACTTGCCCTGCTCGATGGTGAGCAATTCGGCCAACACGTCCTGATTGTCCATCATCGCGTCGTGCAGCTTGCGCAGCAGCTTCGAGCGCTCGAGCGCGGTCGTCTTGCGCCACGACTTGAAGGCAGCTTCGGCGGCCTCGATGGCACGGCGGGTCTCGGCCTTGCCCGACTTCGGCACAGTGCCGATCTTGAGACCGGTGGCCGGGTTGTTGACGTCGACCGTCTGGCCGCTGTCGGCCTGCACCCATTCGCCGTTGATGAGATTGGCCTGCCGCATGAAATGGCTGGTTTTCTGAAGCATGGTCTATCCTCCGTTCGGCGCACTGACGGGCCGGTCTGTGAAGTCTTCGGTGAGCGTGCGCCATGGAACTGAAGCCGGCACGCCGGAGCCACTGCTCTTTACCTAGCGCAAGGCCCGCAAGCAATCGCTACATGGCATATAGGGGTTGGGCCAGCCCGAGGCGAGAGCAGGCCGACATATGGCATGAAGATCGCAGACCGGCATTGTCTGAATATCAGCATAACCTTTCAGAAAACGTGGAGCACCACCGTCAGCCAGAAAGCAGTCGTCACGGCGGCGCAGGCCGTGGCGATGGTCATCTGGTTGGATGCCAGCGCCTGGCCAGTGTTGAACTGCACGGCGATGAGATAGGAATTGATGCCAGACGGCAGCGCCGCGATCACGACCGCCACCTTGGCCGTCAAGGGTGGCAGGCCGAGCAGCCAGACGAAGGCAAGAACCAGCGCCGGCATCAGGAACAGCTTCAGCACCGAAAGCGCAAGCGCCGGACGGACATTCCCCGAAATGCCGAAGCGACGCAGGCTGAGCCCCATGGCAAACAGCGCCACCGGCCCGGCCGTATCGGCCAGCGCATCGACCAGTCGCATGGTAAGGTCGGGCAGCGGCACGCCGCTGAGGCGCCACGCCAGTCCCGCCAGAATACCGATGATCAGTGGATTGATGAAAAGCCGCCGCAGGAAACTGCGGACGATACGCAAGGGGTGCATAGGCTCGCTGCCAGTCCGGCCGAACATCTCGAACAGGACGATCGACGCCATCATCATGACCGGCAGATGCACGGAGACGAGCAGCGACAGCACTTCGAAGCCGCTCGGCCCGAATATGCCGAGAATGAAGGGGGCACCGAGCAGCACGACATTGGAGTAGGCCGACGACACACCACCGACGACCCCGGCACGTGCATCCCGTCCGAAGATCCGCGTGGTGACGAGATGGCCGGCGGCCCAGGTGATCGCTACCGCCGCGAAATAGGCGCCCCACAGGGACCATGGCGCGACGCCGTGGAAATCGGCGTTCACCATGGTCTGGAACAACAGCAGCGGCATGGCCACGCTGACCGCGAAATCGGATATCCCCTCGCCGCTCGCCGGTCTGAGATAGCCTGTGAACCCGGCGAGATAGCCGAGCGCGACAAGGCTGAAGACGAAGAGGACGGTTTCGGTGAGCGGAGACATTTTTCCCGTGATAGGCGAGCCACGGTCGTGGCGCAATCGCGCCTGAATTTGATCATGGTCGGCTGGCAGCGTTATAGAGGGTTTGGATCATCGGGGCGGGCGCGAACGACAAATGGCCTTTGTCGAAACTTCGAAGCGTAATCTTTTCCGGCAGGCGTGGCTGACAGCTTTCGCCACTGCCCTGTTTTGCCTTGCCGCGACAGCGCTTCAGGCCGTCGAAACGAAAAGCCTGAAGGGTGTGGCGCTGATCATCGGCCAGTCGAAATACGAACACATCGCCGCCCTCCCCAACCCGGCCAACGACGCCCGCGACATGGCCAAGATGCTGACCGACCTTGGCTTCGACGCTCGCAACGTCACCGACCGCGACGGCACCAAGCTGAAGCGCGATCTGGAGCGTTTCACGGAGGATGCCGAAGGCGCGGATGTCGCCTTCATCTATTATTCCGGTCATGGCATCGAGGCCGGCGGCGAGAACTATCTGGTGCCGGTCGATGCCGACATATCGTCCCTGAAAGATGCTGACGCGGCCCTGGTGCCGATTTCCGCCGTCATGGATGCGTTGAAGACGACCGTGCCGGTTACGATCGTGCTGCTCGATGCATGCCGCACAAATCCGTTTCCGGCGGACGCAGTGGTGCGGCGCGCCCCGACCGCCTCCGCCTCGCCGATTGGCGCCGGCGGCCTGGAGCCGGTGCGTGGTGCCAAGGCCCTCGGCAACGCGGCGGCGGCAGACGCGAGCCTGGGCACCGTGGTCGGCTTCGCCGCCGAACCCGGTCGCCCGGCACTCGATGGCGCGGTTGGCGAAAACAGCCCTTACGCGGCCGCTCTGCTGCGCCACCTCGCGGCGATGAAAGGCACCGAGTTCGGCTCGGTCATGCGCATGGTGACCGAGGAGGTCTACCTCGACACCAAGGCCAAGCAGCGCCCCTGGGTCAATGAGAGCCTGCGCCGCCTGCTCTATTTCGGCATTGCGCCACCGGAGCCGACCGGCGACGACGGGTTGATCACCAGCGAGCGGCGGCAGTTGCTGTTGACCATTTCCGACCTGCCCGACCCGAAGCGGGCCCAGGTGGAACTGGCCTCGCTGCAGGAGGGCGTGCCGCTCGACGCGCTCTATGGCGTGCTGAAGGCGCTCGGCACGGAAAAAATCCCCGAGGATCCAACAGATCTGCAAAAGGTGCTCGACGCCCAGGCCGAGCGCCTGAAGAAGATGATGTCCGAGCGCGCGGCGTTGCGCACCGACGATCCCGAGATCAAGCGCCTCGTCGCGTCCGCCGACGAGGCCATCGCCCAGGGCGCCATCGTGACGGCGCGCAAATTCCTCGATGACGCGGTCGGCCGGGTCGAGCAGGCAGGCGCTGCGGTCGATGAAGCCGAAGATCTCGTCAAGCAGAAGCGCCTTGCCGATGCCGCGATCTACGCCAGGCGCGCCGATGCCTCGGCGCTGGTCTTCGATTATAAGTCCGCCGCCGGCGACTACGCCAAGGCGTTTTCGCTGGCCGAAAAATGGGACGACAAGCTGCGCTGGAACTACAAGAACCAGGAAGCCGAGGCGTTGAATGCTTTCGGCTATGCCTCTGGCGATCTCGAGGCGCTGCAGCATTCCATCGAGGCCTATCGCATCATCCTGAACTTTATCCCCAACGGCGAACAGAATCGCGACTGGGCGATCACCCGCAACAACATGGCGGTGGTGCTGCAGACCATCGGCGAGCGCGAGACCGAAACCGCTCATCTCGACGAAGCGGCACAGATTTTTCGCGATTCCCTCATCGTGTTCGAGCGCGAGAAGGACGACCTCAACTGGGCTGCCGCGCAGAACAACCTGGCCAATGTGCTCCTGAAGATCGGCGAACGTGAGAGCGACCCAAAGCGCCTGAATGAAGCGGTGGCGGCAATGCGGGCCACCCTCGAGAAGCGCCCGCGCGACAAGGTGCCGCTCGACTGGGCCGCTTCACAGAACAATCTCGGCCTGGCGCTCTACGCACTGTCCGAGCGCGAGGCCGCCGGCGAGCATCTGACGCAAGCGGAGGCGGCCTACCGGCTGGCGCTTCAGGAATACACGCGCGAAAAGGCGCCTGTGGAATGGGCGATGGTCGAGAACAATCTCGGCAATACGCTTGTGTCGCTTGGCATCCAGCTCAACGACAAGGAAAAGATCAACGCGGCGGCCGACGCCTTCCGCGCCGCTCTTGAGGTGCGAACCCGTGAAACCTTCCCGGTCTCCTGGGCCACCAGCCGGCTCAACCTCGGCAATGCGCTGAGTGGCGTCGCCCGCTTCGACTTGGGCACCAGCGCGCTCGAGGAGGCTGCAGCGGCCTATGACGATGCACTGACGGTGTTTACCCGGCAGCGTTTTCCGATGGACTGGGCGTCGGCGCAGAACAATCTCGGTTCGATCTACCAGACGCTTGGCCAGCGCACCCGCGACGCGGCCAGGCTAGAACAGTCGGCGGCGGCTTTCCAGGCCGCCCGACAGGTCTATGTCAGACGGAAATTCCCGCTCGACTGGGCAATGAGCCACTACAATCTCGGTAACACACTGCAGCTGCTTGGAGGCGTGACCGACAAGCCGGAACACTATGGCGAGGCGATCGCCGCCTACCGCGATGCGTTGCGCGAATACAAGCGCGAGACGAACCCGCGGCAATGGGCGCTGGCCCAGGCCGGCCTTGGCTCGACGCTGCACTGGCTGAGCATGAGCAACGCCGACCCGAAGACCCTGCTTGAGTCCATCGCCGCGCGGCGGGCAGCGCTTGAAGTGTTGACCGTCGAAGCCGCACCCGTCGACTGGGCCAATGCCCAGAACGGCATCGGCATGAGCCTTCTCAACCTCGGCAATCTCCAGCGGACCGACAAATATCTCGGCGATGCCGAGGCCGCCTTCACGGCAACGTTGAAGGTGTTCACCCGCGAAAGCCAGCCGATGCAGTGGGCCTTCGAACAGAACAATCTCGGCGACATCCACTGGAACCGCGCCAGCTATGGCGGCGGCAAGGCCGAATATCGAAAGGCGATCGAATTCTTCGAGAACGCCAAGCAAGGCTTTACCGAAGCCGGCTATACGATGCCCATCCCGTTGACCGACCAGAAGATCGATCTGGTGAAGAAACAACTGGCGAAGAAGTAGGGCTCTGTCCTACCGCGCCTTGTCTTTCGGCTGGCTTTACCGTCCCTATATGTCGAGTCACCGGAGCCCATGCCGGGAACCGGAGAAGGATAGCCTATGATTCGATTTTTGTTGGCTTTGCTTCTGTTCGCTATCCCGGCCGCGGCCCACGCAACGGACGCCGGCTGGGCGCTGTTGCGCGACGGCGGACATGTCGTGCTGCTTCGCCATGCCATGGTCACCGGCACCACCGATCCGGCCAATTTCGACATCGACAGCTGCGCCACTCAGGTCAACCTGTCGGCGCGCGGCAAGCAGCAGGCGAGCAAGATCGGCGCCTTGTTTGCGGCGCGGGCGGCACCCATCGAGCGGGTGTTGTCCAGCCGCTATTGCCGCTGCCTCGACACCGCGCGCATCGCCTTCGAGGCCGAGCCGGAGCTGTTTGCGCCGCTCGATCTCCTGAAGGGGGATGAGACGCAGAAGGCGGCACAGATCGCGGCGATCATGAAGGAAATCCGCGCCTATTCCGGCTCCGACAATCTGGTCATGGTCACCCATCTGGAAGACATCGTGGCGCTGACCGGCGTCTCGCCCCGCGAAGGCGAAGCCGTGGTCGTCGAGCCGCAGGGCGATGGGCTGCGCGTGCTCGGCCGGGTCACATTCTAGTCGTGGTGATGACCGACTGACGCGTCGGTGAGCAGCCACGCATCGATGCGGACTTGCCACGCCTGGATCATGCGCGCGAACGCGTCCTCCGTCAGCGCCGATAGATACGACCTGCCTGACGCGTTCAGGGCGGTGAACGTGTAGGCGATCGATGCCTCGGTGCCGCCATCCGCCGCCGGACGGCAAGCCACCTCGACAAATCCGAAACGTGAATCCGGCGTGACCCTGACATAGCGGACACGATGCCCGACAGGATCCCAGTCAGCGCAGGCCCAGAGCATCGTCTCATCACCGTGGGCGGTCCGGAAGACCATGCCTTGCTGCGTTTCGCCGCCTTGCGGATGCAGAAACTCCGGATCCCAGCCCTCCACCCACAAGGTCTCGCCGATCGGCGAGAACAGCGGAAAGACGCGATCGACCGGACCGGAAAGGACGATGCTGTGGCAACGCTCAAGATGGCTCGTCATCCGCCTTCGCCCTTCCGTTCGGTCAGACGGTGGCTGTCCGCGGCGCCAAGCTCCAGCCCATAGATGCGCTTCAATTGGCCAATTGTTTCGAGTGTCGCCGGCGAAAACGGCGTCTGCCCTTCGAAAGCATGCAGCACGATGCCCTCGATGAGATCGCCGAGGCTCATGTCGCGATGTTCAGCCAAGGCCTTGAGGACCTTCACCAGCCGCTTTTCCAGGCGAACCCCTGTCTGCACGCGCTCTATATCCATGGCCATCGTGTACCAGGGTACATTGGTACACACAAGCGCACGCCGGCGACTGCCGTTTGTGTTGCCGAAATGCCACCACGGAAAGAAGCCGCAAATTGGCCATGACAATGCCGCTTGCGACAACCCGTCGCAGGGGCTATAGGCGCGCACCCGGTCACGAAAACCGAAGCGAGCACAACGGTTGGAGCTTTCGTCTCCGCCCGTGCAGGCGGCTTTGCCGCCCTGTATACGGCGCCGCTTTGGGGATTGGGATCGCGGATATAGCTCAGCGGGAGAGCGCCGGATTTGGGTCCGGAGGTCGCAGGTTCGATTCCTGCTGTCTGCACCACGGATAGCTCAGTTTGGTAGAGCATCAGATTTAGGTTCTGATTGTCGAAGGTTCGAATCCTTCTCCATTGGCCTGATAAGCCAGCACCCTGCCACGGTGTTATCTGAAAAACGGTCCGGGGACTGGAATGCCGAAGATCTGACGGAAGGCCCAAGCCTTAGGGCGTGGGTCATCCTGAAAGTCTGACGCCATCGGCTCGCGGCCAGGCCCGCGGTGATGGTCAAGGCGCAGCGTCGCCGGCAAGGGAGGCCAAGGCCTCCGGCGCCCGCTTCGCTGCCTCGCGATCCGCTCCCGCAGGTCCGCCACGGATTGATGCCACCAGTCCCCGGATCATTCGTGCCGGACCATGACGCAAGAGACGATGTGAAACGAGAAACGAAGGGAAGATCGACGCATGACTTGACGCCTCGCATGGGGCCATGCCCGACAGGAGTAAGACAATGACCATTCTCGACAAGGTTCTTGGACGCGAGCGCGTCCTCGTAAGGGAAAACGAACGTGCCCTCACCCTCTACAAGGGTGAGATCAAGGCTGTCCTGCTGCCGGGCGAACATTGGCTCGCCAACCGGCGCGGAAGCCTCGAGGTGTCGCGGCACGATCTGAAGAACCCGGAATTCGTTTCGGCATACGAGAAGGCGTTGTTCGACAAGCTCCCGGATGTAGCCGCGCGTCATTTCACCGTCGTTCGCACCGGGCGCACGGACGTCGCCGTCATCGAGCGTGACGGCAACCTGCATGCCGTGCTGGCGCCGGATCGCAAGCTCGTGCTGTGGACGGATGCCGGTCCGTGGAAGGTGACGCTGATCGACACGTTGGCCGATCTGGCCATCGATGCGGCGGTCATGCGCCGGCTCGGCCAGGCCCGGAAGGCGGAACTGATGTCCGTCCATCCGGTCGTCGACGGCCAGGCCGGACTGCTGTTCATCGACGGTGTCCTCGTGCGGACGCTGTCGGCGGGCGTGCATGCTTTCTGGAACGTCGGACGCATGGTGCAGATCAAGGTCGTCGACCTCAAGCGCCAGTCGCTCGACGTTGCCGGGCAGGAAGTGCTGACCAAGGATCGCGTCACGATCCGCGTCAACATCGCCGCCGAATACCGGGTCGTCGATCCGGTCAAGGCGGTGAGCGCTGTGAAGGACTTCTCCGAAGCCCTCTACCGTGCCCTGCAGTACGCCTTCCGCAAGACGCTTGGCGCGCTGACGCTCGACCAGATCCTTGAGAAGAAGGTGACGGTCGACGAGGAAGCGGCGGCCAAGGTCCGCGCCGACATGGCGGAGATCGGTGTGGAGGTCAGCGATATCGCCCTGAAGGATGTCATCCTGCCGGGCGAGATGCGCGAGATCCTCAACCAGGTGGTGTCGGCTGAAAAGCAGGCCGAGGCCAACATCATCCGTCGCCGCGAGGAGACGAACGCCACGCGTTCGCTGCTTAACACGGCCAAGGTGATGGCGGAGAACCCGGTGATGCTGCGGCTGAAGGAGCTCGAGGCTCTGGAAACCATTGCCGGCAAGGTCGAGCGGCTGACCGTCCACAACGGAACGGGCGGGCTGCTCAACGACCTGGTCAAGCTCCGCGACAGCTGAGCTTACGTAACGTCAATGGGAGGGGCCGCCGGGTCGACCGGTGGCCCTTCTTGCGTTTCTTGAGCGCCCTACCCATCTGCGCTCCGCGTATCAGGCCTTTTCCTGCCGGGAAAAACCGATTAGACAGCGCCCAAACACATGCGGACAGATTCCGCCCGCAACCGAAGGAAAAGCCTCTTGTCCACCACGTTCGACAAAGTCGCCAAGATCATTGCCGACACCAGCGAGATCGATATCGACACCATCACGCCCGAGAGCCACACGATCGACGATCTCGGCATCGACAGCCTCGATTTCCTCGACATCGTCTTCGCCATCGACAAGGAATTCGGCATCAAGGTGCCGCTGGAAAAGTGGACCCAGGAGGTCAATGACGGCAAGGCTTCGACCGACGATTACTTCGTCATGAAGAACCTGTGCGCCAAGATCGACGCGCTGGTCGCCGCCAAGACTGTTTGACGTCAGTTGAGCGCGCGATCTTGACGCGCTCTGCCGCCTGACCCACAAAGCCGCCCATGAGCAGCCCCCGCGACGTCGTCATCACTGGTATCGGCCTTGTCTCCTCGCTGGGAGAGGGTCCGGACGCCCACTGGCAGAAGCTCGCCCAGCCCGGCCTGCAGCCGGTGCTCGAGGCCGCGCGTTTCGCGCCCTACACCGTCCACCCCCTGCCGGAGATCGACTGGAACCTGCAGATCGCCAAGCGCGGCGACCAGCGTCAGATGGAGACCTGGCAGAGGCTCGGCACCTATGCCGCCGGCCTGGCGTTGGACGACGCCGGCATCAAGGGCAATGACGAACTCTGCACGACCATGGACATGGTTGTGGCCGCCGGTGGCGGCGAACGTGACGAAGCGGTCGATGCCGCCATTCTCGCCGCTTCCGAAAGCCGCAACGACCGCGACGTGCTGCTGAACGAGAAGCTGACCACAGAACTGCGGCCGACCCTGTTCCTGGCCCAGCTTTCCAATCTGCTCGCCGGCAACATCTCCATCGTCCACAAGGTGACCGGCTCGTCCAGAACCTTCATGGGTGAGGAAGGTGCGGGCGTCGCCGCCGTCGAAACGGCTGCCGCGCGCATCCGCTCCGGCCAGTCGACCCACATCCTGGTCGGCGGCGCCTTCCAGACCGAACATTCCGACATGCTGCTCGGCTACGAACTTGCCGGCTACCTGCATCGCGGCCCGTGGAAGCCGGTCTGGCAAAGACAGGGCTCTGAAGGTGGCGGCGTGGTGTCGGGCTCCGGTGGCGCCTTCCTGGTGCTGGAGCAGCGCGAACACGCGACAAGCCGTGGGCGCAAGATCTATGCCGAACTCGGGCCGGTCGTCTCCGGCCGCGCCAGGCGGCGGCGCGGAGAACTCGGCGCCGAGATCGCAGCGCTGCTCAGCCAAGCGGCGCTGCCGAACGGCAAGCTGCTTGCCCTGTCGGGCGCGTCGGGCGCTCATGCGGCAACCGACGCCGAGAAAGTAGCGCTCGATGCCAATACGGCGATCGCTTCTCGCGGCTTCTCGACGCTGACCGGACACATGAAGGAAGCGCAGTTTCCGTTCGCCGTGGCGCTGGCCGCACTCGCCGTCGACCGCAAGGCCGCCTACCCTGTTTTTGACGCCGCTGCCGAGACGCCATTCGAAGGCGTTCCCGCAACCGTCCTTGCAACGGCGATCGGCTATCACCAATTCGAGGGCATGGCGCTGGTCAACGCCGCCTGAGGCGGCGTTCCGCGATCCATGCTGCAACGACAAACGCTCGAGGGCTCCCGGATGGCCAATCTGAACGATCACATGGGCAGGCCGATCGTCGCCGTCACCGGCATCGGCGTGGTGACGTCGCTTGGCGTCGGCAAGACCGATAACTGGGCGGCGCTGACCTCGGGCAAATCGGGCATCCACCCGATCACCCGCTTTCCGGTCGACCATCTCAACACCCGCATCTCCGGCACCGTCGACTTCCTGGCGTCGAGCTCGAAGGGCGCCAGCCCGCTCACCTACGAACTGGCCGAAACCGCCGCGCACGAGGCCGTGGCCGAAGCCGGTCTCAATTCCAGTGATTTCGGCGGTCCGCTTTTCCTGGCTTCGCCACCGGTCGAACTTGACTGGGCCGAACGCTTCTCGCTCTACAATTCCGACAAACAGGATGCCGGCGCCGAAAGGCTGCTGCGGGTGGCGCGCGGGCTGAAGGAAACAGACATTTTCGAGACCACACAGTTCGGCTCGATCGCCGACCGTCTCGCCGATCGTTTCGGCACACGCGGCCTGCCGATCACGCTGTCGACCGCTTGTGCCTCCGGCGCCACCGCCATCCAGCTCGGTGTCGAGGCGATCCGCCGCGGCGAATGCGACCGGGCGCTGTCGATCGGCGCCGACGGTTCGGCGACCGCCGAGGCACTGATCCGTTTCTCGCTGCTGTCGGCACTTTCGACCCACAACGACATCCCGGAAAAGGCATCGAAACCCTTCTCCAAGGACCGCGACGGCTTCGTACTGGCCGAGGGCTCCGGCGCGCTCGTGCTGGAATCGCTGGAAGCAGCACTCGCCCGTGGAGCGACCGTCCTCGGCATCCTGCGCGGCTGTGGCGAAAAGGCCGACGACTTCCACCGCACCCGCTCCAAGCCGGACGGTTCGCCGGCGATCGCCGCAGTTCGTGCCGCCCTTGCCGATGCCGGCCTGAGCAAAGACGAGATCGACTACGTCAACGCCCATGGCACCTCGACGCCGGAAAACGACAAGATGGAGCACCTGTCGCTGTCGACAGTGTTCGGCGAGCGGATCGGCTCGATGCCGGTCTCGTCGAACAAATCGATGATTGGCCATACGCTGTCGGCGGCAGGCGCGGTCGAGGCGGCGTTCTCGCTGATGACGATGCGCGAAAGCGTCATTCCGCCGACCATCAACTACGACAATCCCGACCCGGCGATCGTGCTTGACGTGGTGCCGAACAAGAAGCGCAATGCCGAGGTTCGCACCGTTCTGTCGAACTCCTTCGGCTTCGGCGGCCAGAACACTTGCCTTGTCATGGCGCGGGAACCGGTCTAAGCGACCTTTTTCCGCCAAACAGAACCGACAGGCTCCATGCGCGCACTGCAACTTATCGAGGACCGCCGTCTTGAAACGGTGGACCTGCCGCCTCCCCCGCCGCCGGCACTCGGCGAAGTCACGCTGCGCATCAAGGCGGTGGCGCTGAACCACATCGACGTCTGGGGCTGGCGCGGCATGGCCTTCGCCAAGCGCAAGTTGCCGTTGGTCGTCGGCGCGGAAGCCTCCGGCGAGGTTGAGGCGGTCGGTCCCGGCGTTTCCAGCCTGCTGCCCGGGCAGTTGGTGTCGATCTACGGCGCGCGCACCTGCGGCCTTTGCCGTGCCTGCCGCGAAGGCCGCGACAATCTCTGCGAACATGTTTCGGGGGTTCACGGCTTCCATCTCGACGGCTTCGCGCAGGAGAAGATCAACCTGCCGGCACGCCTGCTGGTCCCCGCCCCGCCCGGCGTGACCGATATCGGTGCTGCTGTTGCGCCCGTCACCTTCGGCACCGTCGAGCACATGCTCTTCGACAATGCCCGGCTGCAGCCAGGCGAGACCATCCTGGTCCATGCCGGTGGCTCCGGCATCGGCTCGGCGGCCATCCAGCTGGCGAAGCGGATGGGCTGCACGATCATCACCACGGTCGGCTCGAACGACAAGATCGACAAGGCCAGGGCGCTCGGCGCCGACCATGTCATCAACTATCGCGACGACCGTTTCGAAGGCGTCGTGCGCAAGCTGACCAAGAAGAAGGGCGTCGACGTCGTTTTCGAACATGTCGGCGCCGACACTTTTGCCGCCTCGATGCTGTGCCTGAAGCGCGGCGGTCGCCTGGTGACCTGCGGCTCGACCTCTGGCGTCTCGACGCAGATCAACCTGATGCAGCTGTTCCAGCAGCAGTTGAAACTGCTCGGCTCCTTCGGCTGCCGCATGGAGAATATGGCCAACGCCATGCAGAAAATGGCGGCGGGACAGGTCGCGCCGGTCATCGACACCGAAGTCGGCTTCGACGATATCGATGCCGCGCTAAAGCGCATGGAAGGCCGCGACGTGTTCGGCAAGATCATCCTGCGCGTCGACTAGAGCTTGACCTCAGTGTTCAAGAAGTTTCGCCGGGATTTCAAATTTCGCTATGGCAGGCAGCTGCGCCAGTTGAACTACTGGCTGGTGGCGCGTGCGGCGATGATGATCATCTCGATGCTGCGCCTGCTACCGGCCGACAGCGCGCTGAATTTCGCCGACCGCGTCGCACGCCGTGTCGGCCCTCGGGTCGGGCGCCATCAGGTCGCCGTCGACAATCTGCGCAAGGCCTATCCGGAAAAGAGCGAAGCCGAGATCCAGGCCATCGCATCGGACATGTGGGGCAACATGGCCCGCCTGGCCGCCGAATACATCTTTCTCGACGCCCTGTTCGACTACGATCCCGCCGCCACCAGTCCGGGACGCGTCGAGGTCAAGGGGATAGAACACTTCATCGAGATCGCCGCCGAAAAGCAGCCGCACATCGTCTTCACCGGCCATCTCGGCAATTTCGAATTGCTGCCGGTGGCCGCCGCGACCTTCGGCATGAACATCACGGCGCTGTTTCGCCCTCCCAACAATCCCTATCTCGCCGACTACATCCTCTCGACGCGCCGCTCGACCATGGGATCACTGCTACCATCGATGGCCGGCGCCTCGTTTGCGTTGGCCGGGGTCTTGGAGAATGGCGGCAACATCGGTGTCTTGGTCGACCAGAAATTCACCAACGGCCTGGAGACGACGTTCTTCGGCCGTCCCTGCCAGAGCAATCGCGTGCTGGGGACCCTTGCCCGTCACTACGACTGCGACGTCTATCCGGCGCGCTGCGTCAGGCTTCCGGGCAACCGCTTCCGGCTCGAGATCGAGGACAAGCTGACCTTGCCGCGGACCGCTGACGGCATCGTCGACGTCCGTGCCACCACCCAGCTTCTCAACGACGTGGTCGAGCGCTGGGTGCGCGAAGACCCTGGTCAGTGGATGTGGTTCCACAAAAGGTGGGAGATCGGCGGCCGGCGCAGAAAGCGGCCCCTGCAGGCGGGAGCGCCTGTCGCTGGCGCCTAAGCCCGTTGATTGCCACCGGTCCTGACATTCGTAGCTTTGTTGGTCAGGGAATCTTAAACGGCCGGGGCGCAGATATCCCAGGGATGTTCATCGGCTGGGACCGTTGCATGGTTAGTCTCGAAACGCGTCGCGCCGACCGGGATAGGCTCGAAGACCGCTCGTTTGGCCGTTTTGGCAGGGCCTGGTCCTTTATCCGCCAGCGAGGCTTGCTGGAGCCGGTCAGGCTCGTTCGTCAGCATGGGATCGGCGCGAGCGTTGGCTTTGTCCTGCGGAACGTCCGCTATATCGTCGCCGACCGCCTCGCGCGAAAATGGGATCGCCGGCACGATGTCGATACGGCCGGTTCGATCCAGCTCGCTGCGCTCGATGTCGTCGGCCCGCATCGCAGCAAGGGCAACGAAGCGGTATGCACCTCGCCGAAAACCTTTGATTTCATCATGAAGTCGCTGCCCCAGGACCTCCAGGGCCGCACATTCATCGACATCGGCTCTGGAAAATCGCGGACGCTGTTGCTGGCGTCGCGCTATCCGTTTGCAGAGATCATCGGGGTGGAGTTCGCTCGCGAGCTGGTCGAAATCGCCAGGAGCAACATAAGGCACTTCACGAATCCGTCGCAGAAATGCCGCGCGCTCAGCGTCGTCGAGGCGGACGCGGCGGCTTACGAATTTCCCGATGCGCCGCTGGTGGTTTATTTCTACAATCCTTTTTCCAAGGATGTTTTCGACATCGTTCTGAAGAATCTCGTGTCGTCGCTTGAACGGCACAGGCGGGACTGCTTCATCGTCTACGGAAGCTCAAGCCATCGCGCCATCGATTGGGCAAGGCCGGCAATCCGCGAGGCCGGCGTTTTCATCGAACTTCCCGTGCCGCCGATGCCCGGCTTCCTCGATGCGATCCGAACCATAGACTACGCGGTCTTTCAGTTTCGCGCCGGAGCGTAGCTCTTGCTTCTGGCCTTGACGAAACGCGTGACGTTGCGCGCGGCGTATGGCGTGCCGGCAGTGAAACGCATCAGCGGGCCAAAACTGCCGACGGCGCTCGCACCGACGAAATGCAAGCCTGGAATGCTCGACTCGAACCCCGCGGAGAGCGCCGGGACCCCTTCCCGACGCGCGATGGCGGCAAGCACATCGGGCGCGAACAGCCCGAGCCTGGCGATATCGATCCGGTAGCCAGTTCCCAGCAGCACGTGATCGAAGGTGGCGACATCCTTCTCGAACCGCAGTTCGATGGCGTGGTCCTTGGCGGCAGCACCGACAATCCTGCTGCCAGCATTGACCTTTATTCCATCGAAGTCCGGCTTCAGCCAGCCTGACGCGCCGGCCCCAAGACTGCGGATGTTGAGCCCGTCTCTGGCTGCCTCCGGAAACCGGTGCACGAAGCCTGGAACTTCGACCAGCCAGGACAGTGGGAAGGGGCCGACCCTGGAGGGAGACGCAAGACGCTCCGAAGCGAAGTCGCGCAAACTCCAGCTTTTGTTTCCCGACAGCGTTCGATACCCGAGCCAATGGATGTCGCCACGGCAGACAAGTTCGACATCCGCCCCGCTACGCTTGAGCAGCACCGCGGATTCGCAGGCGCTCTGCCCGCGCCCGATGACCGCGACCCGCTTGCCGCGGAAGGCCTCGTAGCCGGCATGTTCGCTGGCATGGCTGACCAGTTCGGCGGGCATTCCATTGAAGACGGCGGGGATCATCTGCTGATTCATCAGCCCAGTGGCAACGACGACACGCCGCGCTTGGACGGCATCACCATCAGCAAGGGCGAGGCGAAACCCTCCCCTCGCCGTCTCGACACGGCCAACCATGCGCGTATCCAGATCGGGAACCGCCTGGGCCTGTATCCACAGTCCATAGTCGACGAAGTTTTCAAGCAGCAGCGGTTGGCGCGGCGAGATTCCAAGTACCGCTGCGTAGGAATCAAGCGAGAGCGGACCTTTGGTGTGGCCGATATAGGTCGCATGCCAGGGTGAGCGCAGCCGCATGCCTCTTGGCATGTGGTCGCGCCAGAAAGACATGGCGCCACCGAAGGCGATCGTTTCAATGCCCGCCGCCTTAAGGGCGGAAGCAACGGCCAGACCAAACGGTCCGGCACCGATCACAGCCACCTCGCAATCGGTCCTGGGCATGGGAGCGATCATGTCACTGGTCTCGTGGTTCCGTTTTCTCGACGCCTGATCCCGACTGAAACCCGGTCGGACACCCCGTCGTCCTAAACATTCCCAGGTTAAGAATGCGGAAATGAACCGCATTCTACCGCCTGTCCGGCAGATGACCTGGCGTTGTCGGTTAATTGTTTTCACCGCCTACGAAGTATTCGCCTCGTCAGCACTCTCCACATGGTCAAGGGTATGTCGATCAGGCCCGGCATCGGGTCGCTTGCCGTGAATGTCGCCCATGCCCGCACCGAGCCGAACGAGCGCAAATAGGCCCGCCTTGTCAGCCGGCCACTTGAGATCAACTTGCTGACGGCCACTATATCCCGAACCAGGTACATCCAGGATGTATTCGGCCGCGCCGAGACCGCCCCGACCTCGCGGCCCGATCTGATCGCCCAAAGCATGGCGCCGAGATCGACGCCCGCGGCAGCGGCAAGCCCAAACCATGTCCAGGGTCGCGGATTGACATCGAGTATCTTCAACGAGCCATCGCGGGGGTCGCGCTTGAATTCGACCTCCACCAGTCCGTGGTGGCCGATCGATCCAAGAAGCCGGCGCGCGGCGTCGATCAGTTGCGGCTCGTCGACGACCTCCACGAACGTGCTGGTATAGCCAAAATCGACCGGATATTGCCGGCTGCGGCGGGCAGTGAACTCGGCCACCGGCGCGCCCCGGTTCCAAAGCGCCGCGTAGGAAAACTGGTTTTCTCCTCCTCCCGCTATCATTTCCTGGACGACGACATTCTCAAAACCAATCTCTTCGGCGGCCCATTTGTAGGCGGACAGGAACGACGCCTGGTCGTTGGCGAGAATGGCCTTTGCACGGGCGAAACGGCTGCGCCCGCCCATGTTCGGCTTCAGGATGACGGGAAAGCGAAGCTCGGCCGCCCCTGCCTGCTCAACCGAAGTCAACTCGTAGGTCAGCGGAATGGCGAGCGCCAGTTCACGGGCACGGCGATACAGAAGCGGCTTCTCACAAACCCATTTCAGCTGCTGCCATGGTGGCAGCACCACGTCGAATATATCGGACAGTTGCTCAATGGCTTGCGACACCAGGCGAACTTCAGGGTCGCCGCCAGCAACCAGAAGAAAGCCGCCCAATCCCTGGGTCGCAGCCAGGTCGAGCAGGAAGGCAACGGCGCCGTCATCCTCGGGGCCGGGCCACGTCATCTGCCGATGAGCGTAACGCGAAAAGCGGGGCAGAGGCGTGTCGGCGCTTATCAGCCAGACCGGCACTTTCTGCGCGCCAAGGCTCCTGGCCAGCGCCAGCGTCCCGTGCGCCCCACCAAGAATGACCACCCCGGCGGGCCGACTGGAAACACGATCGTCCATTTCTGGCTGGGAGAGCATCCGTCAAATCCGACAATCGGTGCGCAGTGGCGAGACTTCTGGTTACCGATTGACCGGCCTGCAAAAAGTAAGGACATCTCATATAGAAGCTGGTCGCCCAGGTGCTGCCACCACCGGCGGAACGTCTCATACCAATGCTTTCCACATGGTAATGAAAATTGGCGCCGCTTTAGAAAGAGGCCCCGGCAGTCGGCAGTGACCATGCCAGGATTGTTATGCGTTCCGACTTGCCACTGGCGTCGACAGCCAAAGCAATTCACAAGAAAGTGCCAACAAACAGTTAGACCGGTTCAGCAATCCACCGACGTTGAACCGGCTAACATAAGACAAGACTGCGCCGCGGACGATGCCCGACTGACGGCCCTAGTTCGTCACGACGATCCGCGTGTTGCCGAAACCCACTTCCCGCACCATCGAATAGAAGGTCGCGGCGTTGGCCGTGTGCAGCCGCACGCAGCCATGCGATGCCGGCCTGCCGAGTTGCCTGACGGCGCCAGTTCCATGGATGGCATAGCCGCCATGGAAGAACACGGAATAAGGCATTGGCGACATATGGTATTTGCGCGAATACCACATCCGGGCCGTGCGTTGCGGCCGATAGGTGCCGCGCGGCGTGAAATAGCCGGATCGCGCGGTGGACACGCTCCACCGGTAAACCGAAAAGCCGTATCTGACCGTCATCGTCTGCGACGACACGTCTATGTTTGCAACGAGGCTGGCCGCCCAGCCTTGCCCCGCGGCACCGAACAGCATCGCGACAAACACGGCTGCCATGAGAACAGTCTTTTTCATGCGATCAAACCCCTTTGATTGCCCCTTACTTGCCTGCCATCACGTTGTTTTTCATCTTTTTAATGGCGAGTGATGCGATAGCACACACTCCTTGACCAATTCGCCAATCCAAAGCAGCGAATTTGAACGATTTCGCGCGATAGTTGCCGCAACGACACGCCGCACCGGTCTGTTCACCGTCGGGCTTGCAAAACCGCTGATATCGCTGCTCAACTCGTCGCATGAACGAGCGACTCCTCAAGGCGATCGATGACCGGCGCGACGATGTCGTCGCGCTGACCGCCGACCTGATCCGATTTCCGACCATCAACCCACCCGGCGAGGCCTATCGGCCATGCGCCGAATATCTCGGTGCGCGACTGAAGAAGAGTGGTTTCGAGACCGAATTCATCCGTGCCGAGGGCACACCCGGCGACACCGATCGCTACCCGCGTGTCAATGTCGTTGCACGGTTCGACGGACGGTCGCCGGGCGCCTGCGTCCACTTCAACTCGCATATCGACGTTGTCGAAGCCGGCGACGGATGGAGCGTCGATCCCTTTGCCGGCGTGGTCCGCGACGGCAAGGTCTACGGCCGTGGTGCCTGCGACATGAAGGGTGGCCTTGCCGCCTCGGTCATTGCAGCGGAAGCCTTCATGGAGGTGTTTCCCGACTTTCCAGGCGCCATCGAAATATCGGGCACTGTCGACGAGGAATCCGGCGGCTTCGGCGGCGTCGCCCATCTGGCCAGGCTCGGCTATTTCTCGAAACCCAGGGTCGACCACGTCATCATCCCCGAACCACTGAACAAGGACCGCATCTGCCTTGGTCATCGCGGCGTCTGGTGGGCGGAGATCGAGACCAAGGGCGAGATCGCGCACGGCTCGATGCCGTTTCTCGGCGACAATGCGGTGCGCCATATGGGCGCCGTCCTGCAGGCCTTCGAGGATGAACTATTCCCCGCGCTCGATCGCAAGACGACGCGCATGCCGGTGGTGCCCGAAGGCGCCAAGCGCTCGACCATGAACATCAACTCCATCCACGGTGGCCAGACCGAGGATTTCCGGCCCGGCCTGCCTTCGCCCAACGTGCCCGATTCCTGCCGGCTGACCATCGACCGCCGCTTCCTGCTCGAGGAGGACCTCGACACGGTCAAAGGTGAAGTGACCGGCATTCTCGACCGGCTGAAGCGCGAGCGGAAAAAATTCGACTATGAGATCCGCGACTTGATGGAAGTGCTGCCGCTGATGACGGAGCGCGACGCGCCCGTGGTCAAGGCGGTGGCGCAAGGCATCATGGCGATCTTCGACCGCGAACCGGACTATGTCATCTCGCCCGGCACCTACGACCAGAAGCACATTGCCCGCATCGGCCATATCTATGATTGCATCGCCTACGGTCCGGGCATTCTAGACCTCGCCCACCGGCCGGACGAATGGGTCGGGATATCGGACATGGTGGAAGCGGCCAAGGTGATGGCGATCGGGCTCAACGTGCTGCTGCGCGGCACAGCCACGGGATAGTCGCATCGCAACAAGCTTCGACCAGCCGACAGGGCTGTCACGGCAAAAACATTCCCAGCCATCCTGCCGGGCAGAACGAAACGCAATTTACTCCGTGGCCAAATCACGCTTCTATCGCCCGGGTTTGAGCACGTGTCTGAAAACGCATGGGGAGTTGCACGATGAGATTGTGGAAAACCATCCTGGCCGCAGCGGTGCTGTCGCTGGCCACTGGCACGTCGGCATTCGCCGCGCGAACCGACCTCGTCATCGGCATCCCGCTCGAACCGCCGCATCTCGATCCGACCGCCGGTGCTGCCGCAGCCATCGACGAGGTTCTCTACGCCAATGTGTTCGAGGGCCTGACCCGCATCGGGCCGAATGGCGAGGTGCTGCCGGATTTGGCCGAAAGCTGGACCATTTCCGATGACGGCAAGGTCTACACCTTCAAGCTGCACACCGGCGTCAAATTCCACGACGGCACCGATTTCGACGCCAGTGATGTTAAGTTCTCGCTCGACCGCGCCCGGGCCGACAATTCGGTCAATGCGCAGAAGGGTCTGTTCGCAGCGATCGACAAGGTCGATGTCGTCGACCCGGCAACGGTCAAGGTGACATTGAAGAACCCGCAAGGGTCCTTCCTCTACAATATGGGCTGGGGCGACGCGGTGATCGTGGCGCCTGAATCGGCCGACACCAACAAGGAGAAGCCGATCGGCACCGGCCCGTTCAAATTCCAGAGCTGGGCCAAGGGGTCGTCGATCACGCTGGTCAAGTCGGACAATTACTGGGGCACGCCGGTGTCTCTCGACAAGGCCGAGTTCCGCATCGTGCCGGATGCGGCGGCCTACGTACCGGCGCTGCTGTCTGGCGACATCCAGGCTTTCCCGTTCTTCGATGCCGACAGCGTCGCCCAGGTCAAGGACGACCCACGCTTCAAGGTGGTGATCGGCGCGACCGAAGGCGAAACCCTCCTGTCGATCAACAACAAGAAGCCGCCTTTCGACAAATTACAGGTGAGACAAGCGATCTCCTTTGCGCTCGACCGCAAGGCGATCATCGACGGCGCCTCGGCCGGCCTCGGCCAGCCGATCGGCTCGCACATGTCACCGGCCAACAAGGACTATGTCGACCTCACCGGCCGCTATCCGCATGATGTCGCCAAGGCCAAGGAACTGCTGAAGGAAGCGGGACTGGAGAACGGCTTCAAGGCGACGTTGAAATTGCCGCCTCCCTCTTACGCGCGGCTAGGCGGCGAGATCATCGCCTCGGAACTTCGCGACGTCGGTATCGATCTCGAGATCATCCCGGTCGAATGGGCGCAATGGCTGGATCAGGTGTTCACCAAGAAGGATTACGACCTGACCATCGTCTCGCACACCGAGCCCAACGACATCGATATCTATTCGCGCAAGGACTATTACTTCAACTACGACAACCCCGCCTTCGACAAGGTGATTGCCGACCTCAACCTCACCTCTGACGAGGCCAAGCGCAAGGAACTGCTCAGACAGGCGCAGAAGATCCTGGCCGATGATGCCGTGGTCGGCTTCCTCTTCGAACTGCCCAAGGTCGGCGTCTGGGATGCCAAGCTGCAAGGACTGTGGGAAAACGCACCGATCCAGGCCAATGACCTGACCAAGGTGAAGTGGAGCGAGTAAGGCTGTTGGCCAAAAGGCGCCGCTTGCGCTCCTTCGCGCCCCCCTCTGCCCTGCCGGGCATCTCCCCCTCAAGGGGGGATACTTCGCTCTTGTCAGCGCTTTCGCCATTCATCAATGAAGCCGTTGTAGCGCCTGCGCTGAAATTGCCGATCTCCCCCCTTGAGGGAGAGATGTCCGGCAGGACAGAGGGGGGCGTCGCAGAACGCTATCGTCACTTGTTGTCTGCCCTCGGCAACGCAGCGGCCCCATGACGCCCTATCTCCTCAAGCGCCTCGCCATCGCCGTCACCACGCTGGTGCTGGCCTCCATAGTGGTTTTCGCCGTGCTGGAGATCCTGCCCGGCGACCCGGCGCGGCTGATGCTGGGCATGAACGCCAGCGCCGACCAGGTCGAGTTGTTGCGCAACCAGATGGGGCTCAACGCGCCGCTGCCTTGGCGCTACCTGCATTGGGCCGGCGGCCTGCTCAGTCTCGATTTCGGCCGCTCATACACCTATTCGGTGCCGGTCATCGATCTCGTGCGCGAGCGGCTGGCTGTCTCCCTGCCGCTGGCGCTGATTGCGCTGGCGCTCTCCACCATCATCGCAATTCCGGTCGGCCTGTTTTCCGCCAGCCGGCGCGGACGGGCCGGCGATACGGTGGCGATGGGCGCCGCTCAGCTTGGCGTCGCTGTCCCCAATTTCTGGTTCGCGCTGATGCTGATCTATGTCTTCGCCGTCTGGCTGCGGCTGGTTCCGGCCGGCGGCTTTCCCGGCTGGAGCGCCGGCCCCTGGCCGGCGCTGAAATCGCTGCTGCTGCCGGCAGTGGCGCTTGCCTTGCCGCAAGCCGCCATCCTGGCGCGCGTCACCCGCTCGGCGCTGATCGAGGTGCTGAACGAGGACTATATCCGCACTGCCCGCGCCAAGGGCCTGCCTTTTCGCGCTGTGCTGTGGCGGCACGCGCTGCGCAACGCCATGATCCCGGTACTGACCATTCTTGGCCTGCAGTTCGCTTTCCTGCTTGCCGGCACCATCATCATCGAGAATGTCTTTTATCTGCCCGGCCTCGGCCGGCTGGTGTTCCAGGCGATCACCCAGCGCGACCTGATCGTCGTCGAAAGCGTCGTCATGTTGCTGGTCGCCGCCGTCATTGCCGTCAACCTCCTTGTCGATCTTTCTTATGCAGTCGTCGATCCGCGCCTGAGGAGCAGGCAATGACGCTGCACATCGACATCCCCGAGGAGACGTTCGGCAGCATCCTGGCCAAGGCGTTCAGGAACACCGCTTTCGTTGCCGGCTTCGTCATCACCCTGCTGATCCTGACGATGGCGATCGTCTCCTACGTCTGGACACCCTATGATGTGACGAAACTGGTGATATCAGACAAGACGCAAGCCCCCTCCCTGGCGCACTGGTTCGGCACCGACCATTTCGGCCGCGACATCCTGTCGATGGTCATGGTCGGCGCCCGCAATTCGATTGCCGTGGCGTTGGTCGCGGTCGGCATCGGCATGGGTGTCGGCGTGCCGCTCGGCGCCTTTGCCGCGGCGCGCGGCGGCCTCGTCGACGAGGCGCTGATGCGGCTGAACGATCTCGTCTTCGCCTTCCCCGCCTTGCTGTCGGCCATCATGATCACCGCCATCTTCGGACCGGGCGCCGTCAACGCCATCATCGCCATCGGCATCTTCAACATTCCGGTGTTTGCCCGTGTCGCCAGGGCCGGCGCGCTGGCGATCTGGCCGCGCGAGTTCATCCTTGCCGCGCGCGCCGCCGGCAAGAGCAGCACGCAGATCAGCATCGAACATGTGCTGCCCAACATTGCCACGCTGCTTCTGGTGCAAGGCACCATCCAGTTCGCGCTGGGCATCCTGGCCGAAGCTGGGCTTTCCTATCTGGGCCTGGGCGCCCAACCGCCAATGCCGAGCTGGGGCCGCATGCTGTTCGACGCGCAGACCCGCATGGTGGTGGCGCCGTGGATGGCAATCTTTCCCGGCATGGCGATCGTCGTCACCGTGCTTGGGCTCAACCTTCTGGGCGATGGCATCGCCGACATCCTCGACCCGAAATCGCGGCGGCAGCGATGAGCCTGCTCGAGGTCGAGAACCTGTCGCTGACCATAGGCGACACGCCGATCCTCAGAGGCATGGAGCTTTCCGTTGCGCCCGGCGAGGTCATGGGACTGGTCGGTGAATCCGGTTCGGGCAAGTCGATGACGGCGCTGGCGGTGATGCAGCTTCTGCCTCATGCCGCGCGCGCCACCGGGCGCGTCTCGTTCGACGGCATCGACATCCTCGCGGCAACCGAGGACCAGATGTGCGCGCTGCGCGGTGACGACATCGGCATGGTGTTCCAGGAGCCGATGACGGCGCTCAATCCGGTCAAGACGATCGGCGAACAGGTCGCCGAGGGCATACGCTGGCACACCAGGGCAAGCCGCGCCGAGGCCGAGGAGCGTGCGCGAAAAATGCTCGACCGCGTCGGCCTGCCCTCGGCAAAATTCCCTCTCTCGCGCTATCCACACGAACTGTCCGGCGGCCAGCGCCAGCGCGTCGTCATCGCCATCGCCTGTGCGTTGAAACCGAAGCTGCTGATTGCCGATGAGCCGACGACGGCGCTCGACGTTGTTCTGCAGGCCCAGATCCTCGACCTCCTGCGCGACCTCGTCGCGGAGAGCCGCATGGGCTTGCTGTTGATCTCGCACGATCTTGCGGTGGTGACCGAGATGGCCGACCGCATCACCATCCTGCGCCACGGCGAGGTGATGGAGGCCGGCGACACGGCGCGCACGCTGTCCGAACAGCTCCACCCCTACACGCGCCAACTGGCGCAGGCCTCGATGCATGTGCCGGCGCGGGCGAGGCCGCATGGCGTCGGATCGAGCCAACTCTTGCTTCAGGTCGAGGGCGTGACGCGCGACTATCCCGGCCCGCGCACCTCGCTGTTCAGGCGTGCGCCTGATATCCGTGCCGTGGACGATGTATCCCTGTCGATGGCGCCGGGCCAATCGGTGGCGCTGGTTGGTCGCTCCGGCTGTGGCAAGTCAACGCTCGCCCGCATGATCCTGGCGCTCGACCGACCAAGCTCGGGCACGATCCGGTTTCGCGGCGAGTCCATCACCGGCAAGAGCGAAGCGGAACTGAAGCCGGCCCGGCGTGACATGCAGGTTGTCTTCCAGGATCCTTACGGCTCCTTCGACCCGCGCCAGAAGGTTGAAAAACTGGTCGCCGAACCCCTGCATGTTCTGGACAAGAAGCCCACGCGCGCCGAGCGCCACGAAATGGTGGCGCATGCGCTGCATGAAGTCGGCCTCGACCAGCGCGACATGGACAAATATCCGCATGAGTTTTCCGGCGGCCAGCGCCAGCGCCTTTCGATCGCCCGCGCCATCATCACCCGCCCCAAGCTGGTCGTCGCCGACGAGCCGGTCTCGGCGCTCGATGTCTCGATCCGCGCCCAGATCCTGGATTTGTTCGCCGAGCTCAACCAAAAACTCGGCATCGCCTATCTCTTCATCACACACGACCTGTCCGTCGCCCGTGCCATCACGGACGAGGTGCTGGTCATGCATGACGGCAAGATCGTCGAGCGCGGCAAGACGAACGAGGTGCTGGATCACCCGCAATCCGAGGCGGCCAAGGCGCTGGTCACTGCTGCCCCGAACCTGCAGCGGGCAATCGCTCGGCGGATGCAGGAACAGGGTTAGCCCATCAGATCATCTGGAATATTCCGGGTCCGTGAGCCCGGAAGCGCAGAAAACGCCGTTAGATGGCCGCCAGAGAAGAATTTCCAAATAGCCTCTCAGATCATCTGGAATATTCCGGTGGTCTTGAACCGGAGATAGGCCTCGATGCTGCGGGCCATATTGGGCAGCATTTCGGGCAAGTCGTCGGGCGCGAACCAGCCGACGGCACTGCTCTCGTCATCGGCGACGGCTGGCTCGCCTTCAAAGGAGCGCGTGTAGAACATCAGCGCGAAAAACTGGGCGCGATCGCCATTCGGAAACTGGAAGGTTTCATAGTGCGGGTCACAGCCGAACCCGAACGGCTCGACATCGCTGACGATCAACCCGGTTTCCTCGAGTACCTCCCGGACCACCACGGTCTCCAGGCCCTCGCCTTCCTCGGCATTGCCGCCAAGCAGGCCCCACAAGCCAAAATCAGTTCGTTTCTGCAACAGGATGCTGCCGTCGGCGCGTTCGATGACGATGCGAGCGCCCGGCATGAGCACCAGACGATCCCCGATCAACGCCCGCAATTGTCCCAGATAGCTGTCGGCAAAGGCCATTCAAACGCCCCCTGCGTTAGCGAAACCGTTGCGCGACCAGCGCCTCAGCCTTCCGGCTTGACCACGTCGACCGGACTGATGTCAAGCAGGTCGAGGGTGCGGCGGAGCAGCCGCACCTCGCTCTCGGCCAGCTGCGAATCCGCCTTGGCGATCTCGGCCATATGGCGGGCCAGTTGCTTGCGCCGCTCGAGGTCTAGATCGCGGAACAGCGCGATGGCCTGCGAGCCGTTGGTCTCGTAGCCGAACTCGTTGAGATATTCGATGACGCTGTCGATGCTGGTTTCGGCAATGCCGAAGGCGTCCTTGCAGATGCGTCGGAAGGCAACCATCTCGCTCTCGCTGACCGACCCGTCGGCCAGGATCATGCGGAACAGCATCAAGAGTTCCGCCGACAAGACCGGATCGTCCGCCACCTTGCGCACACCCGGGTCGCCGTCGAAGATCGAGCGTATCTGGTCCAGCAATGCGAATGCCATCAGGAGCCCCTTTCCGATTCAGATGCGTCGCATGATTTCACCCAAGCGCGACGCGCTTGAATAGAGGTAGCGCGGAATCGGCCTTGCGCAAACAGGGCCGTCGTGGTCGAACGCCCTATATCTCAGCCCACCGGACATTTCCACACTTCAGATGATCGACCTCACCACCCAGACCGTCGCCATGCTGGCGTTCGCCGGCTTTGCCGCGGGCTTTGTCGACTCGATCGCCGGCGGCGGCGGATTGATCACCATTCCCGCACTGCTTCTCGCCGGTTTCTCACCGATCGAAACGCTTGGAACCAACAAACTGCAAGGCATGTTCGGCTCTGGCTCGGCCACAATGCATTATGCCGCGAATGGCCATGTCGACCTGCGACGACAGCTGCCGTCAGCCTTGCTGGCGCTTGCCGGCGGCACTGCCGGTGCCTTGCTGGCAACGATTGTGCCGGGCGATATTCTACGCGCCTCGCTGCCGCTTCTGCTGATCGCCATCGCATTGTATTTCGCCATAAAACCCAACATGGGTGATGTCGACCGTGCCGAGCGGCTGTCACCGTTCCTGTTCGGGTTGACTGTCGCGCCCGCAATCGGCTTCTACGACGGCCTGTTTGGACCCGGCGCCGGCTCTTTCTACATGCTGGCCTTCGTAGCACTCGCCGGTTACGGCGTGCTCAAGGCGACCGCGCATACCAAGCTGCTCAATTTCGCCTCCAACATCGGCGGCTTCATCGTCTTCGCCGCGGTCGGCGTCGTCTACTGGAAGATCGGTTTGATGATGGGCGTTGCCCAATTCCTCGGCGCTCGCGTCGGCGCCAGCCTGGCCATGCGCATCGGTGCAAGACTGATCAAGCCGCTGCTGGTGGTCGTCTGCCTTGCGCTGGCCGTGAAGCTCTTGGCCGACCCGGCGAACCCGCTGCGTGTCATGATTGGTGTGTGAACACCCGCCCTGATAGAATGCCGCTGTTCGAATCATGTTGCGAGGAGCCAGACATGAATCTTAGCGCACCCACCCAAATTGTTTTCATCATTGCAGTTGTTATCGCCATCATCGGTGTTCTTGCCGCGCTTAGCGTTCTTGCGTTCATTCCACTCGCATCGGTGTGGATTGTTCTTATTGCCTTCATCGTGCTTGCCGGCGGCTGCTTGATGCGCGGCGCCTGACCAGTTTCCCTTCAAGTGGGGACCTGGAGCGCCCGGCCAAAAGCCGGGCGCTTTTGATTCTGGCCAATGGTCTGCTAGATTTGCCTCGGCGGAAGGATGGCCGATGCCAGTCGAGATGCAGCACCGGAAGGAACAGGACCGCTCCATTGCCGGGCGGTTCGAGATGCGCCGGCGCCTGCCCAGTCCTGCACTTGAAGGCATCGTCACCGACATCTGCGGCTATCGCGAAACGGCTGCTGGCCATTTCCACAATGTCGAATACGCATCGCTGACCGTGCCGCTGGTGATCAGCTTTGCCGAACCCTTCGCCATCGGCCTCGGCAAGGCGCCGGGTGACAATTTCGCCAGTTTCGCCGCCGGCCTTTTTGCCGGACCGGTGGTGATTGAATCCTTCGGCGGCGCCTGCTGCGTCCAGGTCAACTTCACGCCGCTCGGCGCACGCCGGTTTTTCCGACAGCCGATGAGCGAACTGACCGACAGCATGGTCGTGCTCGACGACGTGCTTGGCGGCGAAGGCATGGCGCTGCGCGAGCGGCTTGGCAACGCGCCGGACTGGGCGGCGCGTTTCGACATCGCCGAAGCCTTCGTCGCAGCCCGTCTCGAGAATGCCGCCGAAACCCCGCTCGAAATCGCTTGGGCCTATGACCGCATCATCACCTCTGGCGGCCGGACCCGCATTTCGGTGCTTGCCGAAAAGCTGGGCCGGAGCCGCAAGCATCTCGCCAGCGGCTTTTCCGATGCGATCGGTATCGGCCCCAAGACGCTGTCGCGCATCGTGCGCTTCAACCGGGCGCTCGGCCTGTCAAGGCAGCAGACCGTCGACTGGGCGGATATCGCCGCCGATTGCGGCTATGCCGACCAGGCGCATCTGGTACGCGAATTCCGCGACCTTGCCGGCGAGACGCCGACCGCACTTGCCAGGTAACATTTCTTCAAGACGCTGGAACGGCCTTCGACCAGAGTGATGCATGTCGCCCAAAAGTGCGCAGCGTTTTTGGGCATGCACAATCAAGGTTCATCGACCAACCCAAGTGAAGGAGTTCCCATGCCCACCACCACGGAAGCGCCGCGCCTCTACCCTGCCCTGCGCTACAAGAACGCGGCAAAAATGATCGACTGGCTGTGCGAAGCCTTCGGCTTCAGCGTCCGTGCTCGCTATGGCGAAGGCGATGTCGTGCACCATGCCGAACTGGTTTTCGGCTCGTCGATGATCATGCTGGGCACGGTGCGCGACGACGACTACGGCAAGATGGTCGGCGAGCCCGGCCCAGGCGGCGGCAAGTCGATCTACATTGCCGTCGACGATGCCGATGCCGCCTATGCCAAAGCCAGGAAGGCCGGTGCCACGATCATCCAGGAATTGACCAACCGCGACTATGGCAGCCGCGAGTTCATCTGCCGCGATCCCGAAGGCAGTGTCTGGTCGTTCGGGACCTACTGGCCGAAGGCTGGCGACAAGGCATAGGCAAGGTCTAGCGCGCCAGCGCGAAAATTGCGTCGCAGTTGAGGTGGCTTTCCAACTCGGCTGCGACCTCGTCCAGCGCCCGCTCGACTTCGGCCCGATAATCGATGCCGCCACCCTTGATGCCGAGGCTTTCAAGGAATTTCCCGCGAAAGCCGTCGGCGCCGAACAGGCCATGCATATAGGTGCCGATCACCTTGCCGTCGGCGGAGATAGCGCCATCCTCGACACCATTGATGATCGCCGACGGTCGCATGGTGTCCGGACCCGTGGTGTGGCCAAGGTGGATCTCGTAGCCCTCGAGCGGCAGATCGAATTGTACCGAGCGGGCACTGACATTGCGCACCGTCTTCTCCGGTTCCATCACCGTCTCGACGTCGAGCAGGCCAAGCCCTTCGGCTTCGGTTACGCTGCCTTCGATGCCGTCCGGGTCGTGCACCGAGCGGCCAAGCATCTGGAAGCCGCCGCAAATGCCAACGACATGGCCGCCCCGCTGGCAGTGGGCAAGAAGGTCCCGGTCCCAGCCGTTCTCGCGGAATTTCAAGAGATCGCCGATCGTCGACTTGGAGCCGGGAATGACCACCAGCCCGGCATCGGCCGGCAAAGGCTTTCCGGGCGGCACGAACACCACCTCGACCTGCGGTTCGGCCTTGAGCGGATCGAGATCGTCGAAATTGGCGATGCGGCCAAGCATCGGCACGACCACCTTCAGCGCGCGCGTCTCGCCGGACGCCAGCCGTTCTAGCACCACCGAATCCTCCGAAGGCAGCCGCGCTGCCGCCTTCAGCCACGGCACCACGCCAAAACACCGCCAGCCGGTAAATTTCTCGATCGACCTTATGCCATCGTCGAACAGCGAGACGTCGCCGCGAAACTTGTTGATGAGGTAGCCGACGATCATGCGCCGGTCCTCTTCCGGCAGGATCAGATGCGTGCCGACCACCGATGCAATGACGCCGCCGCGATCGATATCGCCGACCAGCACCACCGGCACGTCGGCGCGGGTCGCAAAGCCCATATTGGCAATGTCGCGGCTGCGCAGGTTGATCTCGGCCGGCGAACCGGCACCCTCTACGATGACCAGGTCGGCGCCCTCGCCGACCTTGTTCCAGGAGTCCAGCACGGCGTCCATCAGTTGGCCCTTCAGTGCTTGATAGTCGCGCGCCCGCGCTTCGCCAAACACCTTGCCCTGCACGATGACCTGCGCGCCGACATCGGTCTGCGGCTTGAGCAGCACCGGGTTCATGTGGACCGACGGCGCCACACCGCAGGCGATCGCCTGCAGCCATTGCGCGCGGCCGATCTCGCCGCCGCTGGCCTTGTTGTCGCCGGGAATGTCGGCGACCGCAGCGTTGTTCGACATGTTCTGCGGCTTGAAGGGCCTCACCTTCAGCCCACGCTTTTTTGCTGCCCGGCAAAGGCCGGCGACCAGCACCGTCTTGCCGACATCCGAACCCGTGCCTTGCAGCATGATCGCCTTGGCCATCAGCCCCTGCCCTGCGCCACGGTTCCGGTGATCGTGGATTTTGCAGCCAGTGGCCCGCCGCGCCAGATGTAGAGCGCCAGCAATGGCACTATGCCGGTGCGCATGGCGTGGTTGACGTTGGAAGCGTGGTGGACGACCTCGCCGGCCGCGCGCCGGCGAAACCCGCTCTCACCCATCCGCCACTCAGTGCCGCCGGTCAGCGGGATGTAGATCTCCTCGGCAACATGATGATGGTCGGGATAGACGATATCGGGGCCAAGAATCAGCAGGCCGGCCGCAACCTGGTCATTGGCGAAGTGGCCACGGGTGCCGAACACTTCGAGCCAGCCGTAATTGTCGATGAATGCCTCACCGAAATCCGCCTTGCTATAGGTCTGCCCCCAGCGGAGATCATTCCGACGTTCCGCAAGCAATCGCACCAGCGGCTTGGCATCGGGCGGCGCCAGTTCGGCGGCGCGATCGAGGTGGCGCAGGCAGCCAAGCGGATGCGGCTCCAGCGCGCGGGCTGGCATGTCCCAGGCGATCCCCGCCACGACGTCGCGCACCAGGGCGTCGTCCACGGAAGCGAGATAGGCGTGGAACCGTTCCAGCACTTCATCGAATTTTGTCGCCACGTCTCGCTCCGAACATGCATTGATGCACAGCCGCTCCGCGGGAGGTCGGGTTGCGCGGCGGCATCATTGGTCTAGATTGGTGCGCGCGCAAAGCCAAAAACAACAGGCCAGCGAGCTTAAGATGTGTTGAGATTCAGGTCAGGCCGAGCCGAAAACGGCGGTTTTCGAGAACCGGAGCGGAGCGTACTTAAGGTACGTGAGCACCGGAAGTGCAGGAAACCGACGTTTGCAGGCCGGCATCACCTGAGTATCAACATATCTTAGCTGGCCAGCACATAGGGAGCACGCCATGGACGCCGCGGTCGATGCGAGCACCAGCCAGTTCGAACTCAACGAGGAACAGCGCGCCATCCAGGAGATGGCGCAGGCCTTCGCCGCCGACCGCGTCGCGCCGAACGCACTCGATTGGGACCGCAGGAAACACTTCCCCGCCGACGTGATCCGCGAGACTGGGCCGCTGGGCCTCGGCGGCATCTATGTCCGAGACGATGTCGGCGGCTCCGCGCTCGGCCGGCTCGACGCTGTGCTGATCTTCGAGGCGCTCTCGCACGCCGATCCGGCCTTTTCGTCCTTCATCTCGATCCACAACATGGTCGCCTCGATGATCGACCGTTTCGGCAATGAGGAGCAACGCCAGCGATTCCTGCCGAAGCTCACTACGATGGAATGGCTGGCGAGCTACTGCCTGACCGAACCGGGCTCCGGGTCGGATGCCGCGGCGCTGAAGACGCGCGCGGTGAAAAGCGGCGGCGACTATGTCCTCAACGGCACCAAGCAGTTCATCTCGGGCGCCGGCGACAGCGATATCTACGCCGTCATGGTGCGCACCGGCGCCGATGGGCCGAAAGGCATTTCCACCATCGTCGTCCCCAAAGACGCGCCCGGCCTATCCTTCGGCGCCAACGAGCACAAGATGGGCTGGCATATGCAGTCGACCCGCCAGGTCATCTTCGAGGACTGCAAGGTGCCGGCGGAAAACCTTTTGTCGGGCGAAGGCGCCGGCTTCGGCATCGCCATGGCCGGGCTCGACGGCGGCCGGCTGAACATCGCCGCCTGTTCGCTGGGCGGCGCGCAATCGGCGCTCGACAAGGCGCTGTCCTACGCCGCCGAGCGCAAGGCGTTCGGCTCCAGGATCAACCAGTTCCAGGCGCTGCAGTTCAGGCTGGCCGATATGGAGACCGAACTGCAGGCGGCGCGCATCTTCCTCTACGCCGCCGCCTCAAAGCTCGACCGCAAGGCGCCGGACGCCGGCAAATGGTCGGCGATGGCCAAGCGCTTCGTCACCGACACCGGCTTCACCGTGGCCAACGACGCGCTGCAGCTGCTCGGCGGCTACGGCTACCTGCACGATTACGGCATCGAGAAGCTGGTGCGGGACCTGCGCGTCCACCAGATCCTCGAAGGCACCAACGAGATCATGCGCGTCATCATCGCGCGAGCCTTGATCGGACGCTGACGCCAGAAGAACCTGGGAGACAGACAATGACGACGATCGCCTTCATCGGCCTCGGCAACATGGGCAATCCAATGGCGGCCAATCTGGTCAAGGCCGGGCATGCCGTGCATGGCTTCGACTTGATGCCGGAGAATCTGAAGGTCGCCCGCGAGCATGGCGTCATCATCATGGCCAATGCACCGGCCGCGGTGAAGGACGCCGATGTGGTGATCACCATGCTGCCGGCCGGCAAGCATGTGCTGTCGGTCTATGAAGACATTGCTCCCAAGGCCAAAAAGGGAGCGCTGTTCATTGATTCCTCGACCATCGATGTCGAATCGGCCCGCAAGGCGCATGCCGTCGCCACCAAGCACGGCCTGCTGTCCATCGACGCACCGGTCTCAGGCGGCACCGGCGGTGCGGCGGCCGGCACGCTGACCTTCATGGCCGGTGGCTCCGACAATGCCTTCGCCGCCGCCGAGCCGATCCTGAAGCCGATGGCCGGGCGTGTCGTCCATTGCGGCGGCGACGGCGCAGGACAGGCCGCCAAGATCTGCAACAACATGATCCTCGGCATTTCGATGATCGGCGTCGCCGAGGCCTTCGTGCTGGCGGAAAAGCTCGGCCTCTCGCACCAGGCGCTATTCGACGTCGCCTCGACTTCGTCCGGCCAGTGCTGGTCGCTGACCACCTACTGCCCGGTGCCCGGCCCTGTGCCGACCTCGCCCGCCAACCGCGACTACAAGCCGGGCTTTGCCGCCGCTCTGATGCTGAAGGACCTGAAGCTGGCGCAGGAGGCAGCACAAGGATCCGGCGCGGTGACCCCGCTTGGTGCTGAGGCGGCTCAGCTCTATGCGCTGTTCAACGCCCAGGGGCATGCAGGCGCCGATTTTTCCGGAATCATTAATTTTCTGCGCGGAGCCAATCCATAAACTCCTAATATAACTGGGTTTTTTGCGTATCTTGAGAGAAACCGGTCAAATTTAGGTTTGCTTAAGCTCTCGATAACCCCCCGGTAACGATGTTTCTGTAAAACGGAATGCGAGGCGGACATATCGCATCCGCCCGGCGCTCCGGATCAGGTCTCGCGTACCGGAGCCCGTAAGTTTCGCCAAGTGTTTGCGTAGCGAAACGCCATGCGTATCTGGCAAAGCCGCGTTCCCGATGGAGCGCGGTTTTTGCATTTCCGCCCGGTTTCATCAGTGCAGCCTGTTTTATATACCGATTGCCGCATTCGCGATCGCGACATGATCTTCATTGATCAGTACGATCGGTGCATCGGCTCCCTCGACCCTGACGACCAGCAGGCGCAGGCTCCACGTGCCTGCTGTCCGGACAGCGGTCGAGAAGGCGGTGCCCTTGCCCTTGGCGCCATGGACCGGAATGCTGAACTGGGCATCGCCCGCCCCATTCGCGTTGACATTGAGATGGCCACCGACCCAGAAACTCTCGGTCAGGTCATCACCGAGGGCGGCCTTGACGCGGTCGTCGGCGCGAAGCTTGTCCATGGTCATGTGATAGGCATCGCTGCCTTTCAGCACGTAAGGAATACCGCCGACCATCGCCGCACAGCCGCCGATGCTGACCACTCAGATGACAAGGCCGGCGATCGCCCAGTTGCGTTGCGTCTTGCGGAACTGTTCCGCGTCGCGCCAGGCGCGGTTCTGCCAGGCCCAGCGGCTGCCGCGCGCACCCAGTACGATGATCATGACGATGTTGACGACAGGGATCAGTGCCAGCAGCGCGATGAAGGTGCTGTTGCCGATACCCCAGATCCAGTTGAGGAAGAAGGCGCCCCAGTTCCAGCGGTCAAGTTCGGCCGGAATTTCGGCGGGCTGGTTGAGCGGCTGTCCGGCCATGATGTTCCCCCATCGGCAGATGTGCTTGATGGGTTCTAGCGTATGACCTCGAAAAACGGGAATCGGTTTTTCCCGAGCGGCCTTTCTTTGTCAGGCCTTGTTGGAAAGCCGGCGAAAATTCGCCTTCACCGTACGGCTTGCCGGTTTCAGCGCGGCGCTGATCGACCGTTCCGCCGCGACGCCGTTGAACAACGACGGCGTGCGGCCGGCAAGGATTTCCGGCCAGAACCGCGATGCCGACTGCAGGAAGGACATTTGCGCCGCAAACGCCCCTTCGGCCATCGCCACGGTCTTCTCGTTCACCGCGCGCGCCGTCTCCGTGCCCCATGGCTTCCCGCTCCCGGCATCCAGCGCCATCAACGGCAGCCGCATCAGCGCCACCATCGGCGCCAGCATCAGGTCACCGCCGATGCTGGCTGCATCTTGCAGCCGTCGGCTCTTGCCGGTCTTTTTCATGGAAACAGTCCCCTTGTCGCAGCCACGTCGGCTGCTGACCCGCACACTAAGCGCTGAGGGTGAAATTCGTTCCCCAACGAAATGTTTCTCGAAGCCGGGCATTCCCATCGAGAACGCCCGGTCGAGGTATCGATCCCTATCGCTTGCGCAGATCCGCCTGCGCCAGGTCCAGCGCCTTGGAGATGCGCTCGCAAGCCATGTCGATCGTGTCACGGGTCCAGATCAGCGGCGGCGACAGGATCATCGTGTCGCCGGTGGCGCGCAGCATCATGCCGTGCGCGATCGCATGGTCGCGCACGGTCACCGCCGCACTTCCCGACGGCAGGAACCGCTCCTTGGTGGCCTTGTCCTTGACGATTTCGATCGCGCCCATCAGCCCGATCGAGCGCACCTCGCCGACCAGATCATGCCCGGCAATGCGCTCCTGCAACGCCTTGGCGAAATACGGCCCGGTATCGTTCCTGACGCGATCGACCAGCCCTTCCCGCTCGATGATCTCAAGGTTCTTCAGCGCCACGGCACACGCCACCGGATGACCGGAATAGGTATAGCCGTGATTGAACTCGCCGCCCTTCCCGACCAGTGTCGCGGCGATGCGGTCGCCGACCAGCAATGCCGACAGCGGCTGGTAGCCCGAGGTCAGTGCCTTGGCCGTGGTGATGGTGTCCGGCTCGATGCCGAGCGTTTGTGATGCGAACCATTCACCGGTGCGGCCGTAGCCGGTGATGACCTCGTCCAGCATCAGCAGGACATCGTATTTGCGGCAGATGCGCTGCACTTCCGGCCAGTAGCTGACCGGCGGTATCTTCACGCCGCCTGCCCCCATCACCGGCTCGCCGATGAAGGCCGCAACCTTGTCGGCACCGGCTTCGAGGATCGCATCCTCGACGGCCTTGGCCGCCCGCAGGCCGAAATCATGATCGCTCTCGCCCGGCAGTGCCAGTTCATAGGCATAAGGCATCATCACATGGACGATGTTGGGCACCGCGCCGCCGAGCTGCTTGTGCATGGCATCCATGCCGCCAAGCGAGGTGCCGGCGACGGTCGAGCCGTGATAAGCCATCTTGCGCGAGATGATGCGGTTCTTCTCCGGCTTGCCTTCCAGCACCCAGTAGTGGCGGACAAGGCGCAGAGCCGTGTCGTTGGCTTCCGAACCGGACGAGCCGTAGAACACCTGGTTGACGTGCTTCGGCGCGATTTCCGCCAGCTTCTTGGACAACAGCACCGGCGTCGGCGTCGAGCATTTGAAGAAGGAGTTGTAGTAGGGCAGCTCCTTCATCTGCGCGTAGGCGGCCTCGGCCAGTTCGTCGCGGCCATAGCCGATGTTGACGCACCACAGCCCGGCCATGCCGTCGAGGATCTCAGTCCCCTCGGTATCGTAGATGAACGGCCCGTTGGCATGGGTGATGATGCGCGAACCCGCTTCGCGCAATTCCTTATGGTCGGTGAACGGGTGGAGATGGTGCGCGGCGTCGATCTGCTGAAGCTGCTTCAGCGAATAATTCTGATAGGTCATTGATCTGATCTTTCCTCTGGATTCTATCCGGCCGTGCCGGGAGCGAATGCGTCAGAGGCAAGCAGGTGGTGAATAACCGATGCGGGCGCACAGCCGCAAAAGCTCGGCGCGCAGCGTGCGCGGTGACGGTGTCACCGCGACCCGGAATGCGCGAGCCCCAAATAAGGGAGCCAATGTCCTGACGAGAGCCATGGACGGCACCTTAGAGCAATTCCGGGAAAAGTGTGAAGCGGTTTCCCGGGAAAAGCGCGTAGCGCTTTCCCCCAGGGATTGAGTCAAAACAAAGAGCGAGCAAAGGGCGGTCGAGGCGAACCACCCTTTGCGTTTGCAGCGCCGGGACTCCGGCTCATGCGTTGCCGCTCAGCGCCCTTTGTAGGAACACATATTTCATCGCCGTCTGCGCCGCCTGCGGCCGGCGGTCGCCGCGGCCGCCATGTCCGCCCTCGGTCTCCTCGAAGAACAGCGTCCGGGTGTGGCCGGCTTCCTGCAGGCGGGCCGCCATCTTGCGCGCATGACCGGGATGGACGCGGTCGTCAGCGGTCGAGGTGGTCAGCAGCACCGGAGGATAGGCGGCATCGGCCGCGACATGCTGGTAGGGCGAATAGGCCGAAAGCCACTTCGCATCTTCCGGTTTCGACGGATCGCCATATTCGGCCATCCACGAGGCACCGGGCGGCAATTCGGTGTAGCGCAGCATGTCGAGCAGCGGCACCTCGATGATGACGGCACCGAAAAGCTCGGGATGCTGCGTCAAGGAAACGCCGGTCAGCAAGCCGCCGTTCGAGCCGCCCTGGATGCCGAGCGAAGCCGCCGTGGCAATCCCGCGCTTGACGACGTCCTGCGCGACCGCGGCAAAATCGTCGAAGGCGTTCTGGCGGTTGCCCTTGAGCGCCGCCTGATGCCAGGCCGGACCGAACTCGCCACCGCCGCGAATGCAGGCTTGGACATAGGCATTGCCCCTTTCCAGCCACAGCCTGCCGCGCACGCCGGCGTAGCTTGGCAGAAGCGGGACTTCGAAACCACCATAGCCATAAAGCAGCGTCGGCACCGGACCCTTGTGGTCGCGCCGCCGGACGACGAAGTACGGGATCATTGTGCCGTCCTTCGAGCGCGCCTCGAACTGCTCCGAGATCAGCGGCGCCGCATCGAAGCGGGCCGGCTGCGACTTCACGGTGGCGAGCGTCTCGCCATCGTCGTCCGACCAGATGATCGAACTCGGCGTCAGGAAGTCGGTGAAGGAGAAGGAAACGCTGGAGCCGAAATGCTCGGCGTGGCTGATGCCGACATTGCCGTTCTCGGGCAGTGCCACGGGCTTCTGCGACCAGCCGCCATCCTTTCGCTCGCAGACGACAACCTTGCCGCGCACATTGTCCATCAGATTGATGAACAGGCGGTCCTGCGTGCGGGCAATGCCGGCAATCGACACGCGATATGCCGGCTCAAGCAAGGTCTCCACCAGGCCGAGCGTGCCGGTTTCTACCCAGTGTGCCAAATCCAGCGAATAGAGGCCGTCAGGCTTGCACAAGGTGCCATCCGGCGCCGTCCACGGGCTGCGCACGCCGAAGACGAGCTGGTCCCTGAAGATCGCCGTATCGGTCACGTCGTCAGGCAGCGGCAGACGTTTGTTCTCGCCGGAAGGCAACCGCAAGAAGATATGCGAGGCGAAGAAATCGAGTGTCTGGGCCAGGATCAGATAACGTCTGTCGCCGTCGAACTCGACGCCAGCGCCAACCGCGAGATCCTCCTTCCGCCCCTCGAAGATCGGTGTCGCGTCTTCCAGTTTGGTGCCGCGCTTCCACAGCTTGACCACGCGCGGATAACCAGATTGCGTCTTGTCCGCCTCCTCGAAAGCCGCCGAGACGATGACGGTGTCCTTGTCCAGCCAGCTGAAGCCCGACTTGGAAGCGGGTGCGCGAAAGCCGCCCTCGACAAAGGATTTGGTCGCGATGTCGAATTCGCGCATCTCGCTGGCGTCACCGCCATCCGGCGACATCGAGACAAGGCAGAGGTTGAAGCCCGGATGGAGCCGGCTGGCGCCGCTGAACACCCACTTGATTCCGTCCTTGGCCGCTAGCTGGTCGAAGTCGACGATCGTTTCCCAGTCGGGCTTCTCGGTCTTGTAGGAAGCCACCGTCGTGCGGCGCCACAGCCCGAGCACATTGGTCTTGTCCTGCCAGAAATTGTAGACATGGCCGGCAATCGCGGCACCGACCGCGATATTGTCCTCGGCCGTCATCAGGTCGAGCGCGGTCTGGAACGACGCCTGATAGGACGGATCGCCCTGCAGTTCACCGACCGTTACCTCGTTCTGACCATGCACCCAGTCGAGCGACTGCTTGGCTGTCCTGTCCTCCAGCCAGAGAAAGGGATCTTCGGTCGAAGGGGTGGAATTTGGCAGGGTCTGTGTGGTCGACTTGGTCATAGGGTCTCCGGTAAACTCATCAAGGCTCGGTGTCGCACACATCGTCATGCCACTACCGAAATTCAATTGGAACGCGCGAGAGAAGCGACCCGCCATACCGCATCAAGTGCGAAACCTTATCCGGCCATGTGTCGCTACGAGGAAGCCTCATGCAATTTCTCTACATTGCGAAAGAGAGATTTGATCCGTCCAGGGGCACGGAATGGACGAAATACATCGAGTGGTCGGGCCTCACCCAACTGACCGAAGTCGTCACCCTCGATGGAATGCTTGGCCCGGTCGCGCTTGGCGAGACAAAGGACAGCTACTGGCCCCACATTGTCAACGAGGACTGGATGCTCGATTTCTTTGTGGACCTGGAGTTTCTGCTTTCGCAACTGTCAGATACGAACGAACTGAATATTTTAAGCGTAATTCGAAAGCCGTCGACGGACGTGCATTCGATTGATTGGGGCGGTTTCATCTTCCTGGGCTATGATTTGTTGGATCAAGAAGGTTCCATAAGCGCGTTGACCAACTGCGGTGGATTTCCCGACGTGTTTGCGAATTCGGAGTTGTCTCAGTTTGGCCTGATACCCGACTTTGATCGTGCCGTTGAAATTCAGGATATGCTGCGCCGGATGCACCCTGAGGAACGTCACGCCCATTGTAACATATGGGCAATTTCGAGATGGCGAGGCGATGACGAGCTGCGGCATCCCACAATAGCGTCAGGCTGACCTTCGACCTACGATGCTCGCAACCGCCAGCGTCAGACACATCAGGCCAAGGATAATCGGCAGGCCTCTTGCACCCAGAATATCCATCGCCGTGCCGGCCAGCGGCGGCACGGCGATGCCACCGACTCCCCACATCAGGGAGAAGGCGGCGTTGCCGGCAACCAGTGTCGAGCCGGTGAAGCGCTCGCCGAGCTCGATGATCGACATCGTATAGATGCCATAGGAGACAGCGCCCCAGACAAAGATCATCGGCCAGATCAGTGGCGTCTCGATGAGAAACGGCAGGAGCAGGCAGCCGAGCACCGTGATCGCGACACAAGCAAGCCGCACCAGACGCGCGGAGAGCCTTTCGGCCAGCAGGCCAAGTGGCACCTGCATGGCGATGTTGCCGGCGATCATCACCGAAAGTAGCGCCGACATGCGGGTCTCAGTGATGCCGTGATGGGTGCCATAGACGGGCAGCAAGGCCAGCGCGCCCTGCTCGAAGCCGGCGGCAACGATAACGGCAAACAAAAGCAGCCACGCCAACGGCACGAAGCCCAGGACGGAAACCCGATGCCCGGCCTCGTCGACCTTGGGCAGACGCGGCAGCACCGAGGCCAGGCAGATGCCGCACAGCACGAAGGCGAAAATGCCGACGAGGAAGGGCGGCCAGCCCTCCGTGCCGACGGCAAGCAGGCAAAGCGGCCCGGCCGCGAAGCCGGCCGAGATGATCGTCGAATAGACGCCCATGACGCGGCCGCGCCGGGCCGGCGGCGCCAGCGCGATCACCCAGATCTCGCTCAGCACGTAAAGCGGGTTGGTGACGACGCCAATCAGGAAGCGCAGCGGAAACCAGAGATAGACATCCTGCGTCCAGCCGATCAGCACCAGCACGATCGCCGAAAGCGCCGCGCAGGAGAGTGCCGTGCGCCCTGCCCCGAACCGGCGCGCCAGCGCCGGGATCAGTGGTGACGAGACGATGAAACCTATCGGTGTCATTGCCGCCGACAAGCCGATCATCGCCGGTGAGACGCCCTGGCGCTGCAGGATGAAGCTCAGCAGCGGATAGGACAGGCCTTGCGCGATGGCGAACACCGAGACGGTCGCGATCACGCCGGTGATCGCCGCCCACTGCATCGCCGTCTCACTGTCGCTCGAACCGTTCGCGATCATGCCTTGCCGCTCCGGCGCACGGACGAGCGATACAGCGCGAACATCACCAGCAACGCGTCGAGACCGGCGATCACGACCGGCAGGCCGAGCGGGCCGATGCCTTGCATGAGCAGCCCGGCACCCGGCGGGCCGACAATACCGCCGACGCCCCACATCAGCGCGAAGGCGGCGTTGCCGGCGACCAGCACCGAGCCCTTGAAGCGGCTGCCCAGTTCGACCAGCGCCATTGTGTAGACGCCGTAGCCGACGGCGCCCATCACCAGCAGCACGACCCAGATCAGCGGCGTCATGACCAGCAGCGGCAGCAAAAGCGCGCAAGTCGCGGTTGCCAGCGCACAGACGATGATCATGGCACGACCGCCAAAACGCTCCGCCAGCAGGCCGAGTGGGATCTGCAGCAGGATGTTGCCCAGCGAAAGCGCCATCACCAGCGAGGCAAGCACGGCCTCCGCCAGGCCGTAGCTGGCGCCGAACACCGGCAGCAGCGCATAGGTGCTTTGCTGGACCGCTGCCGAAACCAGGACGGCAAGCAGCAGTGCCGGCGCCACCTTGGCAAAGCCGACGAGGCCACTGGCAGGTTGGCCGTCATCCTCGAAACCGGTGAGCTTCGAAGAGACGGCGTGCAGGATCACCGCGCAGAGCGTGAAGCCGGCGACACCGACCAGGAAGGGAGCCCAGCCCGACGTGCCCAGCAGGGTCAGTGCGAATGGCCCGGCCGCATAGCCGGCGCCCAGCAGCGTGTTGAACACGCCCATGACCCGGCCCCGCCGCGATGGCGGCGCCAGCGACAGCGCCCAGACCTCGCCAAGTATGTAAAGCGGATTGATGACCACGCCGATGATGAAGCGGATGACGAACCAGGCCACCCAGTCCTGCAGATAGCCGATGCCCAGAAAGCAGAGCGCGCCGATCAGCGAGCAGCCGACCGCCAGCGTGCGTGCGCCGACCAGCCGCACCGCGGCTGGCACGAAGGAAGCCGAAAGGATCAGGCCGAGCGGCATCATCGCCGCCGACAAGCCGATCAGCGCGGGCGACATTCCCTGCTTCTGCATCAGCAGCGTGAACAGCGGCGAGCTCAGCCCTTGCGCGGCGCCGAACATGGCAAGTGCTGCGGTGACGCCGGCAAGCGCTGCCCACTGCGTTCCCGCTTCGCCTTCGCTCGAGCCGGTCGCGACCATACTGATACTGTCATCCATTTGAAAGTGCAGGCCATCCCGCCGGCAAGCCCGACTAGCTACTGGTTCGATTTGGGGAAAGGAAGGGCCGGACGACGAAATCCGCTTGCGCCACCGGACCCGTCCTGTCGGCTGAAGCCGATCGGTCGCTCATCGAATGGCAGGCGGGTGCTGGACCTGGTGGAGGCTACGGAAAATACCGGGCGATCGCCCCCTTCTTGCCGTCGGCGTAAGGCTTCAGCCACTTGTCGTCGATGGAAATCCCGTCATCGTCGGAAGGTCCCTTGCCGATCGTCCTGCGCCAAGCGCGGAACTTGTAGTGGTCGAACACGTCGAGCATATGCACCGCATAGGCGGCGGCGAAAGTCTTGTCGCCTTCCACGATCACCATGTTCTCGTCATTCTCATAGGACGCCTTGTAACCGAGATTGTGGCTGCCGGTGATGACCGTGGCGTTGTCCTCCATCGGATCGATGATGACGATCTTGTCGTGCACGATCGCATGGCCGACGGTCAGTACTTCTGCCTGGAAGTCGCGGGCGATCGTGGCGCCGGTCAGGTTTGCCGCCCGCACGATGGAAACGTTCGGCATCTCCCAGACCTTCTCCGGGAATACGAAGGGCGACTTGCCGTCCTTGTTCGATTTGTGGGTGACTGGATCCTTGGTCGGCGCGACATAGTTGGGCATCGCGGTTTCGTCGCTGATCGCGCCTTGCACGATCAGATTCGGATCGGCCTTGGCTGCCGCGACCGCCTGGTCGACGATCGAGTTTTCGCCGAGCAGCGACGGATTGAACACCAGGAACAGCACCGCGCGTTTCGCCGCCTTGATGCGGGCGAAGACATCCTCGAGGTCGACCGGCCGCACCGAGATGTCCTTCTTGTTGCGGTCGGGATCGTTGGGCGAGAACCAGACCGTCATGCCGTCCAGCGTTGCCGTGGCGCCGTTCAGCGGATTGGGCAGGTGGTTTTCCCTACGAAACGGCACGCCTTGCGTCTGCACGACGTGGCCGGCAGCGCTTTCCGAGGCTGGCGGCGGGAACACGTCGGCCTTCATGCGCTGCCAATAGGCGTCGAATATCTCGGCCATCGCCGGATCGTCGCGGATGAAGGCGTTGTTGGATTGTCCGCAGATGCCAGTCGACGTCCAGTTGGTGCTGCCAGTCATCACCGCTTGCGGCTTGCCCTGGCCATCGCGGTAGACTGCGAACTTGTTGTGGCCGATATGGCTGTTGTTGAACAGGCGGTCACTCACCACGACGCCCGCGTCGTGCAAGCGCTTCCTGTACGGCGCGTTGCCGGCGTCCCAGGCCTTGGTCTGGTCGTCCCTGCCCGAATTGGCAAGAATGACCTCGACGACATCCTTGGCGGCGACGATCGCGTCGCACAGCTCGTCGTCGCCAAGCTCGTAGAGCGCCAGCCTGACGGTGCCGCCTTCGGTCTTGGCCCGCTTCAGCAGGCTGGTCAGCACGTCAGGCACATCGCCATGCAGATAGGCGCGTATCTTGCTGGTCGGATCCTGCAGCACCGCCCTGATCTTGTCGCGCTGCCCGACCTTGATGCCGGCCTCTTGCAGCGCATGCGACATCCATTGCGTCGACAGCACGCCATTGGTGAAGGCAACCCGCGCCTTACCGAACATCTGCCCGAGAAAGATCGGTGGGCTGACCGCACCCTGGCCGAGATAACCGAGCGGACGCGCCGGCCCGGTATAGGCGGGTTTGCCATCGACGATCTGATCGGGTCGCACCGGCACCGGGTCGAGACCCGGCTTCATGTCGCCGACCGGCCGCACCCGGTAGGCTATCATTTCACCCTCTGGCCTGACGTCGATGCTGTCGCGCCGCCGCCGCACGGTGAGATCGCGCCAGAATGTCTTCTGCACCGGCCAGACGCCGGTATCCTGGGGAATCCATCGTGGATTGCGTTGGCCCTTGAAAGGCACCCAGGAGGCCAGGCAGCGTTCCTCGCCGGTGTCGGGATAGATGCGCACGATCTCGAAGCCGAGGCAGCCCGGGATCATGCCGTCTATATCCCAGGAAAGGAACGCGACTTCGTTGTTTGTCGCGGCGCGCACTTTGACGACGTCAGGCATGGCTTTCCCTCCAGAGACGTTCGGCACGCCAATATAGCAGAAGTAAAAGACGGATGTGTAACGCGTTTCACTTTGCGTCGATCCGGCCGCCGCTCTCAGGCCAGCGCATCGCCGCGATCCGCGCGATATTCTGGCCGTGCAACTGCCGTTCCGGCATGTCGCTTCCCTCGCCCTAGTGGTCGCCGCCTCCGCAACGACCGGCGGGTCGCCGGTCCATTATGCCGCCCGCTACCGCATCGTACGAGGACCATCATGACCGCCGCCCTACAACCTGCAGAACCGGCATTGGCCACCGACCGCGCCCGTCGTGGCGGCCGCGCTGGAAAGCGCGCCGGCGGTTCGGCCGCGTTCGAGCAGCCGGCTTTCCGCCAGCTGAAGAACCCGCTCGCGCCGACCAGGCTGGTTTCGGACGACGAGCTGGAATCGATCCATCTCGCCTCCTTGCGCGTGCTGAGGGAAATCGGCGTCGATGTTCTGCATGACGAAGCCCGCCGCATCATGAAGGCACATGGCGCCGACGTGCGCGACGGCAGCGAGCGGGTGCGCTTCGACAGCGACATGATCCTCGAGCTGGTGTCGCACTGCCCTTCGGAGTTCACCATCCACTCGCGCAACCCGGCGCACAATGTGCGCTTCGGCGGCAACAATCTGATCATCTCGATGATGGCATCGGCGCCCAACTGCTCCGACATCGACCGCGGCCGCCGGCCCGGCAACCAGCAGGATTACCGCAACTTCCTCAAGCTCGCTCAGATGCACAACATCCTGAACTGCACCGGCGGCTATCCGGTCGAGCCGACCGATATCCATCCGTCGGTCCGGCACCTGGAGTGCGTCCGCGACCTCGCCACGCTGACCGACAAGGTGTTTCACATCTACTCGCTCGGCAAGGAGCGCAACGTCGACGGCATCGAGATCGCCAGGATCGCGCGCGGCATCAGCCACGAGCAGTTGATCGAGGAGCCGTCGGTCTTCACCATCATCAACACCAATTCGCCGCTCAAGCTCGATGTGCCGATGATGGAAGGCATCATCCAGATGTCGAGCAAGGGCCAGGTCGTCGTCGTCACGCCGTTCACCCTTTCAGGGGCCATGGCGCCGGTGACGATCGCCGGCGCGCTGGTGCAGCAGAACGCCGAGGCGCTGTCCGGCATCGCCTTTGCCCAGATGGTGCGCAAGGGCGCGCCCGTCGGCTATGGCGGCTTCACCTCCAATGTCGACATGAAGTCCGGTTCGCCGGCCTTCGGCACGCCCGAATACATGAAGGCACAGCTGGTCGGCGGCCAGCTTGCCCGCCGCTACAACATACCCTACCGCACCTCCAACACCTGCGCCGCCAACACGGTCGATGCGCAGGCGGCTTACGAGAGCGTGTTCTCGCTGTGGGGCGCCATCCAGGGCGGCGGCAATCTGATGATGCATGCGGCCGGCTGGCTCGAGGGCGGCCTGCGCTGCTCCTATGAGAAGACCATATTGGACATCGACCTGCTGCAGATGGTGGCGGAATTCCTGACCCCGCTCGACCTGTCCGAAGAAGCGCTCGGCTTCGATGCCATCCAGTCGGTCGGTCCCGGCGGCCATTTCTTCGGCACCCAGCACACGCAGGACCGCTACAAGACCGCCTTCTACTCGCCGATCCTCTCCGACTGGCGCAATTTCGAGACCTGGGCGGAAGCCGGCTCGCCGACGGCGCTGGAAAAGGCCAACAAGGTGTGGAAGGAACGGCTAGCATCATTTGAAGAGCCCTATATGGACCCGGCCATTCGCGAGGAACTCAACGCCTTCGTCGAAAAGCGCCGGTCCGAGGGCGGTGCACCGACCGACTTTTGAATGGCACGCGGCGACCGCTGACCTCGGCGTCGAGGCGCGTTCCACCGCCGACCCAAAAACCTGACTCAGTTTACGCAAAAACGGACCTATCTTGATGAAATCTCATGTAAAAGCGGTTGTCATCGGCGGCGGCGTCGTCGGCTGCTCGGTTCTCTACCATCTGGCCAAGGCCGGCTGGACCGACATCATGCTGATCGAGCGCTCGGAGCTTACCTCCGGCTCGTCCTGGCACGCGGCGGGCGGCTTCCACACGCTGAACGGCGACCCCAACGTCGCCAAGCTGCAGGCCTATACGGTGCAACTCTACAAGGAGATCGAGGAGATTTCCGGCCAATCCTGCTCGCTGCACCTGACTGGCGGCGTGATGATGGCAGATACCCCGGAGCGCATGGACTTCCTGCGGCTCGCCCACGCCAAGGGCCGCTATCTCGGCATGGACACCGAGTTGATCACGCCATCCGAAGCCAAGGCGATGTTCCCACTGATGGACGAGACCAATTTCGTCGGCGCCATGTGGGATCCGGTCGAGGGCCATCTTGATCCGTCCGGCACCACGATCGCCTATTCCAAGGCGGCCAAGAAGCTTGGCGCCGAGATCGTGCTGCGCAACCGCGTCGTCGAGCTGACGCAAGAGGTCGACGGCACCTGGAATGTCGTCACCGAACAAGGCACGGTTCATGCCGAGCATGTCGTCAACTGCGGCGGCCTGTGGGCACGTGAGATCGGCCGCATGGTCGGCGTCGAACTGCCGGTGCTGGCCATGGAGCACATGTACCTGCTCACCGAGCCAATGCCGGAGGTCGAGGAATTCAACAAGTCGACCGGTCGCGAGATGATCGGCGTGCTTGACTTCAAGGGCGAGATCTACACCCGCCAGGAGCGCAACGGCATTCTGCTCGGCACCTATGAAAAGGCATGCAAGCCGTGGTCGCCGGTCAACACGCCGTGGGATTTCGGCCATGAATTGCTCGCCCCCGACCTCGACCGCATTGCGCCGTCGCTGGAGATCGGCTTCAAGCATTTCCCCGGCATCGAGAAGGCCGGCATCAAGCAGATCATCAACGGCCCCTTCACCTTCGCGCTCGACGGCAACCCGCTGGTCGGCCCGGTGCAGGGCCTGACCAATTTCTGGTGCGCCTGCGCCGTCATGGCCGGCTTCAGCCAGGGTGGCGGCGTCGGTCTGGCGCTGTCGAACTGGATGGTCCACGGCGATCCCGGCTTCGACGTTTGGGGCATGGACGTCGCCCGCTTCGGCGAATGGGCCGGCCTGCGGTACACCAACGCCAAGGTGCGCGAAAATTATTCGCGCCGCTTCTCCATCCGCTTCCCCAATGAGGAACTGCCGGCCGCACGCCCGGCGCAGACGACGCCGCTCTACGACACGATGCTCGCAAACAACGCCGTCATGGGCGACTCCTGGGGTCTCGAAACCCCGCTCTGGTTCGCCCCGAAGGGCAAGGAGCCGAAGGACATCGTCTCCTTCCATCGCTCCAATGATTTTGGGCCGATCGGCGAGGAAGTGCGCGCGACCCGCGAGCGCGTCGGCGTGACCGAGATCGCCAACTTCGCCAAATACGAAGTGTCCGGACCGGGGGCGGAGGAATTCCTCAACCGGCTGATGACCAACCGTATGCCGAAGACCGGCCGCATCGTGCTGACGCCGATGATCAACGAATTCGGCAAGCTGATCGGCGACTTCACCATTGCCAAGGCCGGCGAAGACCGCTTCATGATCTGGGGCTCGTCGGCGGCGCAGAAATATCACATGCGCTGGTTCGAGAAGCATCTGCCTAAGGACGGTTCCGTGCGCATCCACCGTTTCGACCAGACGCTGGTCGGTCTGTCGATCGCCGGGCCTAAGTCCCGCGACCTCTTGCAGAAGCTCGTCGATGTCGACATCTCGACAAAAGCCTTCCGCTTCATGGATTTCCGCGAGATGGCGGTCGGCGGTGCGCCCTGTTTGGTCAACCGCATCACCTACACCGGTGATCTCGGCTACGAGATCTGGATGGCGCCGGCCTACCAGCGCCTTGTGTATAAGGCGATCAAGGATGCCGGCGAGGAATTCGGCCTCGTCGATTTCGGCATGCGCGCTTTGCTTTCGATGCGCCTGGAAAAGAACTTCCCGACCTGGTTTCGCGAATTGCGGCCGATCTACGGACCATTCGAAGGTGCGATGGACCGCTTCATCAAGCTCGAGAAGAACGATTTCATCGGCCGCGAGGCTGCCGCTAAGGAACAGGCCGAGGGGCCAAAACTGCGCCGTGTCTCCTTCATCGTCGATGCCGCCGACGCCGATGTGATGGGCGACGAGCCGATCTGGGCCAAGGTCTCCAAGGACTACGGCACGGTGGAAAAGCCGCATGGCTACGGCGCGCCGCGCTTCGACGATGGCGGCGAGGAAGTACGCGGCTCCAAGGCAGCTGAAGGCGCTTCGGCCGTGCGCGGCATCGTCGACGGCGACTGGCGCGTGGTCGGCTGGGTGACATCAGGCGGCTATGCGCACTATGTGCAGAAGTCGATGGCGCAGGGTTACGTCCCGGCGGCACTTGCCGAGGACGAAAGTGCCGGGCTGTTCGAGATCGAGATCTTGGGACACCGGCGCCCGGCCCGCATCAACGTCGAAGCACCGTTCGACCCGAGTGGCGAGAAGATGCGGACCTGAGGTTCGGCCATGGACAGCGCTGGGCCGAAGGGAAGCTTTGGCCGCCATCGCAAGATCATGCCGTTCGAGCCGGGCTCGATCGAGGCGCTGCGCGACGTTTCCCGCCAGAAGGCGGCGTCGCTCAACCAGCATGTGCTGGGCTATGGCGCGCAGGCGGAAGCTGAATGGGCAGCGGCAGGTATTACCGCTCCCGATCTGCCGACGATGCGCCGATACCGGCTGGACCGCATCCGCGCCGAGTTGAAGCGCCGCGACTATGCCGGCGCCTTGCTCTACGACCCGGTCAACATCCGCTATGCTACCGATTCCACCAACATGCAGCTGTGGGTGGCGCACAATCCGACACGGCATTGTTTCGTCGCCACCGACGGGCCGGTGGTGCTGTTCGATTATTTTTCCTGCGAGCACCTGTCCGACCATTCCGGCGTCGTCGACGAGGTGCGGCCGGCTGTCTCATGGATGTATCTCTATGGCGGCGAACTGACCGAGCAAAAAGTCCGCCGCTGGGCCGCCAGCATTGCCGATCTGGTCAGGGAACATGGCGGTGGCAACAGCCGCATCGCGGTCGATCACATCAACCCGGAAGGCGTCGAGGAACTCGCCCGGCTCGGTGTGACGATCGGCAATGGCGAAGCGGTGATGGAAAATGCGCGGCTGATCAAATCATCGGACGAGATTCTCGCCATGCGCCGCGCCATCGTCGCTTGCGAGGCGGCGATGGGCGAGATGGAGCAGGCTCTGCGGCCTGGCATTTCCGAGAACGAACTGTGGGCCGAACTGCATCGCGGCAACATTGCGCGCGGTGGCGAATGGATCGAGACACGGCTGCTGACGTCAGGCCCGCGCACCAACCCGTGGTTCCAGGAATGCTCGTCGCGCAAGATCGAAGCCGGCGACCTCGTCGCCTTCGACACCGACCTGATCGGCCCCTACGGCTTCTGCGCCGACCTGTCGCGCACCTGGCTGTGCGGCGATGCAAAGCCGACCAACGAACAGCGCGACCTGTTCCGCATCGCCGCAGATCAAATCACCTACAATACCAAATTGATGCAGCCGGGCACCTCGTTCCGCGACCTTGTCGAACGCTCGGCGGTGCCGCCCGGAGACTGTTTTCCTACGCGCTACGGCGTGCTCTATCACGGCGTCGGCCTGGCCGACGAATACCCGACCTTGCCGCATGCCAGCGACTGGACCCCCGACACGCCGGACGGCGTGCTGGAGTCAGGCATGGTGCTGTGCGTGGAAAGTTATATCGGCCGGCTTGGCGGACGCGAAGGCGTCAAGATCGAAGAGCAGATTCTCATCACCGAAACCGGCAACGAAAAACTTTCAACCTACCCGTTGGATGCGAGGCTGCTCGGCTAGTCCGGCAAGGGCCTCGCGCATCGCCCTGACCGTCTTTTCCGGTGTCGTTGCGGCGGTGATGAACGGCAGGCCTTTGCGCCGTCCCGTCCAGCCGACGACCTTCACCGCTTGCGCCGCCGGCTCGAAACGCTGCGCCAGCGCCCAGCTTCCGCAGTCGATGGCCGCGACGTCCGCCTTGCCTTCGGCCACAGCGACGATCGAGTCGCGATGGCCGCCGCTTTCGCTGCGCGTCGAGAATATATCCAGGTCTTCGCCGGCCGCTTGCAGGTCGCGCGTCAGCGCAATGATGCCTGACATGGAATCAAGGCTGTTGAAGGTGAAGCGCTTGCCACGGATCAGATCGCGCGGGACGAGTGCGCGGCCGTCCGCAGGCGATCGAACCTCCAGCCCCTCGCCCGCCCTCATCACCAGCGCGCTCGAATAGAGCTCGCCCTGCCCGCCTTCACAGGCGTCGTAGCTCGGCTGGCCGACCACCTGAACGTGTTTGGACAGGCCGAGTTCCATTGGCCCCCAGCAGGTCTGCGCAAACAGCAGCGCCGGATGCAGCCAAAGCTTGTGAAAGTCGAGTTCGTCCGGCGGCAATGTCGCCGGGTCTGGCGCGATCAGTTTTCCCAGGGCATCATGAATGCCACCCGGCACCGGCGGCAGGTCGCCATTGCGGCGCACGATCGTTTGCGGCGCGTCGATACCCCTCCGCCGGAAGGCGTCGCGCAAGCGCGCCCATTGGGCGTCGACCTCGTCGCGCGCTTCGGGCCAGTCATACATCGGCAACGCCGCAACCAATTCGCTCATGCCGGAATCTGACCGTTGTATCTGGGATTGAAGGGGACCGACCGCAGCCAGTCTAGCAGGCATTACCCACTCGCCGCAAAACTCATTCCTTGGGCGGCTCGGCGGGAACCGGCGCGGAGCCGAGCCCATTTATGTTGCGCGCCCTGATGCGAGGTTTGAACGCCCTGCCTGGCTCCGGCGCGCGCCGCAGCACCGGATGCACGATCGGCTCCTTCGCCTTGAAGGCATAGGCTTTGATCAGCGCGAAATAGTTCGGATAGGCATAGCCATTGTTCATCCGCAACCATTCGTCGCGACGGTCGCGAAACAGCTTCGGCAGCCGGTACCACGCCACGGTCGGGCTCTTGTGGTGGACGAAATGCAGATTGTTGTTGAGGAACAGGAACGACAGTGGCGAGCGCTCGACGATCACCGTGCGGCCCTCCGGGTGTTCGGACCATTGATGCTCGGCGAAGGTGCGGATCGAGATCAGCGACTGGCCGAGCCAGACCGGCACCAGGATGTAGAGCCACAGCGGGATGCCGAAGCCGAACTGCACGATGGGCATCACGATGGCGAGGCCTATCGCATGCAGCAACCACGCCTTGCGGATCGCCTTGTCGCCGGCGATTATGTGCTTGGCGTCGTCGATGAAGAAGCCGACGCAGGACAGCCAGGGGCCGAGCACGAAGCGGCCAGCCATGGTGTTGTTGATCTTGAGCAGGAATTTCATCGTCGGCGGCAAGTCGTCATGCTGCCAGAGCGCCTGGTAGTAGCTCTCGGGATCGTCCAGCGGATCGGTCAGCCGCTCGTCGGCATGATGGCGCAGATGAATGGTCTTGAAGCGGCGGAACGGCCAGACGAGACCGATCGGCAGGAACACAAAGGCCTCATTGATCCGAGCATTGCGCGTCGGATGACCGTGCAGCACTTCGTGCATGATCGACGACTGCAATGCGGCGGTGAAGGCCAGGACGGCGAGCGCGGAGATCGGGTAGGATGGCCAGAGCAGGAAGCCGGTGGCGAACCATGTTGCGTAGCAGAGGAATGCGAGAACCACGGTCGGCCATTCGATGGCCGGTACGCTACGCTGTCTGATGCTCATGCTAGTCATGCTATCGACCACTGTCCCTCAGTCGCCGGAACCCCAACTGGTTCCTGACATCATTGTGTCAGGAGAAGCGATTCCACTCAACGAGACAAAGTGTACAAAATGTTGCGATTGCGCATTTTTGACAGCACATGTTACACATTGTAAACAAACTTGGGGATTCATTTACGCCTGAGGCATCCATTCGGCAGCTTTGGCGCAAATTTTTCCTCCTGATTCGCGGAGCCAAGTGATGGACAAACGAGATCTGTCAGCAATCTTTCGGGAGCGTCTGAAGCTGCTCCTGACAAGGTCCGATCTCAACCAGTCATCTTTCGCGACCGCGGTCGGCATCGATCGGTCGGCCCTGTCGCAACTGCTGTCCGGCGCCTCGACACGCCTGCCCCGGGCGGAAACCCTGCTCAATATCGCTGCCGAGTTCAAAGTGTCGCTGGACTGGCTGCTTGGCCTCAGCCAGGACGAGGGTGTCACCGGCGAGATCCGCGAGAGCCTGGAGATCGAGGAAGCGCGCGACGGCTTCGACCGCACGCTGCTGGCAAAGTGGTTCGCCGAGGCGGCCGGTACCAAGATCCGCTATGTGCCGGCAGGCATCCCCGATCTTCTGCGAACACACGCGCTCGTCGACTATGAAGCCAACATCACCAACAGGAGCCGTCAGACGCAAGCCAACGAAACCCAATACCGCATCGACTACAACCGGCGGCCGGAAACCGACATGGAAGTCTGCATGCCACGCCATACGTTGGAGATCTTTGCCCGCGGCCTGGGCGTGTGGGACCGTTTTCCGGAGGCCGACCGCCGACAACAACTGGCCCATATGGCAACGCTGCTTGACGATCTCTACCCGACGTTCCGCTTGTTTCTGTATGACGGCCGCATGCGCTATTCCATTCCCCTCACCATCTTCGGCCCCTATCGGGCGGCCATCTATGTCGGCGACATGTATGTGGTGCTGAACGCCACCCAGCCGGTCCAGGCCTTGACCCAGCATTTCGACAATCTGATCCGTGCCGCCGACGTCAACCCGCACGAAGCCGCCGCCTTCGCGCGCAATCTGGCTGACATGTCCTTCGCATCAAGCTCTGCCTGATCGACGGCAATCGTTGGCCATTCAACCCAACGCCCGGCCGTCGACATCGCCAGTCAATCGCCGCAATATCATTGACTACACATAAAGACTTCTTTATATCCTTATCCGAATTTCGAAACATGAAAGCCAATCCGATGACGACGACCAACCCGATCGATGCGCTGCTGGCTGAAAAGGGCGTGCTGTTGGCCGATGGCGCCACCGGCACCAACCTGTTCGCCATGGGGCTGGAGGCTGGCGAAGCGCCGGAGCTGCTGAACGAGACGGCGCCCGACACCATCACCAGCCTGCACCAGAATTTCGTCGATGCGGGCGCCGACATCATTCTCACCAATTCCTTCGGCGGCACCCGTCACCGGCTGAAGCTGCATCATGCGCAGGACCGCGTGCACGCGCTGAACAAGCGCGCCGCCGAGATTGCGCGTGCCGTCGCCGACAAGGCCGGCCGCAAGGTGATCGTCGCCGGCTCGGTCGGCCCGACCGGTGAATTGCTGGTGCCGCTTGGCGCCATGACCTTTGACGAGGCTGTCGACGCCTTTGCCGAACAGATCGAGGGTCTCAAGGCCGGTGGCGCCGAAGTCGCCTGGATCGAGACCATGTCGGCTCCCGACGAGATCCGCGCCGCTGCCGAAGCCGCCATCCGCGTCGGCCTGCCCTACACCTACACCGGGTCCTTCGACACCGCCGGCCGCACCATGATGGGCCTGCTGCCGAAGGACATCCACGGCGTCGTCGACGGCTTGTCGCAAGCGCCGCTCGGCGTCGGTGCCAATTGCGGCGTCGGCGCCTCCGACATCCTGGCATCGCTGCTCGACATGACCGAGGCGAAGCCGGAGGCGACTGTGATCGTCAAGGGCAATTGCGGCATTCCCGAATTCCGCGGCACCGAGATTCATTATTCCGGCACGCCGGAACTGATGGCCGACTATGTGCGTCTCGCCGTCGATGCCGGTGCGAAAATCGTCGGCGGCTGCTGCGGCACCTCGTTCCAGCACCTTGCCGCCATGCGCAAGGCACTCGACGCGCACACCAAGGCGGATCGTCCGACCGTTGGCGCGATTGTCGAGCGTATCGGTCCGATGCGCAACAAGGTGGCGACGGAAAACACCGCTGAGACCAGCGAAGCCCGCCGCGAGCGTCGCCGCAGCCGGGCCTGACCCTTATCGTTTCTGATTATTCGCTGTTGTCGGCGTAGCTCGACTGCGCCGACTTGAAATCGGTACCGGCGCCGGCGGCCGTATCGCCGCGCATCGTCATAAGTGCGCCCGATGCAGTGGGGTCGGAGATCTGCTCCAGCATGACTCGAAAACGATCATTGTTCAGCGCTGATATGGCGGTGTTACGCGCTTGAGCGACATCATCGCTGATGCGCCTGGATTCCGCCGATGGCGTGGAGGCTGGCGATCCAAGTGCCGGCATATCTCGGGTTATCGAGTTCGCAACAGTCCTGATCAGCAATTCCGGCCCCCTCAAGCCCAAACATTAGCCTCTGCGTAACAAGAGGAAATTGCGATCATCTACCGGAAATCCAACGCAATTTAACAATCCGCAAAAAAAGGCCGGCAAGGAATGAATCCCTCGCCGGCCTGCCTCACCCGCCCGTGGGTCGGTTTCCCGTATCAGAACGATCCCATCTGAAAGAAACCGGCCGTCATCACCACTACCGATTTCCGCCCAGCGCCGAGGCAAGGCGCACAAGCGAGAGGAACTCGGACCTGTACCCAAACGGGTCGGATCCTCGAGCGGCAGTGGCAATCTCCATGATCTTGTCGTAACCGAACTTCGCGGTTGCATCCTCGTCGCGCAGCTTCTGGCCGAAGGCCGCGACGGCCACGGAGAAGCGCTGGTCGGTGCCGGCCTCGTCGAACGACGCCACCTCGTTGGCCGAAGTCACCGGCGTGGTGATCAGCTTCGAGACGTCCTCGTTGGGCAGCTTGTAGCGGATCTTGACGAAGGCATATTCGCCGGCATTGGCGACGCCCCCATTGTCCACCGACGCCTGGCCGTAGCGCAGCGGATCGATCTGCTCGCCACCGCTGCCCTTCGGCGTGATCTCGTAGATCGCGGTGACCGAATGACCCGAACCGATATCGCCGGCATCGACGCGGTCATTGTTGAAATCCTCGCGGTTGAGCGCCCGGGTCTCGTAGCCGATCAGCCGGTATTCCGAGACCTTGTTCGGGTTGAACTCGACCTGGATCTTCACGTCCTTGGCGATGGTGAACAGCGTCGAGGAGGCGTCCTCGACCAGCACCTTCTCGGCCTCGGCGAGCGTGTCGATATAGGCGGCCGTGCCGTTGCCGTTCTGGGCGATGGTCTGCATCATCTGGTCGTTCAGATTGCCGCGGCCAAAGCCGAACACCGACAGGAAGACACCGGTCTTGCGCTCGCTCTCGATCAACCGCTTCAGGTCGTCGTCATCCGTCTGGCCAACGTTGAAGTCGCCATCGGTGGCGAGCATCACCCGGTTGACGCCGTCCTTGACGAAGGATTGCTGGGCAAGCCTGTAGGCTTCCTTGATGCCCGCCTCGCCGGCCGTCGAGCCGCCGGGCTGCAGATTGTCGATGGCATTGAGTATCTTGTCCTTCTCGGCAACTTTTGTCGGCATCAGCACGGTGCCGGCCTCACCCGCATAGGTCACGATCGAGATCGTGTCGTCTGCCTTCAATTTGCCGACCAGAAGCCGGAAAGCCGACTTGAGCAGCGGCAGCTTGTCCGGCTCGTCCATCGAGCCCGACACGTCGATCAGGAAGACCAGATTGGCTTTCGGCTGCTCGGTCGGCTTGACGTCAAAACCCTTGATGGCGACATGCATCAGCTTGGTGTGCGTATTCCACGGTGTCGGCATGACGCTGACCGTCGAGTTGAACGGCGTCGTGGCGGTGTCCGGGCCCTTCCAGTCATAAGGGAAGTAGTTGATCATCTCCTCGACGCGGACCGTATCGGCCTGCGGCACGAACCCTTCCTTCAGCGAACGCCGCACGAAGGAATAGGAAGCCGTGTCGACATCGATCGAGAAGGTCGAGACCGGATCCTCAAGCGCGGCATGCACCGGATTGGTCTTGAAATCCTCGATGCGGTCGCGGTTTTGCTCTTGCGGCTGAACCTGGTCGGCCGGAGCCATGGCTGGCTGCTGCGCCATCAGCTTGGACTCGGCCGGCGCGAGACTCCGCGACATGCTGGGGGCACTTACAGTACCGTCCAGCGCAAATTCGCCTGTCGGGGCCGGTGCCGGGGGTGCACTATTCATTGCCACACTTCCGGCGCCAGTAGCATCCTGTCGGGGAGCGCTCTTCGCCGCCTCCTGCTGTGCACCGCCGATTGCAATGGTCGATTCGGATTTCGGCGGTGAGGCCGGCGCGACAAGCGCATCGGTGGCGTCGCGGCTTTCCACGTCCGCGTCGGCCTTCTTGTCTTTCTCCAGTTCGGTGCGGGCCGGCTTGAGCTCGTTGGTCGTCTGCTTCACCGTCGCAGGCTTGTCGGCCAGCGTTTCGCCGATCTTCTCGTCGCCGCCGAATTTCGGCGGCTGTTCCCTCAGCATGTGGAAGGTGGCGTATCCGGCGATCGGCAGGGCGACGAGCCCGGCAAGAGCCGGCGCGGCAATGAGTTTCTTTTGCATGATCTCGCTCCAGAGCTTTTGTGCTCGCTCTGTGAGACGAAGCCCGCCAACCGATCCTTGGGCCACGGTCGAAATATTCTCCTGGTCATAGGCGCGCATGGCGGCTTCGAAGGCGCGAGCCTTCGCGCTCTCGCCCGGCGCCGGTGCCGCGATGTCGCGCAGTCTGTTGAGTTCGTTGTCGTCGACCATGGTCACACTTCCCCGGCCGAGCGCATCAGCGTCTTCAGCCGTTTCTTCGCTTCATGGATGTGCCAGGAAACCGTCGCCTCCGAGATCGCCATCGCCTCGGCGGCAGCCGCATGGCTCAAGCCCTCGCCGTAAACAAGCAGCACGGCGTCGCGCTGCTTGTCCGGCAGTTGTCGCACCGCCGCCCACAATGCTTCGGCCGGGTCTTCCGGCTCTGCCGAAGCCTCGCCCGAGATCAGCGCGTGAACGCCGTAGGCCTCCGTCTTTGCCATATCGCGAGCGGACTTGCGCATCATGTCGCGCGCGGCGTTCAGGGTCACGGAGTAGAGCCATGTCGTGAAGGCGCCGCCGCCGCGATAGTCGCGGATCGCCCGGCCGAGCCGGACGCAGACTTCCTGGGCGATGTCTTCGGCATCGGCCTTCTTGCCGCACCAGCGATAGGCGGCGCGATAGACGAAGTCATAGTGCCTTTCCAGCAATTTGCTGAAGGCCCCCCTGTCTCCGCCCTTCGCCCGCCCGATCAGTTCGGCGTCGGAGGCTTCGCTCTCATCCAGCATCATCGCCATCATTTGCCTGTTGGACGAAGGCTAATGGCGATTCCTTGGGGCAATGGAAAGATTTTTTTGGAAACGGCAGATCGTGGCCATCGCTGCCCTGCTTGACAGATACATATCTCTGCAGTTATACGTCGATCAATAGCCGCCGAGTTATCGATCCCAATGACGAATGCTCACGATGTCCTTTTCCGAACGCTCTCCGATCCGACGCGTCGGGCAATCTTCGAGCGCCTGTGCCGGGAAGGCGAACAGACGGTCGGCGCTCTGACGGCTCAGTCCGGGGTCTCGCAACCAGCCGTATCAAAGCATCTCGGCGTGCTCAGGCATGCCGGGCTGGTGCGCGACCGCCATGAGGGACGACAGACCCATTACAGCGCCCAACTCCGCGCACTTGCACCGCTGACTGACTGGACGAACCAGATGAACGCATTCTGGCAGAGCCGGTTCGACGACCTCGAAAATCTGCTCAATAGAATGGACCAATGACCAACATTGCGACCGAAACGCGCTCCGTCGTTGTCGAACGAGAGATACCTCATCCGCCTGAAAAGATCTGGCGCGCGCTCACCCAACCGCATTTGATCGAGGAGTGGCTGATGAAGAATGATTTCAAGCCAGTCGCGGGTCACCGTTTCAATCTGCGAAAGGACCCGCAGCCTGACGTGAGCATCGTCGTTGACTGTCAGGTAACCGCAATCGAGCCGAACAAGACACTGTCCTACACCTGGCAGGCCTATGGCCTCGAGAGTGTCGTCACATGGACTCTCATTCCGACCAGCACAGGCACTCGATTGCGCATGGAGCAGTCCGGCTTCCGGCCGGATCAGGAGCAGGCATACCGGGGTGCGACGAGTGGGTGGCGGCAGTACTTTGCAAACCTGGCTGAGGTCCTGGCGCGAATGGATTGAAACCCGCCGAGCGGATCACCGGGTCCGCTTCGGCTCGTTTTTAACGGGAGGTCTCATTGGACTGGAACAAGTGGATTCGGCAAACTCATCGCTGGCTGTCGATCATCTTTACGCTGACCGTCATCGCCAACTTCGTTGCCATGGCATTGGGGCAGCCGCCTGCCTGGATTGTCTACTCGCCGCTCTTGCCGCTCTTCTTGCTGCTGTTCAGTGGCTTGTACATGTTCGTGCTGCCGTATGCCGCCAAAGGAACCGGCAGGGAACGCGCGGGCGCATAGGAATGGGCAGAATGGCCAAGACGCAGGGGCAATCGACCAAGGTCGCGGCCAAGGCCGCACCAGTCCTGCTGTCGGGCGGCAACCCGCAAATCGCGAAAGGGGACGGCGACGCGCCGGTGCAGGCCTATATCGCTGCTATGCCGGGCTGGAAACGCGGCCTCGGCGAGCGCCTCGACGCACTCATCGTGCGCAATGTGCCTGATGTACGCAAAGCCGTGAGATGGAATTCGCCGTTCTACGGCATCGAGGGCCAAGGCTGGTTCGTGACGTTCCATGTCCTGGCCCACTACGTGAAGGTGACTTTTTTCAGCGGCATGTCGTTGCGGCCGGTCCCGCCGGGCGGCACGGCGAAAAGCAAGGACGCACGCTGGATCGACATCCGCGAAGGCGACGCGTTCGACGAGGAGCAGATGGCGGACTGGATGAAGCAGGCCGCCGCCCTGCCCGGCTGGATCCCGTAGCCGCGCCAGCGGACTGATCGAAGCCTGCCAGCACAATTCAAACCACGCCCTTCCGACAGGGCGGACAGAGGAGAAATAGCGATGAAGATCAAGCTGACCAGCGTCTATGTGGACGACCAGGAAAACGCCCTGCGCTTCTATACTGAAGTGCTCGGCCTCACCAAGAAGGCCGACTTCAGCAACGGGCCCTATCGCTGGCTGACCGTGGCCTCGGCCGAAGAGCCCGATGGAACCGAGCTGCAACTCGCGCTCAACGACAACCCGGCCGCCAAGGCCTATCAGCAAGCCATCTTCAAGCAGGGCCAGCCCGCCGTCATGTTCTTCACCGACGACGTGAAGGGTGACTACGAGCGCATCAAGGCGAGCGGTGGCGAGTTCACCATGCCGCCGACCGAGGTGACCGGCTCGACCATCGCCCAGTTGAACGACACCTGCGGCAACCTCGTTCAGATCACCCAGCTGGCGCGCTGGTAAAGCGCGGCAAACAAAACGCGTCGTGGCAGAGAAAGGCACGCAATGATTCCATCGCAACAGATCGACCAGCTGATCGCGGGCCTCACGGACTGGCGTGGCAAGACGCTCGCCAGCGTCCGCAAGACCATTCTTGAAGCCGATGGCGAGATCATCGAGGAATGGAAGTGGATGGGAAGCCCGGTGTGGTCCCGCCACGGAATGATCGCCGTCGGCAACGCCCACAAGGACAAGGTGAAACTGACCTTTTCCCACGGCGCCAGCCTGCCGGACCCCGGCAAGCTCTTCAACGCGGGTTTGGACGGCAAGGTGTGGCGTGCGATCGATCTTTTCGAGGGCGATGAGCTCGATGAGCGCGCGCTGAAAGACCTCGTCCGGGCCGCCATCGATTACAACCAGGCTAAAAAGCAGAAGAAAGCGCTGGCGAAGGCACGGAAGTAGCATCGTCGCCATTTTTGGTGCTTTAGGCCGCTTGCCCCGCAACCCAGCCGGACGACCACGCCCACTGGAAATTATAGCCACCCAGCCAGCCCGTGACATCGACGACTTCGCCAATGAAAAACAGGCCCGGCACGGATTTCGCCTGCATCGTCTTCTGGTCGAGTCCGTTTGTGTCGACCCCGCCCAACGTCACTTCGGCGGTACGATAGCCCTCCGAACCGGCCGGCTTGATGCGCCAGTCATTGACCGCCGCGGCGATGATTTTGATCTCAGCGTCCGAAAGATCGGCGAGGTTGGCGTCGATCCCGGTGCGCTCGGCGATCGACTGTGCAAGCCGTTTCGGCAGATGATTTGCCAGCACCGTCTGCACGGCTTGCCGCCCGTTGCCGCGCTTGGCGGTGCGAATGAGGTCCGCCACGTCGAGCGTTTTTGCGTCGAAGGTCAGCGGCACCAGCGCTGGCCGCGTTTCGACAATCGCAAGGCCAAACCGTTCGGCAAGCTCGTAGCCGAAGCCGGTCGCCCCCATCTTGGGGATCGACTTGCCGCCGCATGCCACGACCAGAGACGGGCAAATGACTTTGCCGGTGGAGAGGGTGACCGCAAATCCTTCCAGGGTTCTGCGGACGTCCACGACCTCAGACGATAGTACCAGTTCCACGCCCCTGCCCCGCATTTCCGCGACCATCATGTCGATGATCTGGCGTGCGGAGCCGTCGCAGAACAACTGCCCCAGCGTCTTTTCGTGATAGGCGATGCGGTGGCGTTCGACGAGCGCGATGAAATCGCGCTGCGTATAGCGGCTGAGCGCCGAGATGCAGAAATGCGGATTGCCTGAGAGAAAGTTCTTCGGGCTGGCATGGATGTTGGTGAAATTACACCGGCCTCCGCCGGAGATGCGGATCTTTTCGCCAGGCATCGCCGCGTGATCGAGGATCAGCACCGAACGGCCGCGCTTGGCCGTCTCCACGGCGCACATCATTCCGGCGGCACCCGCACCGATGATCACGACATCATAGGATTGCATCAGGCTAAATCGTTCCCGCTGACGGCGCCGTTCAGCAGGCGGCGCCAATCGTGCAAGTCTCTACCAGTTCGGTGCGACCGCAGGCAACGTCCCGGTCCGTTTTAGATCAGCGTTTCGGCAAAAAGCGTCGTCAACCGCTTCCAATGGCGCTCGGCGCCGATCGCATCGAATACGCTATGATCCGGCACGCACCAGCCATGCGCCATGCCGACATAGTTCTCGATCACATGGTCGACTTCCGCAACTCGCAGCGCCTCGGCAAGTCGTGCTGACTGCTCAGGCGGGAAACTTCTGTCGACACCGGACGTGCCGACATAGACACGCGCCTTGATCGAGGCAGCCTTGCGATGCGGGCTGTCGGCGGCATCGCTGGCCAGATTGCCGCCATGGAAACTGGCCGCCGCCCTTATCTGCTCGGGATAGGTTGCAGCGGCGTTCAATGCCCGTGCGCCGCCCATGCAATAGCCCACCGTCCCGATCGGTCCGGTAACACCCTCGGCAGCCAGCGCATCGACGAATGCACCACTGTCGCTGATGGTCATCTCTTGCGTGGTGCCGGTGACCAGCGCCATCAGCACTGTCTTGGTCTTTTCCTCGGCAAAGGCGGTCTTGGCGTCGAACGGCCCGTAGGGCGCATTGCGGTAGAACAGGTCCGGCACCAACACCGCATAGCCTTCGCCCGCCAACCGTTCCGCCATGCCATCGAGCGCAGCGCGCGGCCCGAACGCATCCATATACAGGATGATGCCGGCCTTGGCCGGGGACGCGTTCGCGGCGCGGAAAAGTCCTGCCCTGGCAACGCCATCCCTGGTCTTGATCTGAAGGTCTTGTTTCGTCATCGCCTGCTCCGTTCATTAGATGCGCGATACATATCCGCGTGAGCCGCCAGAACAAGGCGTTCCCTGAACCCGGCAGTCAACATTTCGTGCAGGATGGCGTGGCGACTACAGACCGGCGAATGCCGCCATATGAAAGGCCTGGACCTCCGATGGATAGCGATAGGCCGTGCCGTACGGACAGGCGTTGCGGTCGAGGCAGCCGCCGCTTCGGCACGGTCCGCCATTCGCTCCCCGCACATGCGCCAGACAGGATTGGTGGGCGAAACCTTGTTCGGAATAAGCGTCGACCGGACAGGATTTCAGGCAAGGTTTTTCCACACATGCATCGCAAAGGTGGAGCGGCGTCTCAACGGCTTGGAGAGGAAGTTCTTGCTCGAACAGCAGCGCACCACGATAGGCGTGCCACAGCCCATAGTGCGGATGCATGAGGATGCCGAGCGGTGACGGCTTCAGCCCCTCCGCCCGCATCGCCCATTGCTGAAATGGCAGATAGGGCTTGTCGGACGGTGAAATGGCCCTCGCCCCGAATACCTCCGCCACCGCCCCGATCACTTCACGCGACCAGGTGTCGAGCGGATTGGCAATGGTCGGCGATTGCTGTTCCCGCCAGCGCAGGAAATGCGGCCAGGACGCAGCACCCGCCTGCCCCACCAGCAGCACGGATTTGGCCGGAGCGCCTGACTGGCCCGGTGGCGGTACATCGCCCGGCACAAAATTGAAGCCGCCACGCAGAACAAGGCCGTTGGCGAGAAGCGCCGAAGCGATACGGTCAACGCTGCCGGCAGGCGCAATCATTCCTTCTTGACCGGATCGGAGAATGCGCTCCGCCAGACTTCCTTGTGAATGATGTTGGCGACTTTAGCCCCGCCTGACTCGGGCTCCTTTCAAGTGAAGGCGTCGGGCATCGACCCCTTCTTCTTGGCGATGAAGTCCTTCAAGGCTTCGTCGGTGCTCGGATCGAGGTGTGGTGCCTCATAGCTTTCCAGCCAACGGCGGGCGAGCTCGTTGGCGCGCTGCGGCGCGGTCTTCTCGCCCTCGGCCAGCCACTGTTCGTAGGAATTGTTGTCGGCGATGTTGGAGCGATAGAAGGCGGTCTGGAAATTGGCCTGGGTGTGGTCGCAGCCGAGATAATGGCTGCCCGGTCCGACCTGGCGGATGGCATCCATCGCCTGGCCGTTTTCCGACAGATCGACGCCCTCGGAGAACTTCTGCGTCATGCCGAGCTGGTCGATGTCCATCATGAATTTTTCGTAGCAGGAGGCGAGCCCGCCCTCGAGCCAGCCGGCTGAATGCAGCACGAAGTTGGTGCCGGCCAGGATGGTCGAGTTCAGCGTGTTGGCGCTTTCATAGGCCGCCTGAGCGTCCGGAACCTTGGATGCGCAAAGCGAGCCGCCGGTGCGGAACGGCAGGCCGAGGCGACGTGCGAGCTGTGCGGCGCCATAGGACACCAGCGACGGCTCGGGCGTGCCGAAGGTCGGCGCGCCCGATTGCATGGAGATCGACGAGGCGAAAGTGCCGAACAGCACCGGCGCGCCCGGCCGGATCAGCTGGGTGAACGACGCGCCGGCCAGCACCTCGGCCAAAACCTGCGTCAGCGTCCCGGCGACCGTCACCGGGCTCATCGCACCGGCGAGAATGAACGGCGTGACGATGCAGGCCTGGTTGTGGCGCGAATAGACTTTCAGCGCGCCGAGCATGGTCTCGTCGAACACCATCGGCGAGTTGGCGTTGATCAGGCTGGTCAGCACCGTGTTGTTTTCGACGAAGTCGTCGCCGAACACGATCTTGGCCATGGCGACGGTGTCCTCGGCGCGCTCGGGCGCTGTCACCGAGCCCATGAACGGCTTGTCCGAATATTTGATGTGGCTGTAGATCATGTCGAGATGGCGCTTGTTGACCGGCACATCGACCGGCTCGCACACGGTGCCGCCCGAATGGTGGATCGACGGCGCCATATAGGCGAGCTTCACGAAATTCTGGAAATCCTCGATCGTCGCATAGCGCCTGACGCCGTCGAGATCGCGCACGAAGGGCGGTCCATAGACCGGCGCAAAGACGGTGGCGTTGCCGCCGATCTGCACCGAGCGCTCGGAATTGCGGGCGTGCTGGGTGTAGACGGACGGCGCGGTCTTGAGCAGTGACCGGCAGAGCCCTTTGGGAAAGTGCACGCGTTCGCCCTTGACGTCGGCGCCGGCTTCTTTCCACAGCTGCAACGCTTCCGCGTCGTCGCGGAAGATGATGCCGATCTCCTCGAGCACCGTGTCGGTGTTCTTCTCGATCAGCGCCAGGCCTTCCTCGTCCAGCACCTCATAGACGTTGATCTTGCGCTTGATATAGGTGAGCTGGGTGCCGGGGCCGCCGCCCGAACGGGCTGCACGCCGGGCAGCCGCTCCGCCGCTGGCGCCGCGCCCGCGTCGCGCGTTTGACGCTTCCTGATCGACTGCCGCGTGTTCGCTCATGATCGCTCTTCCCTGAATTTGTTCTTGTCCGGAATCCATTGCGGCAGCGTATCGCCGCTTCTTGCCGGATCGTAGCCAAGCACCCTATTCGAAACGGCCCGCCAGCGCCAACGGCTGTCGCAAAATCGACAAGAATTCCAAGAGAGTTACGGTCGCTTTCCTTTTGCGGGAAGTCGCAAATCAGCTATGGATACATGCCCCCAGCGGGTTAGGTATGAACGCGAATATTGTGTGCCTTGCGACGCAGTCGCGATGCCGGCAGGAGCTCGATACAAATGTCCGACGACGAGATCATCCTTTCCGAACTTTCCGACGACGAGTTGGTGCAGCAGATGCACGACGATCTCTATGACGGGCTGAAGGAAGAGATCGAGGAAGGCACCAACATCCTGCTCGAGCGCGGCTGGGYGCCTTACAAGGTGCTGACCGARGCGCTGGTCGAAGGCATGCGCATCGTCGGCGAGGATTTTCGCGACGGCATCCTGTTCGTTCCCGAAGTGCTGTTGTCGGCCAAYGCGATGAAGGCCGGCATGTTCATCCTGCGTCCGCTGCTTGCCGCYACCGGCGCGCCGAAGCAGGGCAAGATGGTCATCGGCACCGTCAAGGGCGACATCCACGACATCGGCAAGAACCTCGTCGGCATGATGATGGAAGGTGCCGGCTTCGACGTCATCGACCTCGGCATCAACAATGCGGTCGAGAAATATCTCGATGCGATCGAACAGCACCAGCCCGACATCATCGGCATGTCGGCACTGCTGACCACGACCATGCCCTACATGAAGGTCGTCATCGACACGATGAAGGAAAAGGGCATCCGCGACGATTATGTCGTGCTGGTCGGCGGTGCGCCGCTGAACGAGGAATTCGGCAAGGCCGTCGGCGCCGACGCCTATTGCCGCGACGCCGCGGTGGCGGTCGAGACCGCCAAGGACTTCATGAAGCGCAAGCACAAAAGCACAACGT